>NZ_JBEZJI010000096.1:0-17192 GCF_040649435.1 Actinomadura sp. NPDC048955
TGAGCACTACAACACCCAACGCCCCCACTCAGCTCTGGGCGGCAAGCCCCCCATCACCCGACTGTCACCAAGATCATGACCAAGTACAGCTAGCGGTAGGCGAGCCAGTCGCCGCCCTTGAGGGTGGACGCGTCGACGGCGTGCGCGCCCGCGCCGGAGAACGTCCATAGGGTGTCGCCGATGACGAGCGAGCGGCCGGCGCCGTCGCCGGGATCCTTGCCCGGGGGCCGGACGGATCCGAGCTTCGTGACGCCCGCGCCAGTGACTTTGAGGACGAGGGTCTCGGGCGGGCCGCCGTCCCGCGGCGTCACCGGGACGGCCGTGAGGCCCGTCTTCGGCCAGTACAGGAACGCGTGCGGTTCGAACTCCGCCTGGGAGGCGGCCCCGGGGAGCTTGTAGGCGTCCAGCCTGCGGGGCCCGGCGGAGACGTCGAAGAGGGACACCTGGAGGCCGCTCGTCCGGCCGGAGGCGTCGGCGTCCTGGCCCACGCCGAGCAGCTTCCCGTCCGCCGTCGGGTGCAGGTAGGCCGAGAAGCCGTTGATCTTGAGCTGGCCGGTGGTCCGGGGACGGCGGGGGTCGCGGAGGTCGACGACGTACAGCGGGTCGGTCTGCCGGAACGTCACGACGTAGCCGGTGGTACCGATGAACCGGACGGAGCGGATCTGCTCGCCCTTGCCGAGGCCGTCGAGCCGTCCGATCTGGTCGAGTCGCGGGCCGTGCCGGGCCAGGACGTACACCGAGCTCTGCGACGCCCTGCTGCCAGGTCCGATCCGGCTGGTCGTCGCGGCCAGACGCAGGTTCCCCTCGTGCTCCGACATCGAGTACTGGTTGAGGAGAAAGCCCTTCACCGAGCCTGAGGCGACGTAGCTGGGGCGCCCGCTACCGCGGATGTCGAACTTGTAGACGTCCGTGCGCGGCTCGACCGCCTTCTTGCGCGGCCACTCGAACAGAGCTGGGGGAGTGCCGGTGACGTAAAGGCTCTCCCCGTTGCCGTAGACGGTCGAGCCGTCGGCGGTCACCGCGACCGGCTGCGGGTCGCCGAGGCCCTTCGCCAGGTCGAAGGTCAGCATGGTCAGCATCGAGGAGCCCGCGTACGAGGACGGGCGGCTGACCTGGTCGCACGGCGTTCTGTACGACGTCCCGCCCTCCACGTCGAAGGACGGGAGCCAGGCCTCAAGCGGGGCCCTCCGCACGGCCTCCCGGTTCGCTGTGACGGACTTCTTCTCGCCGTCGCCACCGGGGAAGTCGATGCGCGGCAGGGACCTCATCACCACGCGGACGGTAGAGCCGGTCTGCCGCGCGTCCAGGTAGTCGGCGCCGGACGTCATCGTCCCGGCGACCTTCGGCCTGCCGGACAGATCGACCAGCGTGAGGCGCGTCGTCTGCGTCGGCTGGGGCAGTGCTCGGCCCGGCAACGGCCGCCCCGGGCCTTCGAACGGGATGGCTCTGGCCTGCCGGGTGAGCACGAGAACGCGGTCACCGCTGAGCAGGAGTTCCCCGTTGTCGTAGCGGGTGCCGCCCGGCAGTTCCAGCGTGTGCGTCACCTTGCGCGACGCCGGGTCGACGATCCTGAGGCGCCCCTGGGCGAACGCGACGATCCTGCGGCCGTCGGTCTTCACGAGATCGGGCTCGTCCGCGCCCGGCTCGTGCGAGTTCGTCGTGGAGTGCTCCGGAGCGGGCGCGGGACCCCCGGGCACCTTGCCCGCGCTCGGCGCCTTCGCCAGCGCCTCGATGCCGTCGACCGGCACGCCATCGAGCCCGTACGGGCCGACCTTGTCCAGGGTGGCGCGGCGCAGCTCGTCGAGCAGCGCGTCGCAGCCCCGATAGGCGACGAGCCGAACCGGCGGGGCCTCGGTGTCCCGGTCGGGGGCCTGCTCGGACGGGGTGCACGCGGCGGTCCCGGCCAGCAGGAGCGTCGTCGCGACCGGGAGGAAGATGCGACCACGCATGGACCTTGGACGCCCGCCCTCGCCGCCTGGTTCCCCGGAGGGCGGCGTTTTCCGGTGAAGGCCGTCTTACGCGAGCGTCAGCGCGCCGAAACCGTCCGGAAACAGCGGCTGGGCACGATCGGAGCATCGCCTGTCCCCTGCCGGAAGGAGCACTGCCCGATGCCCTCACCAGCCATGTTCGACCTCGGCGACCCCGGGATGCGGGACGTTCTCGGACACTCCCACTGGCACCCCGACATCCCGGGCGTGGCGGAGGTCATCACGGGCGGGTCCGTCCGGATGGAGTGCCCCGGCCGGGAACCCGGCCTCGGGACCCTGCTGTGCGGCCCGCTCGTCGTCGTCGGAGCCGAACCCGGCGACGTGATCGTGGTGGACGTGCTGGCCGTCGGGCGCCCCGGAGGCGCACGCGACGCCGGCGGCCACCCCGGGATCATCGGCTGCGCGCCGTCCGGCCCCGTCGCCGTCCCCGGCGACGCGCGCGGCCGCGACGTGGGCGGATGCCTCATCGCGCCCCTCTCCGCAGGCTCCCGCCTCCTGCTGCCGGTGCACGTCCGGGGCGCGAAGCTGTCGGTGGGCGACCTGCACTTCCCGCGCAGAGGCGCCTACGAATGCGGCGAGCCCGGCGCCGCCGGCTGGATCGACCTGCGCGTCAGCCTCACCCGGCAGGGCGTCGAACGGTTCCGCGTGACCGGGCCGATGCTGATGCCCGACCCGGCCCCGCGCCTCTGCTAACCGTCCCGCCGGGCGCGCTTCTCGTGCCTGGCGATCAGCGTGTCGATCTGGACGCTCAGCTTCGACCCGAGCGGCCAGCCGATGTAGTGGGTGAGGAAGACGCCGATCTCGCGCAGCTCGTCCGGGGACAGCTCCCCGTTGGCCAGCGCCGCCGGGATCTGGATGTCGAGGACGTCGTTCAGCCCCTGACCGGCGAGGACCCCGACGAGCAGCAGCCGCCGGTCGCGCATGCTCAGCCCGGGCCGCGTCCAGATGTCGCCGAAGAGGTGCTCCACGGTGATCCCGAAGAAGTCGCCGGGCCCGTCCGACACCTCCCACCCGTACACCCGGCGCATCATCTCCAGCCCGCGCTCCCGCCGCCCCTCCACGCCCCCCGGTTCGCTTCGCTCGGGCGTGTTCTCTGTGGGGGGCCGACCCCCCACGCCCCCCGGTTCGCTTCGCTCAGTCATCGGCCTCTCCCACCAACCCGAGCCCCGCACCGAACCGATCGAGAGCGATCCGGGCGAGCGGGACGTCGACCCCCAGCTCGTCCGCCAGCTCCAGCGCCAGCGACAGGTCCTTCTCACCGAGGTCCCGCGTGTGCCGCAGGATGTCGTACAGATCGTCGTCCGGAGCCAGCGGCGCGGTCGTCGGCCGCAGCATGATCGAGCCCGCGCCGCCGGTGATCGCGTCGGTGTGCCGGACGACCCGGCCGAGCTTGCGCAGCGACACCCCGGCCGCCTCCGCGAGCCGCTGCGCCTCCGCCGCGGCGGTGAACGAGATGAAGTGCAGCATGTTGCGGGCCAGCTTCGCGCGGGTGCCCGCGCCGACCGGCCCCATGTGCAGGACGAGGTCCGCCCAGGCGCCGAACGGCTCGCGGCAGCGCCCGAACGCCTCGTCCGTCCCGCCGACCATGACCGCGAGGCTCCCCGCGCTCGCGCCCATGAACCCGCCGCTCACCGGCGCGTCCACCACCTCGATCCCGTAGCGCCGCGCCCGCACGGCCAGGTCCTCGGCGGTCCGCGCCCGGATCGTCGAGTGGACCGCCAGGACCGTGCCCGGACGGGCGCTCGCGAGCACCTCCTCGCCCACCTCCACGACCTGGGCGTCGTCCCGGACCATGACCGAGACCAGGTCGCAGTGCGCGGCCACCTCGGCGACGCTCTTCGCGGCCCGCGCCCCCGCCTTCACCAGCGGCGCCATCGCCTCGGCCCGCGCGTCGTACACGGTCAGCCCCGCGCCCGCCAGATGGGCGGCCATCGGCGCCCCCATCTGCCCGAGCCCGACGAAGCCGACCGCCATGCGCTCACCCTCCGGGGGGACGCGCGCCTCGCTCATGCCCGGAACACCTCGCCGCCGTCGACGTTGACGATCTGACCGGTGATCCACGCGGCGTCGTCCGACAGCAGGAACAGGCAGGCGCCCACCAGGTCCCCGGGCGACCCCATCCGCTTGAGCGCCATCCTGTCCCGGACGATCTTCTGCGACATGTTCCCCGGCACGACCGCCCGGTTGGCCTCGGTGTCGATCGGGCCCGGCGCGATCGCGTTCACGCGGATGTTCATGCTGCCCAGCTCGTGCGCGAGCTGCTGCGTGAGGCCGTTGACGCCGACCTTGGCCAGCCCGTAGAAGCCCGAGTACTGCCACGCCGCCGTGGACGACTGGTTGACGATGGAACCGCCGCCGCGCGCCCGCATGTGGGGGTGGCAGGCGCGCGCGCACAGCAGGGCGCCGTCCATGTTCACCGACATGAACTTCTTGTAGTAGTCCCAGTCGACGGTGAAGAGGAAGTCCAGCTTCATCGTCCCGAAGATCGCGGCGTTGTTGACGAGGTGGTCGATCCCGCCGAACCGCTCCACGGCCGCTCCGGCCATGGCGTCCACGGACGCGGGGTCGGACACGTCCGTCCGCACGAACAGGCCCTTGATGTCGTCCGCGACGTCCCGGCCGCGCTCGTCCACGTCCGCGACGACCACGTGGGCGCCCTCGGACGCCAGCGCCCGCGCGTACGCCTCGCCGATTCCCTGCGCGGCCCCGGTGACGACCGCGACCTTTCCCTCGAACCTCACACGCCCTCCGCGATCGACTTGGTCTCCAGGTACTCCTCGAAACCGGCCACGCCCATCTCGCGGCCGATGCCCGACTGCTTGTAGCCGCCGAACGGGACGTCCGCGCCGTACCAGACGCCGCCGTTCACGCTGATGGTCCCGGTGCGCAGCCGCCGCGCGACCCCGCGCGCCCGCGCGACGTCCCCGCCGTGCACCGCGCCCGACAGCCCGTACGGCGAGTCGTTCGCGATCCGCACCGCGTCGTCGTCGCCGTCGTGCGGCAGGATCACCAGCACCGGTCCGAAGATCTCCTCGCGCGCCGCGCGGGAGTCGTTGGTCAGCCCCGTGATCAGCGTCGGCTCGATCCAGAAGCCCCTGTCGCGGCCCTCCGGACGGCCGCCGCCGCACGCGAACGCGCCGCCGTCCTCGACCGCCAGCTCCAGGTGGCCCTCGATCCGCTCGCGCTGCCGCGCCGAGATCACCGGGCCGCAGATCGTCCGGTCGTCCTGCGGGTCCCCGGCGCCGAGCTTCGCCAGCGCCCCGGCGGTGATCTCGACGGCCTCGTCGTGGCGCTCGCGCGGGACGAGGATCCGGGTCGTGATCGCGCACCCCTGCCCGGCGTGGGTGATCCCGGCGAACGCCGCGTACGAGCACGCGGCCCGCAGGTCGGCGTCGTCCAGGACCACGAACGCCGACTTGCCGCCGAGTTCCAGGAACACCCGCTTGAGGGTCCCGGCCGCGCTCGCCATCACGTTGCGTCCCGTCGCCGTGGACCCGGTGAACGACACCAGGTCGACGCGGGGGTCCCGCGTGAGCTGAGCGCCCAGCGCGTGGTCGGACGAGGTGACCACGTTGACCACGCCCGGCGGGATGTCGGTCTCCTCCGCGATGACCTCGCCGACCACCGCCGCGCACCAGGGCGTGTCGGGCGCAGGCTTCAACACCACCGTGTTGCCGGCCGCCAGCGCCGGACCCAGCTTGGCGAGGTTGATCTGGTGCGGGAAGTTCCAGGGGGTGATCGCTCCGACGACGCCCACCGCCTCCCGGACGACCCGCCGGTGGCTGGGCATCCCCATCGGCTCGGCCCGCCCGAGGTCGCGCTCCCAGGCGTAGTCCTCGACCAGGTCCGCGAACCACGCGAGGTCGTCCACGGGCGCGTCCAACTGGGCCCCGAACGTCAGGAACCTCGGCGCGCCCACCTCCTGGATCGTGAGTTCGCGCAGCTCGTCGGCCCGCCGCCGCAGCCCCTCCCGGAGCTGCCGCAGGCACCGCGCGCGGAAGGCGTGGTCGGTCGCCCACCCGGTCTCGTCGAACGCGCGGCGCGCGGCCGCGATCGCCCGGTCCATGTCGTCTGCGGAGGCGTCGGCGGCGGTACCGAGCACCTCCTCGGTCGCGGGATTGATCGTCTCGAAGGCGCCGCCCGCCCCGGGGACGAGACGCCCGTCCACCAGAAGCAAGCGATCGTTTGTTCTGGACACCTGTCCAGACTACAGTTCAGCCCCCGGCGAAACGCAAGACGCCCCCGCAAATTCACCCACGGCATCCCGCTGCCGGACGCGACCCGGCCCCCGCTCATCGCCGGGCAGGGGACGTGGTCGGGGCCTGCGGCGCCGCGGTCCGGAATGATCGCGGAGGGGGCCGCGTGAAACGTGGGGATGTGCCAGGCTTGTAGCGCCGATCGCCGTCCCGAGGGGAATGTCCGTGCCGCACGCCGACCTGCCGGAACGCATCGGCCCCTACCGGGTCGTCGACCGTCTCGGCGAGGGCGGCATGGGAACGGTGTACGCGGGGCTGGACGCGTCCGGTCGCAAGGTCGCCCTCAAGGTGATCCGGCGGGAGTACGCCGCCGACCGGCAGTACCGCGCGCGGTTCGAGGCGGAGGTCGCGGCGGCGAAGCGGGTGCGCCCGTTCTGCACGGCGCCGGTCCTGGACGCCGACCCCGGCGCGGACCCGCCCTACCTGGTGACCGAGTTCGTCAACGGCCCCAGCCTGGACGACGCCGTGGCGAAGGAGGGGCCGCTGCGCGGCGCCGACCTGGAGGCCGTCGCGGTCGGCATCGCGACCGCGCTGACCGCCATCCACGACGCGGGCGTGGTGCACCGCGACCTCAAGCCCGCCAACGTGCTGCTGTCCACGTTCGGGCCGCGCGTCATCGACTTCGGCATCGCGCGCTCCCTGGACGGGACGCGCCTCACCGCGACCGGCGGCATCGTCGGCACGCCCGCGTTCATGGCCCCCGAGCAGCTGGACGGGCGCGGCGCGACCCCGGCGTCCGACGTGTTCGCGTGGGGCGCGACCGTGGCCTTCGCGGCGCGCGGCGGGCCGTGCTTCGGCGGCAACTCGCTGCCGGCGGTCATCCACCAGATCATCAGCGGCGAACCCGACCTGGGCGGGCTCGACGGGACGCTGCTCAAGGCCGTCCGGGCGGCGCTGGCCAAGGATCCGGCGCGGCGGCCGTCCGCCCAGTCGCTGCTGGACGGCCTCATCTCCAGCGGGGGCCGGCAGCCCGCGCCCTCCACGCAGGACACCCAGGCGCCCGGACGGCACCGCGCCGAAACACCCGCCCCACCGCACACGGAGGCGCCGTCCCGTTCGCAGACCCCGGGGACGCACGCGCCGGCGCTCGCCGCGGGGGAGGCCGCGGCGCTCGTCGAGGGCCAGTACCGGCAGGCCGCGCAGGCCGGCGACCCGGCGGCGATGCGCAACCTCGCGGTCCTGCTGAGCGGGCAGGGACGGACCGCCGAGGCGGAGAGCTGGCATCGCTACGCCGACGCGATCGACGCCCGGCAGGCCGTCTACCAGCAGCCGACCGGATACCAGCAGCAGACGGGCTACCAGCAGCAGACCGGGTACCAGGGCCACCCCACCCAGGCGCCTCACCAGTACCAGCCCGCGCACCATCCGCACGCCAAGCCGCCGATGAACAGCCTCGCGATCTACGCGGTGTCCATGGGCGCGGTGGGGCTGATCACGTGCGGGCTGCCGTCCATCCCCGCGATCGTGGCGGGGCACATGGCCTGGGTGCGGCTGCGGCGCTCCGGCGAGCGCGGGCTCGGGCTCGCGGTGACGGGGATCGCGCTCGGCTGGATCATGGTCGCGTTCTGGGCCCTGGTGGCGTTCGGCGCGGCCCTGCCGGACGAGAACTGAGCGGAAAACCCGTTGCGGCCGCCGCGCCGCCGGTGGCACCGTTGACGACGTCAGCCCGTCCGAGACAGGGACGGTGACGCGAGACGCCCGAGAGGAGGACCGGCCATGGCTCTGGAGCAGTATCGACTTCGACTGCCCTCGGCGTCGCACGCCCGCCCCGGCCGGTATCCCGTCTCCTAGAGGCCCGGCCGAGCCGCCGCGACGACGCCCTTCGCGAGTTCCCCGCGGCTCTACTCCAACAGGCAGAGAGGCCACTCTCAGGAAGTGGACGTTCCGGGTTCGAATCCCGGGAGCCGCACGCAAGCCTCCGTAGTCCAACGGCAGAGACGGCAGCATGAGGTGCTGTGCGCTGGGGGTTCGAATCCCTCCGGAGGTACGGCGCGGGCCCGCGGCCCGCGCGAGGGGCGGCGCCGACGTTCGGAGAGTCGGGCTTGGCTGTAACCCAAGTGTCGCTGACTGAGTGGGTTCGAATCCCACCCGCCTCACCCGGGACGGACGCGCGGGGCGTTGCGCGCCGCCAACTTCTGAACTAATGTCTGGACACGTGTCCGGAAAACCCGAACCCATGACCGAGCCCACCCGGCGCCGCCTCACCGAGCGGCAGGCCGACACGGTGCGGCGGCTGACCGACGCCGCCGTGGTGGAGGTCGGCGAGACCGGCTACGAGGGCCTGACCGTCCGCAACGTGGCCCGCCGTGCCGGCGTGGCGCCCGCGACCGCCTACACCTACTTCGCCTCCAAGAACCATCTGATCACCGAGGTGTTCTGGCGGCGGCTCAGCGCCCTGCCCCCGGTCGAGGCGGACGGGACGCTGCGCGAACGGGTGGTGGGGACCCTCCGCGAGATCGCGCTGCTGGTGTCGGACGAGCCGGACCTCGCGGCGGCGTGCACCACCGCGCTGCTCGGCACCGACCCCGACGTCCGCGAACTGCGGATGCGGATCGGCTACGCGATCCGCGAACGGCTCCGCGCGGCGCTGCGCGAGCACGACGACCCCAAGATCCTCGGCGCGCTGGAACTGGCCTACACCGGCGCGCTCCTGTACGCGGGCATGGGCTACACGTCCTACGCCCGCATGGCCGACCGGCTCGCCGAGATGGCGGAGCTCATCCTGCCCGAACCCCCCGAGTGAGGTGACGGCCGTGGACCCTGCCGCGCAGGTCTCCTACAGCCCCTTCGACTACGCCGTCCACGAGGACCCCTACCCCCTCTACGCGCGCCTCCGCGAGGAGGCGCCCCTCTACCGCAACGACGAGATCGGCTTCTGGGCGCTGTCCCGGCACGCCGACGTGTCCGCCGCCTTCCGCGACCACGCGACGTTCTCCAACTCCCACGGCGTCTCGGTGGAGCCGAGCGCCTGGGGCCCGCACGCGCCCCGGACGATGTCGTTCCTCGCGCTCGACCCGCCGCGCCACACCCGCATGCGCGCCCTGGTGTCCAAGGGCTTCACGCCGCGGCGGGTCAAGGAACTGGGCGACGGCATCCTGGCGCTCACCAGGCGCCATCTGGAGCCCGCCCTGGAGAAGGGCGAGTTCGACTTCGTGTCCGGCTTCGCCGGGCTGCTGCCCATGGACGTCATCTCGGAGATGATGGGCGTCCCCGAGGCCGACCGGGCCGAGGTGCGCCGGCTCGCGGACACCGTCGTCCACCGGGAGGAGGGGCTGAACGACGTCCCGCCCGCCGGGATGGACGCGGCGCTCACCCTCGTCGGCTACTACCAGGACATGGTCGCCGAGCGGCGCCGCGCGCCGACCGGCGACCTGACCTCCGCCCTGCTCGACGCCGAGATCGACGGCGACCGGCTGGACGACGAGGAGGTCATCGCGTTCCTGTTCCTGATGGTGGTCGCGGGGAACGAGACCACCACCAAGCTGCTCGCCAACGCCCTGTACTGGGGGGCGCGCAACCCGGACCAGGCCGCCAAGCCGCTTCGCGACCCGTCCCGCGTGGACGACTGGGTCGAGGAGACGCTCCGCTACGACACCTCCAGCCAGATGCTCGCCAGGAAGGTCGTGCGGGACGTCGAGCTGCACGGGCGGCGCGTCCGCGAGGGCGACCGCGTGCTCCTGCTCGTCGGGTCGGCCAACCGCGACCCGCGCGTGTTCGACGACGCCGACGCCTACGACCTCGACCGCGACACCTCCCAGCTCGTCAGCTTCGGCGGCGGGAGGCACTTCTGCCTCGGCGCGAACCTGGCGCGGCTGGAGGCGCGCATCGCGCTGACCGAGTTCGTGCGCCGCGTCTCCTCCTACGAGATCGACCACGACGGCGCCGAGCGCGTGCACTCGGTGAACGTGCGCGGTTTCGCCGCGCTGCCCGTGCGCGTGGAGGTGCGCTGATGCCCAGGTTCGAACCCCATCCGCGGCGGCGCGCGGCCGTGGTGACCGGTGCCTCGTCGGGGATCGGCGCCGCGACGGCGACGGCGCTGGCGATGGCCGGGCACCCGGTCGCGCTCGGCGCCCGGCGCGCCGACAGGTGCGAGGAACTGGCCGCCACGGTCCGGGCCGGCGGGGGAGAGGCGTTCGCGCACCCGCTGGACGTCGCCGACTCCGACTCGGTCAAGGCGTTCGCCGCGGCGGCCGCCGACGCGCTCGGCCCCATCGAGATCGTCGTCTCCAGCGCCGGCGACCTGTCCGCCGGACGCCTCCACGAGCTCGACACCGCCGAGTTCCTCGCGCAGGTGCAGGTGCACCTCGTGGGCGCGCACCGGCTCGTGTCGCACTTCGTCCCGCAGATGGTGGCGCGCAGGCGCGGCGACATCGTGTTCGTCTCCTCCGACACCGTCCCCGCCCCGCGGTCCTGGACGGGCGCCTACGTCGCGGCCAAGAACGGTGTGGAGGGGATGGCCCGCACCATGCAGATGGAGCTGGAGGGGACGGGCGTGCGGGCGTCCATCGTCCGGCCCGGGCCGACCGCGACCGGCATGGGCATGAGCTGGGACGCGGAGACCACCGGCGCCGTCCTGGAGGACTGGGGCAGGTGGGGCCACGCCCGCCACCCCTACTTCCTGCGCCCGTCCGACGTCGCCGCCGCCGTCGCCGCGATCGTCGCGGCCCCGCGCGGCGCCCATCTCCGGCTCGTCGAAGTACAGCCCGAAGCCCCGTTGGAGGAGTCGTGACCGCACTGGTGGAGCCGCGCGTCGTGTCGGGCGGGCCCGACCACCTGGAGGAGCTGCGCTCGGACCCGATCGGGCTGATGCGGCGGGTCCGGGACGAGTGCGGCGACGTCGGCGAGTTCCGCCTCGCCGGACGGCGCGTCGTGCTGCTGTCGGGGGAGGAGGCCAACGAGTTCTTCTTCCGCGCCCCCGACGAGGAGCTGGACCAGGCCGAGGCGTACCCGTTCATGACGCCGATCTTCGGCGAGGGCGTGGTGTTCGACGCGACGCCGGAGCAGCGCCGCGAGGCCCTGCACAACCAGGCCCTCAAGGGCTCGTTCATGAAGGGGCACGCCGCGACGATCTCCGCCGAGGTCGACCGGATGGTCGCCGGCTGGGGCGCGGAGGGCGAGATCGACCTGCTCGACTTCTTCGCCGAGCTGACGATCTACACCTCGTCCGCGTGCCTCATCGGACGCAAGTTCCGCGAGCAGCTCGACCGCCGGTTCGCCGACCTGTACCACGACCTCGAACGCGGCACCGACGCGATCGCCTACGTCGACCCGTACGCCGACATCGACAGCTTCCGGCGGCGGGACGCGGCGCGGACGGCGCTGGTGGAGCTCGTCCAGCAGATCATGGACGCGCGGCCGCCGGACCCGCCCAGGCAGGACCGCGACCTCCTCGACGTGCTGATGTCGATCAGGGACGGGGACGGCACGCTCAGGTTCGACGCCGACCAGGTCACCGGCATGTTCATCTCGATGATGTTCGCCGGGCACCACACCACGTCCGGCACCGCCGCCTGGACGCTCATCGAGCTGCTCCGCCACCCCGGCCTCCTGGACGGCGTGGTCCGCGAGCTGGACGAGCTGTACGCCGACGGCCGCGAGGTGTCGTTCCAGGCGCTGCGCGCCATCCCGAACCTGGAGTCGGCGGTCAAGGAGGCGCTGCGGCTGCATCCGCCGCTGATCCTGCTGCTGCGGGTCGCGCAGTCCGACCAGGAGGTGCTCGGGCACAGCATCCCGGCGGGCACCATGGTCGGCTGCAGCCTCGCCGTCTCCAACCGGATCGAGACCGACTTCCCCGACGCCGACGCCTTCCACCCCGAGCGCTACGCCGCGCCCCGCGAGGAGGACCTGCTCCACCGCTGGACGTGGGTGCCGTTCGGCGCCGGCCGGCACCGCTGCGTCGGCGCGAACTTCGCGATGATGCAGCTCAAGGCCATTTTCTCGGTGCTGCTCCGGGACTGGGAGTTCGAGCTCGCGCAGCCGCCCGAGAGCTACCGCAACGACCATTCGAAGATGGTCGTCCAGCTCGCCCAGCCCTGCGCCGTCCGCTACCGCCGGAGGCGCCGGTGAGGATCGAGGCCGACCTGGACCTGTGCCAGGGACACGCCATGTGCGAGCTGGAGGCCCCCGACGTCTTCGAGGTGCCGGCCAAGGGCAGGGTCCGCGTCCTGGACGCCGAGCCGCCCGAGGACCTGCGCGCCGAGGTGGCCTCCGCCGTCCGCTACTGCCCCACCCAGGCCCTCAAACTGCTGGAGTCGTGATGCCCGCGTTCCCCCGTGAAGAGCTCGACACGATGGTCGAGCACTGGCTGGAGGCCAACCGCCGCTGCGAGGAGGCCGGCGACTGGCGCCCGCTCGCCGACCTCTACACCGAGGACGCCACCTACGGCTGGAACATCGGCCCCGACCAGGACTTCATGGCCGTCGGCCGGGACGAGATCCGCGACATCGCGCTCGGCTCGGAGATGGGCGGCCTGGACGGCTGGACCTACCCGTACCAGAGCATCCTGGTCGACGAGCGCAAAGGCGAGGTCGTCGGGTTCTGGAAGCAGGTCGCCGACGCGCGCCGCCCCGACGGGACGCCGTACGAGGTGCTCGGCATCGGCGGGTCCTGGTTCCGGTACGCGGGCGACCGGCGCTGGTCGCGGCAGCGCGACTGGTTCGACCTCGGCAACGTCACGTCGGTGTTCGTCGAGATGATGAAGGCCGGGGTGCTGTCGGACGGGATGAAGCGGCGGCTGGAGCGGGCGGCGTCCGGGGAGCCGATCCCCGGCTACTACCCGCGAGGGCGGAGCCCGGTCCCGATCTGGTGACCGGCGCCGTCGGTCAGAGCTGCCCCTCGGGCTTGGCGGGGATCGTCGCCTTGATGGACGGGCCCAGCTCGATCAGCACGTCCCCGGCCGGGTTGTACTTCGGGGGCACCGTCACCTCGACGTAGGCCTGCCGCGCCACCGCGGTGAAGGTCACCGGCCGGTCGGCGGGCTGCCCGAACCAGTCGATCCCGTTGATGGTCACCAGCTGGGACGTCTGACGGAGGGTGGCGGGCAGGGGGACGCCACAGCGCAGCGCGATCGCCGGGGAGCCCCACGCGGCGGTCAGCGGCGAGTCCGGGGAGGTGTCGCGGCGCTTCTGCCCGTGGACCTTCTCGGGCAGCCGCAGCCCCTGGCAGAGCCGCTGTGTCGCCGCGCCGGGGCTCGGAGCCGGGACCTGCACGGCCCCGTCGCCGCAGGCGGCGGCGAGCAGCGCCAGGCCTCCGAGGGCGGCCAGGGAGCGGAGTGGTGCCGCGGAGCGTTCAGATATGGACGATCGGGCACGTGAGGGTCCGCGTGATCCCCTCGACGGCCTGGATCTGCGCGACGACGAGCTTGCCCAGCTCGTCCACATTCCGCGCCTCCGCTCGGACGATCACGTCGTAGGGTCCGGTGACGTCCTCCGCCCGGGTTACGCCCGTTATGCCGGAGATGTGGCCCGCCACCTCGGCTGCCTTGCCGACTTCGGTCTGGATGAGGATGTAGGCCTGCACCATCACGTCCTCCCCAAGCGGAGAATCAACCGTCGGACGGTCACCGTATCGTGTTACGCGCTGCCATGGGCGGTCGGGGTACGGCGTGCCCGGTACGAACCGGGAGAAACGCGAGAAAACGGGGGAACAGCGCAGATGGGCACGATCGGGGAGCTGGGCGAGTTCGGCCTGATCGGCCGCCTGACCCGGCGGCTGCCCCAGGGCCCGGCGGTCCGGCTCGGCCCCGGCGACGACGCCGCGGTGATCGCCGCGCCGGACGGCCGCGTCGTCGCCACCACCGACCTGCTCGTGGAGGGGCGGCACTTCCGCCGCGACTGGTCCGGTCCCTACGACATCGGGCGCAAGGCCGCCGCGCAGAACCTCGCCGACGTCGTCGCGATGGGCGCGAACCCCACGGCGCTGCTCGTCGGCTTCGCCGCCCCGCCCGCGACCGGCGCCGGGTGGGCCGAGCGGCTCTACGACGGGCTCGCCGACGAGTGCCGCGCGGCGGGTGCGTCGGTCGCGGGCGGCGACGTCGTGGCCGCGCCGCAGGTCACCCTCGCGATCACCGCGCTCGGCGACCTCGGCGGCGCGTCGCCGCTCACCCGGTCCGGGGCGCGCCCGGGCGACGTCGTCGCCGTCCGGGGCCGGCTCGGCTTCGCCGCCGCGGGGCTCGCGCTCCTGGAGGCCGGGCGGGACGGCCCCGAGGAACTGCTCGCGGCGCACCGCCGTCCCGAGCCGCCCTACACCGCCGGGGAGGAGGCGCGGACCCACGGCGCCACCGCGCTGCTCGACGTGAGCGACGGGCTCGTCCAGGACCTCGGGCACATCGCCGGCGCGAGCGGCGTCCGGATCGACGTCGACTCCGCCCGCGTGCCCGTCCCGGAGATCCTCGGGCCGGACGGACGGGCCCTCGCGCTCACCGGCGGTGAGGACCACGCCTTCGCCGGCACCTTTTCGGCAGACGCCGTCCTGCCCCCCTTCTGGACACGGATCGGAACCGTCGCCGAAGGGGCCGGGGTGCGCGTGGACGGGCGCCGTCCGCCCCCCGGAGCATGGGATCATTTCCCAGTCTGAACGCCTCGGAGCGCGCAGCGCGTACAGCCGTGTGCGTTGACACTTCCGGTAGGCATGCTTGGGACGGGTTTGGTATACATCCTGTGATCGAAGAGGGATGGGATGGGACGACACTCCAGGCTTGAGCAACCGGACGACGACCCCGTACCGGGCGCCGAAGCGTCGCGAGGGCCATACTTCGGGGCTCCTGTCGACCCCTCCTACGACGTCTTCTCCGGGCCGACCGACGACCAGGTGTACGTCTCGCCGCACGACCAGGTCAGGTCGGGCCCGCCGCCGGGCGCCGAGCGCCAGCACGATCCGCCGGCCGACCCGTACCGGTTCGCCCCGCTCCCCGGGGACTATCCCGGCGACTACCCGGGCGCACCCGCGCCGGCGGGCTCCGAGCAGCCGCGCGGAGGGCCGCCCGAACCCGCGGACTCGCCGGCCGCGCCGGAGCCGGAGACGAGCGGGCCGGGCAAGAGCGGCTGGACGAAGATCGTCTCCATGCTGCCCCTCCCGCTGCTCCCGATCGTCGCGCTCGTCATCGCCGTGGGGATCGTCTCGTACGCGCTGAGCACCCAGCAGATCTCCCTCAACTTCGCGGGCGGCGCCCCGAAGACCAGCCAGACCGACCCGCGCGACAACCAGATCACCGAGCGCGGCCCGGGCGGGCGCGCGAGCCGCGGCGCGGGCCGCCCCGACGGCCTCGTCGTCGCCTTCCGCGTCGCCTCCCGCACCCCCGGCGGGTTCAAGGCGACCGCCACCATCGCCAACAAGGGGCAGCGCCCCGTCACCGCGTGGGCGCTCGCCTTCAAGATCCCGAACGTCTCGGTCACGGCCGTCAGGGGCGCCACCGTCGTGCGGACCGGTCGGGTGCCCTTCGTCCGCGGCCGCACCGCGATCGCCCCCGGCGGCACCGTGCGGATCGTGTTCGCCGCGCAGGGCGCCCCGTCCAAGCCGTCCGCCTGCGTCCTCAACAGGCTGCCCTGCACGCTGGTCTGAGATCGGGCGCCCCCGGCGGATCGCCGCTTCCGGCAGATCACCATAAAGTGGGAAGCATGACGCGCACCGCCTCCGCCCCGCCCCTCGTGCTCACCATCGCGGGCTCGGACTCCGGCGGCGGCGCCGGCATCCAGGCGGACCTGAAGACCATGCTCGCGCTCGGCGTCCACGGGATGAGCGTCGTCGCCGCCGTCACCGCGCAGAACTCCCTCGGCGTCCAGGGCTACTGGGAGCTGCCGCCCGAGGCCGTGCGCGCCCAGATCGACTCGGTGCTGTCCGACATCGGCGTCCACGCGATCAAGACCGGCATGCTCGCGTCCAGCGCCCTGGTCGAGATCGTCGCCGAGACGCTCGCCGCGTCCGACGCCCCCGCCGTCGTGGACCCGGTCGGCGTCTCCAAGCACGGCGACTCGCTGCTCGCCCCGGAGGCCGTGGACGCCGTCCGCTCGGCGCTGCTGCCCGCCGCCACCGTCGTCACGCCCAACCTGTACGAGGTGGAGCAGCTCACCGGCGTCAAGGTCGTGGACGAGTCGGGGCTGCGCGAGGCCGCCGAGGCGGTCAAGGCGCTCGGCCCCGCCTGGGTGCTGATCAAGGGCGGGCACCTGCCGGGCGAGCCCGCCGACCTGCTGTTCGACGGGGAGCGCGAGCACCGCTTCACCGCGCCCCGGCACGACAACCGGCACACCCACGGGACCGGCTGCACGCTCGCGTCCGCCATCGCCTCACACCTGGCGCTCGGCGACGACGTCCCGGCCGCGGTGGCCAAGGCGAAGGAGTACGTGACGGGCGCGATCGCGGCGGGCTTTCCGCTCGGCGCCGGCATCGGCCCCGTCGACCACGCCTGGCGGCACCGCGGCTGAACGGCGGGTGGCACCCGCGACGGCGGCACCGCCCGGGAATGCGAAAGTCGGCTCACCGGGAATCCCGATGAGCCGACCGAAGCCGTGAAGAGGACCGCCCCGCCGGGGCGGTCCGGCAGGGCTCAGACCGTCGGCTTGACGATCTTGCCGGCCTTGATGCAGGACGTGCAGGCGTTGATCCGCTTGGTGCTGCCGTTCACGACGGCGCGCACGCGCTGGATGTTGGGGTTCCAGCGGCGCGGGGTGCGGCGGTGCGAGTGGGAGACGCGCATGCCGAAACCGGGTCCCTTGCCGCAGACGTCGCAGACGGAAGCCACGGGAAACTCCAAGTGGTGTCGATGCTCTGATCGGAGCGCCACCCGGCTGCCGCCTCGGGCGGGCCGGGCATCATGGGCGCTCACTGATGAGCGCCACGAACGTGGCGCGTGGACCAGACTAGCCGACAGCGCGTCGGGTTAGCGAATCGCGGCCCCGCCCATGGAGAATCCGCCTATGCCCCGCCCGTCCCGGGACGCCACGGTGTTGAACGT
>NZ_JBEZJI010000097.1:0-14872 GCF_040649435.1 Actinomadura sp. NPDC048955
CTCGGCGGCGAGTGTCTCTCTGATCACGCGGAGGGTGCCCGCAGGGTCACTGATCCACTGGCTCGCTGGTGCCACCACGGCCAGTACCTCTCGGGCCCCTTCGAGTCCTTCGTCGTCATCTCGACAGCCAATGTGGATGGCATGTTCGGGAGCGAAGTAGGGGGACAATCCCTGAATGTCGGAGACGGCCGGCAGGTGCAGGCCGACGGCGGCGGCAAGGTCCTCACCGGCGACACTCGCGCATCGGTCGGAGTTGCCGGGGTGGCGGAAGTCGGTGTGACCGTCGATGTGAACGAGGCCGTAGCGACCCCTGCGGGACAGTGCAACTCCCGTGCCGATCAGCAGACTGCAGTCGCCGCCGAGGATGAGGGGCGCACGGCCACGGTCGATGATCGCATCGATGCGGTCGGCCAACCGGATCGCGTGGTCGACGAGAGCTTCCTGGTTGCGGACTCGACCTGAGCCGGGGATCCAGTCATCGACGTACCGTCCCGCGAGGACGACGCCGGCGTCCTGGGCACCACTGCGGAGAAGCCGGGAGTACAGGCCGGCTTCGCGCAACGCCTCGGGTGCCTTGGCGCATCCGGGGACACTGGTCTCCTGCGGTGGACGCAGACCGAGGTTAGTTGGGGCGGCAAGGATAGAGATCATTGCGGGTTCTCCGTCACGAGGTGATGGGTCAGGTACTCGATCGCCTGCGGGTAGCGGTACTCGATGCCGCCGTGGGTGCCGTCGAACAACTCGAAGTACACGCGCTGTGGCGAAACGCCGGCGTCGGTCACAGCCTGGTGGAATGCCGCCGCAGCGTGGTCGAGATAGAACTCGTCATAGCGCCCTGCGTCGATCCAGATCGCCCGCATCGATCTCAGCGCCTCGGCACGTTCCGCAGCCATCCGGACCGGATCCCACTCCAGCCAGCGATCCCAGATCTCGGGGATGAGCCGACCGGTCTTCGGATCGAACGGCACGTGCACGGTGCCGTCGGGATCGGAGGAGTACGCCGCCGAATAGCCGTAGACCTCGATGAGCAGCTCGTCGAGCCGGTGCTGGAGCGGGACCTCGCAGTTTCGGAAGTACTCAAGGAAGGCCTCGTACGACCCGCCGAACTCGTCCCGCAGCCGCCTGGTCAACTGCGGGAAGACCGATACGTACGAGGTGTCGAAAAGCGCGTCGCCCGCGTGCGTCGCGAAGCCGCCAAACAGGTCGGGCCGCAGCATGGCCGTCACCATGGATCCGTATCCGCCGCTGGACTTCCCCGTGATCGCACGGCTGTCGCGGTGCGCGATGGTCGGATAGTGCTCGTCGACCCACGTCACGATCTCCTCACACAGGTAGGTGTGGTAATCGCCGATCGCCGCCGAGTCGAGATACTGGCTCCCGCCGTAACCGGTCCAGGCGTCCACGTACACGACCAGCGCAGGCGCCACGTCATCGCGCGCGAAAAGGGCGTCGATCAGTTCGGGGAGCGTCCGGCGGAACGGTGTCCTGTTGCGCCACATGGCGATGGTCCCGCAGTAGCCCTGGATGACGTAGATCGTCGGGTAACGGGTGTGGGTTCCATACCCCGGCGGGGTGTAGACCCACAGCGGTCGCTCGTGCGGATCGCCCAGTGGATTCCCGAGCAGTGCCTCGCTCGTGATGACGTGCTCGCGCAGGTCACCTTTGAGATCTTCGGACCATGGCGGCATACGGCCTCCCCAACTCTGCTCCAACTAACCTGTGAAGACGTTAGGCGGTTAGCAGTTTGGGCGTCAACCGGTGAACGGGTTTGTTGGTTAGAGTGGTCTGTGGAGGACCGCATGCCAGAACTTCCCCCGTCGATCCGGCCCATCGTCGACTTCCTCAACACCGTCGATGTCGAGGACGGCACCGACGTGTTCAACGACGGTCCCGCGGCCCTGGCGGACTGGCTTGTCGAGCAGGGGCTGTGCCCCTCCCTGCCCGTCGTGACAGCGTCCGACCTCCAGGCGGCGATCGACCTCAGACGCGGGCTCCGCGGCCTGGCACTCGCCAACAACGGAGAACGGTTCGACCTCGACGACGTACGGGCCGCACAGATTGTGCTCGCCTCCCTGTCCTTAACGATCCGCCTGCCGGCCGACGCAAACTCGACACGGACCGGACCCGTTCTGGCCACGGACAGCGACGGATCAGTCTCCGGTGCCCTCAGCCAGATCGCCGCCGCCTATTTCACCGCTTTTGTACGGGGAGAGTGGTCGCGAGTACGGCGATGCCCCGCACACGACTGCGCCTGGGTTTTCTGGGACGCCTCCAAGAACGCGTCCCGTCGGTGGTGTTCGATGCGCGTGTGCGGAAACCGCACCAAAGTGCGGGCGTTCGCCAACCGTCAAGGGTCCCGACCTAGTTAGCCCCCCACTTCCGCCATTCCTGTCGACTCGCCCGACACAGTGGTTTGCCGCTTCGCGCGTGCGGCACGCAGCCCGTCCGCACTGAGGACGGCCAACGCGATCCAGACGAGTACGAAGCCGGCCCAGCGGCTCGCTGGCATCTCCTCGTGGTGGACAAGCAGCCCGATCATGAACTGCAGCACCGGTGCCAGGTACTGCATCATCCCGAGGACGGCGAGCGGCACCCTGGTCGCGGCGGAGTTGAACAGCAGTAGCGGAACCGCCGTGACCAGCCCGCCGCCGGCGAGCAACGCCGCGTGCGCCGGCCCGTGTCCGGCGAATGTCTGATGCGGTGCGAGCAGCGCGTACGCCAAGGCGGGCAGGAACAGCACCGCCGTCTCCATGGTCAAGCTCTCCAGTGAACCGGTGGCAGCGAACTTCTTGACCATGCCGTACGTGCCGAAGCTCCCCGCAAGACACAGCGCGATCCAAGGCACCCGCCCATAGTCCAGAGCGAGGCTCAGCACAGCGATTACACTGATTCCGATCGCGATCCACTGCCAGTGGCGAAGCCGTTCGCGGAAGATCAGAACGCCGAAGACGACACTGACGAGCGGGGTCATGAAGTAGCCCAGTGCGGCTTCGATCGTGTTGCCGCTGGTAACGGCATAGATGAACAAGCCCCAGTTGACCGTGATGAGCAGCGCGGCCAGCGTGAGCAGCGCGAGCCGCCGAGGCCGCAGAGTCCGGATCCAGTACCAGCGGCGATGGACGGCCAGGATCGCCAGCACGGCGACGAGCGACCACATCATGCGGTGAACGAGGATCTCGATGGCCCCGGCCGGCTTCAGGAGCGGCCAGTAGAGGGGGTAGAGACCCCACATCAAGTACGCCGCTATTCCGGACGTGATGCCACGACGGGCTTCTGACACAGCGGCACACCCTAACTACGCACCCAGGAGTGGACGATCCAACGGTGACTTCGCGATCACGCCGGTCGGCCATGGCAGGACGACATGCGGACGGAACCGGCCCGACCGGGCCGGTAGAACGCCAGGCTGGAGCAGCCGGTCCCCCCGGCCGCGCCCCTCTTCCTTGGCGGAGACCGTACCTCCGAACGGGCAAGCGACCGCTGGATCCGGTTTCACTATCGCTAATCCTCCTCATCAGAACTGCTGAAAACATCAATTGCCGCCCCGGCATAACGTGCATTGAGTTCTTCAAGAGGGGCGGTAGGAGATGCCAGCAGGCGATGCCTTCGATCGGATCGGCCGAGCCGCGTTTCGTTCGCTCATACTCTCGGCGACGAAGCACCCGCGGGTCCAAGCGGTCGCCGCGCGGCACGGCCTTCGCGCCGGCGCGAACCGCTTCGTCGCGGGTGAGTCGCCGAGCGACTGCCGACCAGTACTCGAGCGGCTGCATGCCGACGGCATGCGGACCTACGTGATCGCGTTGGGCGAGGCGGTCCACACCACCGAACAGGCGGTCATAGCAGCCCGGCTCTACGAGAGCCTGGTCCCAGAGGTCACCACCTGGGGCCGGGAAACGACCTTCTCCATCAAGCTGACGCATCTCGGGCTCGAACACGATCCCGAACTCGCCTTCCAGAACGCCCGGCGTATCGTCGGCCTGGCCGCCAAGCACTCGGCATTCGTACGGCTGGACATGGAACACTCCGCCGTCGTCGACAAGACCCTCACGATCTACCGCAGGCTGCGTGCGGACGGTCTCGACAACACCGGAGTGGTGCTCCAGGCATACCTGCACCGTTCGGTGGACGATCTCATCAGCCTGCTTCCTCTCGAGCCGAACGTACGCGTGGTCAAAGGCGCCTACCTGGAACCGCCGGACGTCGCCCTTCAACGCAAGAGCGATGTTGACGCCGCCTACCGGCAGTTGGTCAGAACGGCCCTGACGTACGCCCGGTTCACCGCGGTCGCGACGCACGACGTCCAGGCGGTGCGGACCGCGATCGCGGTCGCAGCCGAGCAAGAATCGGATTTCGAGTTCCAGATGCTGTACGGCGTCCGGTACGACCTAGCCCGTCAACTCGTCGCCGCAGGCCACCCGATGCGGATCTGCGTCCCGTTCGGCGAGGACTGGTTCGTGTACTTCACCCGGCGGCTCGCCGAGCGGCCCGCCAATTCCCTTTTCCTGCTGCGAAACCTGATGAGGCGATGACAATGGTCTATCTGAATTTCGATGTAGCCGGGGAAGCGTGCCGAGGCCGCTCGGAAAAGCTCTGTGCGGAGCTTCCGGCGGGCAGCGTCGCAGTCGCTGGATCCGCGGCGAACGTTCGCTGGCTGACCGGCCTCGCCGGCGTACCCCACACCTACTACGGCCGCGGCGCACTGAACGTCCTTGTCGGCGCCGGATCGGCCTGCCACGTCGTGGCACCCGCATCCGAGTTGGGCTGGATCTGCGAGGTGTACGACCGTCGTCTGGTCCATCCCTACGGCAGATTCGTGTACCGCGGCGATCAGAGCCTGCTCGGTGGCCCGACCGCGGCCGAGGGCGGTCTGACGGCCGCCGAGGCGATCCTCAACGCCCTGCACGAGCTGCCGAGTACCGGCCGTCTCGTCCATGACGGACACATTTCAGGCGATGTCCTCAACGTGGTGTCAGACGCTCGACCGGATGTGTCGCTCGTCGCCGATCCCGCGGCTTTCGTCCGAGCTCGCAGGGTCAAGGACGGCTACGAGATCGACTGCCTGCGGAGGGCGAACCTCATCTGCGAGGCCGCGCTCGAAGCCGCGCTCGAAGCCGCCCGGCCGGGCATGACCGAACGCGAGATGCTGCGGGTGCTTCGGCGGGTCATGGTGGAGCACGACGCTCACCCATTGCTGAGCGCCCTGGGGTTCTCCGAACGGGGAGCCCTGGTCGACATGCCGGTATCCGATCGGGCGCTGCGCAGCGGGGACGTCATCCGGTTCGACATCGGCTGTTCCGTCGAGGGCTATAACGCCGATATGTCGAGGACCGCCGTGTTCGGTGCGGTCGACCCGGAGCTGGCGGACCTGCACGCTGCCCTCGTTGCCGCCGAACAGGCGGCCATCGACGCGGTCCGGCCGGGCGTCCAGGCCGGGACGATCTTCGAGGTGGCGGTGCACACGGCCCGCTCGACGGGCGTGCCCGATTTCGACCGGACACACTGCGGCCACGGCATCGGACTTGAGATCTACGAACCACCTGGGGTGACCCGGGGATCGACCGACCTCGTGCAGCCGGGCATGACCATGTGCGTCGAGCTGCCCTACTACCTCCTAGGCCGGGCGGGTCTGCAGATCGAGGACGCCATCGTCGTCACGGAGACGAGCGCCGAGCGTCTCGGCGGCCTCCCACAGGAGCTATTGACGGCCGGATGAACGCGTCCGGATCCAGGAGAGCACATCGATGAGCGAATCGAGTACGAGCATTGACGCGGAGGTCGCGGTGCTGCGGGCCGACACACCGGGGTGTGCCGCGCTCCTGCACGCGAACAATGCCGGATCCTCCCTCCAGCCGCGGCCGGTCATCGACGCGGTCCTCAACTACCTCGCCCTTGAGCAGGAACTGGGTGGATACGAGGCGGCGATCGAGTCGGCGGCCGCGATCCAGAACGTGTACGACGACCTCGCCCGGCTGATCGGCGCCTCCACCCGCCAGATCGCGATCACCGACAGCGCCACGAGAGCATGGAACCTCGCCCTCGCCAGCGTGCCCTTTCGTCCCGGTGATCGGATCCTGACCTCGGTTGCCGAGTACGCGAGCAACTACCTGGCCTTCCTCCAGCTTCAGGAGCGGGTGCCCGTCACCGTCACCCCCGTGCCCAACGACGAGTCAGGACAGCTGTCGCTCCAGGCTCTGACCGACCTCATGGACGACCGTGTCCGCCTCGTCGCGGTCACGCACGTTCCGACCAACGGCGGCCTAGTGAATCCCGCCCAGGCCATCGGGGAAGTGGTCGCCGGCAGTCCCGCTCTCTTCCTGCTGGACGCGTGCCAGTCGGTTGGGCAGGTGCCGATCGACGTCACGGCCCTCAAGGCTGACATGTTGACGACAACGGGCCGGAAGTACCTGCGCGCTCCCCGGGGGACCGGATTCCTGTACGTCGGGGACAGGGCGTTGCGCGAGCTCCGTCCGCCTCTGTGTGATCTGTTCGGAGCGAAATGGACGAGCAGGGACGCGTACACGTTGCGCGATGATGCCCGGCGCTTCGAGCTGTACGAGTCGAACCTTGCCTCGACGCTGGGCCTGGGCGCTGCGGCCCGGTACGCGATGGACATCGGCGTGGAGCGTATCTGGCACCGGATCCGGAAGCTCGCGGATCGGCTGCGGCAGGCGCTGGACGCCGAGGACGGTATCACGGTCGTCGACCAGGGGGACGTGCGGTGCGGAATCGTCACCTTCACCGTGCGCGGCATCGACCCGGCCGAACTGGCCGCCGACCTGCGCCCGAAGAGGATCAACATCTGGCATTCGTCGGTGGAGTCCACCCGCCTCGACATGGAGCAGCGGAACCTGCGATCGGTGGCGCGCGCGTCCGTTCACTGTTTCAACACCGAGTCGGAGCTCGATCGGCTGGTCGAGGCGATCATGGTGGCCCGATGACGCCACCACCCGGCCTGCGGCTCGGCGATCCGCAGATTCGCTACCCCGTCGCAGCGTTGAATCTCGACGCGGTGCACCACAACGTCCTGGAGATGGACGGGTACTGCCGGCGGCAGTCGGTCCTGATCGCCCCACATGCCAAGACCACGATGGTGCGAGAAGTCGTGTCGCTCCAGCTCGAGATGGCTTCGACCTGGGGCCTGACCGTCGCGGACGCCGTTCAGGCACGGCTTTCGGATGACGTAGGAGCCCAACGGACCCTCATCGCCAATCAACTCGTCGAAGCCGATGACATCGCGTGGGTGGCCGAGAAGACCGCGAGCGGCCGGGCCTTCCTGTCTCTCGTGGACAGCGTGGACGGTGTACGCCTGCTCGATGCGACGCTGTCGGCCGCGTGGCGCGGTACCCGGACGGCGCCGAGGCATCCGGTGTTGATGGAGGTCGGGTATCCAGGAGGCCGATGCGGCACCCGCACATGGGACGACGTCCAAGCGGTGGCGGATGCCGTGGGCTCGTCCCGGTGGCTTGAGCTACACGGAGTCTCAGGATTTGAAGGCTTGTTCGCCACCGCCCGAGACCGGGGCGATCTCGGGCAGGTGGATGCGTACCTGCGCCGGCTCGGCAAGGTCGTTGTCCGCCTGGCCGACCGCTGGGGTGTACGCGGCCCGGCATCAATCGTGTCGGCCGGAGGCTCTTCCTACTTCGACCGGGTCGTGGCCGTCTGCCGACCGGCGATCGTCCACACAGGCGGACGTCTGATCCTGCGCAGCGGTTGCTACACCGTCCACGACCACGGTCTGTACGCCCAAACGTTCCCGGGCGCGCGAGCGGAGGATTGCCCGGATCTACGGGCCGCCGCCACGGTGTGGGCGCGCATTCAATCGCGTCCGGAGGCAGGTCGCGCCGTCGCGGCGGCAGGACGGCGGCATCTGCCTTCCGACGCCGGGTTCCCGGCGCCGATCGGGATCCGTTACCGCGACGGCAGGCCAGGCCCCTGCCCGCCCGCGACCCGAGTGGTAGCGCTCAGCGACCAGCACCTGCATCTGGATGTTCCGCCGGAGGCGGATCTCAGGGTCGGCGACGTCCTACCGTTCGGTGTCTCGCATCCGTGTGGTCTTTTCGACCGCTGGCGGTCGCTGACCGTGGTTGACGATCAGAACCTTGTCACGGGTAGTGTGCGGCCGACCTTCTGACCTTCTCATCCTGCTAACAACGTCGTTAAGCAACAGCGGAACCGGCCGGCGCCGGGTGACGCGAGACTGCGATCATGCGAGAGGCTTCCGGACCGGTGTCACCTCGGCAGTGGCTCATCATCGGCGCACCAATGGACGGATCCGGCACCGACCGAGGGGAGGCCAGCGCACCTGGGGCGCTTCGCAACGCCGGTCTGGTGGCGCATCTCAGCGCCGTCGATTTCGGCGATCTTCCCGTCGCGATCAGCGATGCTCGCCGGGACCCTTCGGTCGGAATCATCGGATACCAGCAGCTCGTGCACGGAACGAGCGTGATCGCGGACGCGGTGAGCTCGGCGCTGCACGCCGGATGGCGTCCGTTCCTCATCGGTGGATGCTGCTCCATCCTGCCCGGAGCCCTCGCCGGCATGCGGCGGCACAACGGCCCCGCGAAGCTGGTCTTCGTCGACGGCCACCTGGACCTCTTCACGCCGAGCGATACCCGCACGGGAGAGCTCTCCGGCATGGCTCTGGGGGCAGTCACCGGATACTGGCCCGCACGGCTCACCCCCATCTCCGGTGTCACGCCGCTCGTCGAACCAGCCGACGTTCTGGCCTTGGGCGACGCGGACGCGCCCCGCCGGCGGGTATACGGCGCCGCGGAGGCGGCGACCGCGATCCCGGATGCTCACGTCTTCGACGCGAGAGCGATCTTGTCCAGTGGCCCGGCGTTGATCGCGGAACGTGCTGCGGCAATCATCGACCAGGACGACACGCTGTTCTGGATGCATGTGGATGTCGACGTCCTCGACGGCTCGCTCAGGCCGGCCGTGGGCTACGTAGTCGACGGCGGCATCGGCTGGTCCGAGCTGGAGATCCTCTTGAGGACGTTCGCCCACGACCCCCGCCTGGCAGGCATCTCCCTTGCGAACCTCAACGTCAAATGTGACCATAACGGAGAGTTCATCGACCGGCTGACCAGCCTACTTGCCGCGATTCTCACCTGAAGGGAGCAATTTCGATCATCGATCGGACGCCTCGCCAGTTCCACTCCAGGCTCAACATCCGCCGCCTGGCGATGCTGCTCGAGATCGGCCGTCATGAGACGCTGACCGCCGCGGCGGTTGCGCTCCGATACTCCCCTTCCGCGGTGAGCCAGCAGTTGAAGGTCCTGGAACACGAAGCCGGCGTTCCCTTGGTCGAACGCAGCGGAGGGCGGATCCGGCTCACCGCCGCGGGGAGGCTCCTCGCGGACCACACCGAGGAGATACTCGCCCGGTTGCGTACCGCGGAAGAGCAGGTGCGGGCGGTCAGCCGGCTCGGACACGGCCGCCTCCGGCTGGCGACGTTCCGCAGCGCCGGCGAGTCACTGCTCGTGGACGCCATCACCTACTTTCAAGGGCACTATCCCGCCGTTCAGATCAGCATCGTCGAGGGCGAGCCGGAAGAATACATCGCCGAGCTGCGGCACCACGAACTCGATCTGGTACTCACCTACGATTACGACCGCCTCGCCTTGCCGTTCGACGAGGGTGTCGCCCGCGATCTGATCTGCTCGGACCCCATGCTGGTGGCGGTGCCGCACGGCTTCTGGCCGCGGGACGAGCCGCTGCGGCTGGCCGATTTGTCCGGCGTGGAATGGATCGCCTCGACCCCCGGTAGTGCCGTTCACCGGTTCACCGAGCGCGCGTGTGCGGAGGCAGGTTTCGCACCGTCCATCGTGATGCACACGGACGACTACCACGTGGCGCAGGAGCTCGTCGCCGCCGGCATGGGCGCCACCTTCCTGCCCGCAATCGCCGCGCGTATCCACCATCGCGGAGTGGACGTGTATGAACCGGCCGACGTGTCCCTGAGCCGGCGGATCTACGCGACGTACCGCATCGGAGGGGAGCGGGTCGAAGCGATCGCCGCCATCCGCGATGTGTTGATCTCCCTGGGCTCTGGAGACTGAGCCGGATCGGAGGGGGCCATGCTGGACCTGCACAGGTTGAAGGTGCTGCGGGAGGTGGCGCTCAGAGGTTCCATGAGCGCCGCCGCAGAAGCTCTCGGATACACCCCCTCGGCGGTTAGCCAGCAGATCGCCGCCCTGGAGCGGGAGGCGTCCGCGATGCTGGTCGAGCGCGGCACCCACAGGATCGCGCTCACGGAGGCAGGACGGATCCTCGTCGAGGAGACCCGGTGGATCCTGGAACAGCTGGATCTAGCCGATGAGGAGGTCAAGGCCATCGCCGGTCTGCGCGGGGGACGTCTGCGCATCGCGACCTTCCGCAGTGCCGGTGAGACGATCGTCGCCCGCGCGATGATGGACTTCCACCGCAAGTGGCCGAATGTCGAACTCACGCTGATGTTGGGCGAGCCGGAGGAGTACCTGGGCCGGCTGGCGCGAGGGGAGTTTGACCTCGCGCTGTCGTTCGCCTACGACGGAGTCCCCGTGGCCCCGCCCGTCGCGGAGAACCTTGTCTCGGAGCCCCTCCTCGCCGAGGAGATGATGATCGCGCTCCCGGAGCGGCACCGGCTGGCCACGGCGACGTCCGCCGCCCTCGCCGATCTCGCCAACGAACCCTGGATCGCGAGCACGGCGCGGTCGAGCGTGCACGCCTTCACGACGGTGGCCTGCAGGTGGGAGGGGTTCGAGCCGCGCATCGCGTTCGAGACCGACGACTACCACATCATGCAGGCTCTCGTCGCTGCCAATGTGGGCGTCTCCTTCGTTCCCGCGCTGTCCCGGGAGACGGCCCACCCACGTGTGCGCCTGCTGCCCGTGCGCCCCCGCCCGCCCATGCGGCGCCTTCATCTGATCATCCGGGACGGCGGGCTCGTATCGCCGTGCGTCTCGGAGATGGCCGGGTTGTTGCGAACCGCCACCTGCGGACTCCGTGATCAAGGACCTTAAGTCCGGCTATCAGGAGCGTGAAGACAAAATAAACCCGCTCCTCATCATGACACCATATCTTTTCCGCAAGTCCCAACCGTCGATGAGTCCACCCCGCCGACGCGAATCGCAGAACCCTTCCCACCGGCGACGCAGTGCACTTCGACCCGCGCCGTGAATCCAGGGAGAATGACATGAGATCGATCTTTCACAAGGTACTGATCCTCTGCCTTTCCGGCACGCTCGTCGCCGCTTGTACCGGTGAGCAGCCCGGCTCCGGCAAGGCCGGGTCACCAGCCTCCGGTACGCTGAAAACAGCGGTCAACTCACAGGCCGCCGCCCTGGTCCCCGGAGACGTCAAGGCCAAGGGCACGATCGTCGTCGCCAGCGCGTCCACCAACGCGCCGATGGAGTTCCTCGCCCCGGACGGCAAGACGTTGGTCGGATTCGACATCGACCTCTCCGATGCCATCGCCGGCACGCTGGGCTTGAAGGCGGAACACACGGCCTCGACATTTGATGCGATCATTCCCGCGCTGCAGGCCAAGCGATTCAACCTTGGAATGTCGGGATTCTTCATCACACCGGCACGGCAGAAGGTCGTCGACTTCGTGCCGTATCTCCGGGACGGCTCCGCCTTGGTGGTAAAGGCCGGAAATCCACTCAAGCTCTCGATGGACAACCTGATGAGCCTCTGCGGCCACCGGCTTGCCGGCGAAAAGGGAAGCGTGCAGGGGATCGAGTATCTGCCCGCCATTTCCAAGGACTGTACGGCGAGCGGCAGGCCCGCCATCACCGTGATGATGTTTCCCGAGCTCGACGACGCTCACCTGGCACTGACCGGGGGACGCGCCGACGCGATCATGGAGGACAGCGTCCCGAGCGGCTACCGGGCGGCCAAGTCCAATGGCAGATACGAGGTCGCGCCAGGCGCGACCTACAAGCCTGTGTCGACCGGTATCGCACTGCCCAAGGGTGCTCCGCTCAAGCCCGCGGTCGAGGCCGCGGTCAACGTCCTCGCCTCCGATGGGACGCTGAAGCGGCTGATGGCCAAGTGGTCGATCCCTGACACCGCGCTTCTGCCTCGCACAACCGGGAGTTGATCCACGCGATGACGTCTTCACACGGGGTCTCAGACGCCGCGTCGGCGGATCTGGTCGTCGTCCGGCGCAGACATGCCGGGCGATGGGCGACCACCGCCATCGTCGTGGCCGTCGGCGGGTTGTCATGCTGGTCGGTGCTAACCAACCCGCGGTTCGAATGGCCCGTCGTCGGCCACTACCTCCGCAACATCTCCATCGGACGAGGCCTCCTCGTCACGCTCGAGTTGACGTCGATGTGCATGCTGCTCGGGGTGGTGCTCGGTACCTTCCTCGCGGTCGGGCGGCTGTCACCGAACCCCATCGTGCGCGGGGCGTCATTCGCGTACGTCTGGTTCTTCCGCGGGACACCGGTCCTAGTCCAGCTGCTGTTCTGGTTCAACCTGGCGGCGCTGTACCCGGAGCTGACCTTCGGCATCCCCGGTGTCGCGCTGGACGCCAACCAAATGATCACGCCGATGACGGCCGCGGTGCTGGGGCTCGGCCTCAACGAAGCGGCCTACATGGCCGAGATCGTCCGGGCCGGGATCCTATCCGTGGACGCGGGTCAGGCCGAAGCGTCGGGGGCGCTCGGCCTGACCCGCGCGGAGACCATGCGCCGGGTGATCCTTCCCCAAGCGATGCGGGTCATCATTCCACCGACCGGCAACGAGACCATCGGAATGCTCAAGACCACCTCACTCGTGAGCGTCCTGGCGGTCCCCGACCTGCTGTACTCGGCGCAGACCATCTACGCTCGGACGTTCCAGACCATCCCGCTGCTCATCGTCGCGAGCATCTGGTACATCGCTGTGACCTCCGTGTTGTCGGTCGGTCAGTTCTATCTGGAGCGCCACTACGCACGGGGAGCCAAGCGCCTGCCGCCGACCCCCATCGAGCAACTGCGGAGCCTGCTCGGTATGCATCAGCGGCGCACTGCTCTGGAGAAGCAGTCATGACAGCGAATGACATCACAGAGGTCGCCCCTACCGGAGAGCCCATCGTCCTGGCGGAAGGCGTACGCCATTCCTTCGGTCGGGTGGAGGTGCTCAAGGGTGTCGACCTGCGGGTGTACGCAGGTGAGGTGGTATGCCTGATCGGTCCGTCCGGGTCGGGTAAGAGCACGCTCCTGCGATGTGTCAACCACCTGGAGCCGGTCAGCGGCGGCCGGATATGGGTCGACGGGCAACTGGTTGGCTACCGGCGAAAAGGCAACAAACTTTACGAGCTCAGCGACAAGGAGATCTGTCGGCGACGTGCCGATATTGGCATGGTATTCCAGCATTTCAACCTCTTTCCGCACATGACCGTGCTCGAGAACCTCGTCGAGGCACCCTGCAGGGTGCGGCGCCAGCCGAAACGCGCGGTGGCCGAACGGGCCCTCGACCTGCTCACGCAAGTGGGTCTGTCGGACAAGCGCGACGCGTATCCGGCACAGCTCTCCGGGGGGCAGCAGCAGCGGGTGGCGATCGCCCGGGCGCTGTGCATGCAGCCGAAACTCATGCTGTTCGACGAGCCGACCTCGGCCCTCGACCCGGAACTCGTCGGTGACGTGCTCGAGGTCGTGCGGAAGCTCGCCGAAACCGGCATGACGATGATCGTCGTCACACACGAGATCGGCTTCGCCCGGAGTGTCGCAGATCGGGTCGTCTTTCTCGATGGCGGCCGAATCATCGAGTCCGGGCCGGCGGAAGAAGTGATCATGTCTCCCACGCATGAGCGCACGCAGGCCTTTCTCGCCGCTGTGCGATGACAGCACACCACGTCACCGAACCGAACCCTACGAACGATGCAGGACATGGGAGGTCAGCATGGACCAGTCACTGAACGGGAAAGTCGCCGTCGTCACCGGCGGGGCCGGCGGTATCGGCTCGGCGGTCGCCCGCCGGCTTGCCGCGCTTGGCAGCCGTGTCGCGGTGAATGACGTCGATGAGGCAAGAGCGGCCAACGTCGTTGACCAGATCACCCAGGATGGTGGCACAGCGCGGGTCGCGGCCGGAGACGCTTCGGACGCCGCCACCGTCCAGGAGATGATCGATGGGACGATCGACGCCTTCGGCGGCTTGGACATCCTGGTGAACACCGCAGGGCTGATCGGCCAGGTGCGCCACTTCCTCGACGCGGACGAGGAGTGGTGGGACAGGGTGTTGCGGGTGAACCTCCGCAGCGTTTTCCTCTGCTCACACGCGGCGGCTTGCCACATGGTACGGCAGGGCTCCGGAGTGATCATTTCAACGTCAAGCGGTGGGGCGACCCGTGCGCACCGAGGCGAGGTCGCCTACGACGCGTCCAAGGGCGGCATCGAGGCCATGACCCGCGCGATGGCGCTCGATCTCGGCCCATACGGCGTTCGCGTCAACGCCGTGTCACCGGGGTCGATCAACGTGGCGCCTCCCGGCGCGGTCAGCGAACAGGTCCTCGCCGAGCGCGGAAGGACCGTCCCACTGGGCCGTGTGGGAACGCCCGAAGACCTCGCCGACACGTACGCTTTCCTCGTATCCGACGCCGCCTGGTACATCACCGGGGTCGTGGTGCCCGTAGACGGCGGCATGCTGGCACAGCAGCGGCCTCCCCAGGTGGACATCTTCGGGCTCGACAAGTATCCGGAGGTAGGCCACCTGTCCATCGCTCCCGCCGCAGCCCATGAAGATCTCTGATCAGGGGTGATGGAGCATCGCCGTCCCGGTGACCGCGGGGCACCGGTCTGCCGCAATACCTCCAGGACCGCGTCATCAACGAGCTGAAGACGACGCTCGGCATCGACGAGCAGATGCTGGAGACCGGCGGACTGAAGATCACCACCACGTT
>NZ_JBEZJI010000098.1:0-14709 GCF_040649435.1 Actinomadura sp. NPDC048955
GAACTAGACAGCTCCACTTCACAACCGGAGGCCTTCATCTGTCAGACAGACTCACCGATGCCGAGCGGTACAACCTCCCTGGACATCACAGCTAGGGCTCCAGGTCGTCCTCGGCGAGCAGGACGGGCAGGGTCTCGGGGGCGCGCAGGACGGCCTCCAGCAGGAGCCGGTCGCCCCAATGCCCGGCCGACCACGCCAGGGCCCGCGCCAGGCCGGCGGCGCCGCTCGCGTGGATCCGGCCGTCCCTCGTCCACCACGGGACTTCCTGGCCGTCCACGACAAGGCGCTCGTGGGCGAGGTACCCGCCGGGGGCACCGGGCAAGACCGCCCTGACGGCCCCCGGGACGGGGCGGTCCTCCCCGTCCGACTCCACCACCCCCGGGATCTCGTCCCCGGCGAGCGGCAGGTCCAGGAGTTCGGCGAGGCGCGCGTCGCGGCCCTGCGCGGCGATGACGAGGGGCTGCCCTTCGAGGAGGGGAAGGACGTCGGGGCCGTCGAGGACGAGGGCGTCCGCCGCGTCGACCACCTCGACGTCGCCGTCCACGACCGCCCGCACGTGGGCGGGCGGCTCGACCGCCGCGTCCGGCGCGTCGGCCAGCGCCGTCCAGAGCCCGCCCAGCTGGGCCCGCCCCACCGGACGCTGGGCATCGCCCAGGCGATCGAGCAGTTCCTGCGCGCCCCCGGGCTCGTCGAGCAGTTCCACAAGTGACGTGCGGACGCCCAGAGCGAGCAGGAGATGCTCGTCAAGGCCCTGTGGCGCGACGTCGTACAGCCCTGCCAGCGCTTCATCGCCGCCCAGGCGGAACTCCCCCGGCCTGCGGCCGTCCAGAACGGGACGGCGGCTCAGCCACCACGCCGTGTAGGACGGGACGGCGACGCGCCGCCCGGTGTGCAGGGCGACATGGGCGGGGTCCACGATCGCGGACCGCCACGGCGGTGCGGCGAGGACCCTGAGCGCCGCCGCCCAGTCGTCGACGAGTTCGAGGTCGCGGACCGCCGTGAACTCGGGGACGAGCGGGGGGAGGTCCTGCTCGCCGGTCCGGCGCAGCACCTCGTCGGCCCACAGGTCCTCGTCGTCGAGGTCGAGGCTCTCGGCCTCGTCGGCGAGACCCGTGAGGTTGACGTCCTCGGCCTTGGCCAGCGCGAACCCGTCCAGGACGCCGGCGGCCGCGAGCGTCTCCGCGCCCCACCGCTCCAGGACCTCGCCGTCCACGACGCCGAACGGGGCGTCGTCGGCCATGAGCCCCCGCAGCGGGCTGTCCGGCAGCAGCAGCTCGCCCGCCGGGTAGAGCTCGCCGTCGTCGCCGGGCAGCGCGAGCTCGGCCAGCCACGGCTCGTCGCCGGGATCGGCGTGCGCGGCCGCGACCAGTCCCAGCACGGCCTCGGCGACCGCGTCGGGGTCGTCGGAGTCGAAGGACTCCTCGACGGCCGCCCGCACGGCCGCGTCGGCCAGCACGGCCCGCGGGCCCGCCTCGACCGCGCCGAGCCGCGCCAGGAGCGGGTGCACGGCCTCCGGGTGGACGAAGCGCAGCCCCAGTACGTCCAGGCCCGCGGGATCGACGCCGTCCGCGATCAGCAGCCCGCGCGGCCCCCGCACCACGCGCCCCGTCCCTCCCGCCAGTGGCACCGGGAGAGCCCCCAGCGCGTCCGTGGCGGCCCCGGTGAGCGCCTCGTACACCCGGTGCCACCACACCGGCTCCCGGTCCACAGCGGCCAGCTCGTCGATCACGTCGGCCAGCTCGACCCGGCGCACGCCGAGCGCCGCCAGCGCCGGGCTCCGCGCGGGCCACTCCGGCGGCAGCAGGCCGCCCACGACTGCGTCGCCACCGGTGTCTCCGCCGCCGAGCACCTCCACGAACGCGGCGGGCGCGTCCACGGCGATCGCGTCGCGCCCGCGGGTGCGGTGCGGCAGGACGGGCGCCTCCGGGAGCCGCTCCCGGACCACGCGCCGGATCCGCGCGTCCAGTTCCCCGGCGGCGATCGGCCCCGGCACGAGATCCAGCACCCTCGGGGAGACGGGCAGCTCGCCGAGCAACCGCACGTAGGCCTCGGCGGCCCGGTCGATGAGGAAGTCCGTCAGCGCGCCGGGCGCGACATGCCGCCGGTCGGGCGCGAGCGGGAACGACGCGATGAGCAGCGCGGGCAGGTCGAGACGCTCGTCGCTGGGGGTGGGCGCATGCAGAACGCCGGGCGTGCCCTCCGGGAGCCCCTCCTCTGGCAGGGCCCACCGCACCTGCCAGAACGGCCGGGCCCGCTCCTCCACGGGACGGTCCCGCAGGAGCTCCGCTGGGAGTTCCCCGTGCTCCTCGACCGTCCGCCACAGGCCGCCGTCGATGACCACTTCGCCCGGGGCGCGCCGTTCGGCGGTCAGCGTCCGGACGTCCCCGTCGATGTCGATCTCGACGTGCTCAAGAGCGGGCAGCGCCAGCATGAGCGCCGCCCCCACCTGCCCGAGCTGCCGCCGGACCGGCTCGACCGCCTCGTCCCGCAGCGGCAGCCGCACGATCGTGTCGAAGCCCTCCGGGACCTCGGGAGCCCGCTCCAGAGCGAACGGCAGCCGCAGCAGCGGCACGTGCCCGCCGCGCCGCCCCAGCTCCTCCTCCAGGCCCGCGATCCCCTCGACCAGCTCCCTGGCCCGCGCCGACGACCACTCGACTCCCGCCGTCCCCGACGCGACGGCCGGGGTGTCGGACACCGCGACGACGGCGGCGAAGCCCACGCCGAAGCGGCCGGCGGTGGCCGGCTCGTCGCGCTTCGCCGAGGCGCGCAGCGTCGAGAGGGCCTCCACGCCGGCGGCGTCCAGCGGCGCCCCCGTGTTCGCCGCGATCAGCAGCGGCTCCCCGCCGGTGCGCAGCGTCAGGGCGAGGCGGCCGGGCACGGCGGCGCGCCGGGCGGCGTCGGCGGCGTTCTGCGCCAGCTCGATGACCACGCGGTCGCGGTAGCCGCCGAGCGCGTGGTCCTCCTCGGCGTTGGCGTCCTCGCGGAAGCGCGCCGGGGACTCGGCCCAGGCGCGCAGGACCCGCTCACGCAGCGCCCGCGCGCCGAACACGTCCTCCATGGGATCAGCTGTGGCCGAGGGCCTCGTCGTCGAGGGACGCGGCGTCCTCGTCACCGCCGGTGGGGACGACCTCGTAGCCGAGCTCGTCGATGACCGGCGGGTTGTGCTCGGACACCGCCGGAAGGGAGACGGCCTCGGAGTGCGCGCCGCAGCCGTGGTCGGCGGAGACGACGCGGCCGTCGTCGGGCGCGTACTCGTTGGCGCAGACGCCGAAGACCTGCCGCAGCGCGCCCGCCAGCACCACGTAGAAGCCGCACGTGGAGCACTGGGCGGGGGCGGACGCGGCGATCGGGGCGCGGGGCCCGGCGACGCCGTCGTACCAGCGGGCGGCGGCCTCGTCGCGGCCCTCACGCGACAGCACCCGGACGCGGCCGAGGCCGAGCTCCCACTGGGCCTCGCGGTCGGTCGACTCGTCCACCTGCGTGAAGCCGGGCGCGAGCCGCACGTCGTCGGGCGCGGTCGGCAGCAGGTCGCCGGGGCCGAGGTCGCCCGGGCGCAGCCGCTCCAGCCACGGCACCCACGGCGGCGCGAGGAGCGCGTCGTCGCCGGGGAGCAGGACGCACTCGCTGACCGTGACGTTCCTGGCGCGCGACGCGCGGGTCACCGTCACGGCCCACCGCCAGCCGGTGTACGCGGGGTCGAGGCACACGAAGTAGTGGGTGACCACCCGGTCGCCCTCGGCGCGCAGGCCGAGGTGCTCGCCGACCCGGGTCTGGCCGGCGGTGTCCTCGGCGGCCTCCCGGGCCAGGTCGACCGCCTCGGCGCAGGCGGAGTCGACGGCGGGTGTGCGGGGCCGGCGGGCGGCCGCGGTCGTGGTGCGCGCGGCGGCGGAGCGCGCGGGGCTGGACTGGCGCTGTGGGCTCACATGTCAATTCTCGCCCATGCGGGCACGTGACCCGCACAAGGCGGGCGCCGTCCGCGAGGTGATCCGGCATTCCAGCGGGGAACGTACCCTCAGTCGAGGACTCCGATGGCCGCCCCCGGTCCCGAGCCGGGCCGACCGCGAGGAGAGATCAGGGCGCATGGCAGACCGGACACGGGCGGGTCGGTCCGCACGCGCCGTCACCGGTGGTGCGGCGCGGGCGTGCCGCGCAGCGCGCTCCGCCGCGCTCGGCACGGGACGGCTCACCCGCCGCGTCACCCACGCGCAGGGCGCCGGCCGCAGCGGGCTCGGCAGCCTGATCGAGTCGTGCGCGTTCAACTCCGCCGGGGACGCGCTGGTCACGGTCGCGCTCGCCGGAACCCTGTTCTTCGGCCTGGACGTCAACCAGGCGCGCAGCCAGGTCGCCCTCTACCTCGTCGTCACCATGGCGCCGTTCGCACTGGTCGCGCCGCTGATCGGCCCGGCGCTGGACCGGGCACGGCACGTCCGCCGGTACGCGATCGCGAGCACGTTCGTGATGCGGGCGCTGCTGTGCTGGGCGCTGGCGAGCGCGCTCCCGCACGGCGACCAGGTCACCTTCCTGCCGGCCGCGTTCGGCGTGCTCGTGCTGTCCAAGGCCTTCGGGGTGCTGCGCGCCGCGGTGACCCCGCGCGTCCTGCCGGACGAGATCTCGCTGGTGACGGCGAACGCGCGCTGCTCGTTCGCCGGGCTCATCGCCGCGTCGATCACCGCGCCCGTCGGCGCCGGGCTCGCCGTGCTGATCGGGCCGGGCTGGGTGCTGCGCATCGGGACGGTCCTGTTCCTGCTGGGAGCCGTGTTCACCGTGCGGCTGCCCCGGCACGTGGACGTCCCCGAAGCCGAACCGGCGGCGGAGAGCGCCGCGCCGCGCCGCCGGTGGCGGGCGCTGCCGCGCGTCGGCCCGGTCGTCGCCGAGGCGATGCAGGCGAACGCGGTGCTCCGCGCGTTCTCCGGCTTCCTGATCATCTACCTGGCGTTCCTGCTGCGCCAGGAGCGGTTCGACCCCGTGTCGCACCATGTCGCCCTCGGCCTGCTGGCGGCGTGCGCGGGCGCGGGCGGGCTGATCGGCACCGCGCTCGGCGCCTGGATGAAGGCGCGGGCGCCGCGGTTCATCGTGTCGGCGACGCTGGCGACCGTCACCGGCGTCACCGCCGCGGGCGCCGCGTTCTTCGGGCTGTGGGCGGCCCTCGCCGTGGCGACCGCGGCCGGGCTCGGTCAGGTGCTCGGCAAGCTGTCCATGGACGCGGTCGTGCAGCGCGAGATCGGCGAGGAGGTGAGCTCGTCCACGTTCGCGGTGTCGGAGACCCTGCACCAGCTCAGCTGGGTCCTCGGCGGGCTGCTCGGCCTCGGCATGTCGATCGTCGCGGACGGGCGGCTCGCGCTCGCCACCGTCGCGGCGGCGCTCGCCCTCGCGTCCGGGCTGCTGGTGATGCGGCAGGCCGGAGGCCGGCGTGCGGCCGGCCGGCCCGACCCCGCCGGCCCGCTCAAGGACGCGCACCACGAGATGCGCGCCTGACCCCCGGGAACGCCCGGGCGGCCGGAGGCGTCAGGGCGCCAGGTCGTCGGCGACCGCGCGCAGCACGATGGCGATCTTCTTGGCCTCCGCGGGCGCCGGGTGCTTGCCCCGCCGGTAGGTGTTGGAGATCCCGTCCAGCAGCTTGATCAGGTCCTCGGTGATGACGACCATCTCGTCGGGCTTCTTGCGCCGCTGCTTGGCGATGGTCTTCTCCACCGACGGCAGCGTCTCCAGCACCCGCACCTGCAGGGCCTGCTGACCGCGGCGCCCCTCGACCACGCCGAACTCGATGCGCTGGCCCGGCTTGAGGGCCGTGACCCCGGCCGGCAGCGCCGACGAGTGCACGAAGACCTCACCGCCGTCGTCGCGGGTGAGGAAGCCGAACCCCTTGTCGGAGTCGTACCACTTGACCTTGCCAGTCGGCACCGGAGACCTCGTTCGGTAATCGTCCTGAATCGACCCCAAGATTAGTGCCTCGCAGCGGGCCGGTGAACATGCCGGGGGCCCCCGCGACGCCTACGGGGCAACGCGATCGACGCTATCCCGGACGTCCCGGAACGGCATCCGAATATCGCCGCCCAGCTCAGCCCGCCGGGGGCGGCTCAGGCCGCCCCGAAACCCCCGAGCCAGCCGGGGAACGCCAGCAGGTCCGGCAGGACGACGTCCGCGCCGTAGGCGCTGAGGGCCGCCGAGTCGAACGCGCCGGTCGCGACGGCCACCGCCACCGCCGACGCGGCCCGCGCGGCGTCCACGTCGCCGGTGTGGTCGCCGATGTAGGCGCCGGCGCCGTGCTCGCGCAGCGCGGCGCCCTTGTCGGCGCCGAACAGGCCGCCCACCACGGCGTCCGCCGCCAGCCCGAGGAACCGGACGGTCCGCTCGGTGTCGGCCTGGTTCTTGCCCGACACGACGACCACGCGCCCGCCGCGGGCCCGCACGGCCTCCAGCGCGGCGGCCGCCCCCGGCATCAGGACGGTCGCCGGGACCGCGACGTCGGCGTAGATCGCCCGGTAGCGCGCCGCCATCGCGGGCACCCGCTCCGGCGGGAACCAGTACGCCAGCTCCTCCTCCAGCGGCGGCCCGATGCGCCGCACCACCTGGCCGGTGTCGATAGGGACGCCCGTCTCCGCCGCCAGGGCCGCGTAGACGGCACTGATCCCGGCGCGGGTGTCGGCGAGGGTCAGATCGAGGTCGAAACCGATGGCGAGGCCGTCGCGGGACGGCGCGGAGGAGGGAAGATCGAGCACGTCCACAGGGTAAGGGGGCTGGACACACGCAAGGACCCGCGCTCTCCTGGTAGTGGCGATGCGACGGGATCCGAGTAGGAGAGCGCGGGACCGTGTTGCGGATATACCCGGGCCCTCGACCACAAACCACCTGACCAGGGAAAACACAGCACACGAACGCACCATCCCCGCCCCAAGGACGCATCGCCCCGACCCGGTGAAGGAGGCCGCACATGGCAGGGACCCAGACCGAGCCAGGCGGTGACCACCGCGCCCCGCGCGCCCGCCGGATCCCCGCCGCCGCCGCTGCGCGCCGCCGCGCCGTCGGCCTTCTCGCGGCGGCGGTGTCCATCGTCACCACGCTCGTGGTGACGATCCTCGCCGTGCACATCGTCTTCGTGGCATTCGAGGCCAACACCGCCAACGACCTCGTCCGCTGGTTCGGGGACCGCGCCACCGACCTGTGCTGGCAGTTCAAGGACGTCTTCCAGCCGGACAACGCCAAGGTGGAGGTCGCCGTCAACTACGGCCTGGCAGCCCTCGTCTACCTGGTGGTCGGACGCATCCTCGTCGGCCTCGTCCGCCGTCTGGGCTAGTCGCCGCCCGGTTTAGTCGCGGCCGGGGAAGCGGACCTTGTCGAAGGGCCACGCCGTGCCGACCCATTCGCGGACGAACCCCTCCAGCTCCTTCTCCAGGACGGAGTTCTCCTCGTCCGCGCGCACCCAGAAGACGACCACCGCGTCCGAGCCGGGACGGTCCGAGGGGGCGACGTGGATGCGGCCGAGCTGCCGCTCCCCGTCCGGTGTGATCACGACGTAGCTGAACGAGCGCCGCAGCTGCCCCTGCTTCTGCAGCCACGCGACGTCGATCAGGGCCTGCTCGAAGGTGAACTCGCGGTCGGGCCAGCCCCACTCGGGCCCGAACCGGCCGGCCAGCCGGTCCAGGCTGCCGATCACGGCGCCGTAGTCCTTGACGACGTCGTGCACGGTGATCGGGCGGATCTGGAAGTCGGGTCCGGCCACCAGCGTGGGCACCACGAAGTCCTCGGGCAGGAAGGCCCCGTCGGCCGCCTTCCGCGGAGACTTGAACATCGCCGACCTTTCCGACGACGCCCCTCCGGCGACGGGGCGCGGACGAAGGAACTCTAGTCGCCGGGCGGCCCGCCGCGAGCGGCATCACGGATTCGGGCGCGCCGCGCGCGACCGGGCGGCCCGCCGCGTGAACATGCCTTACTGTTCTTGCGGAGGAATTCATCACCATGACGACATCTACGCGCGATCGCATCGTGACCGAGTCGCTCCGGTTGTTCGCCGACCGGGGCTACGCGGCGACGTCGGTCGCCGAGATCGAGGCGGCGGCCGGCCTGTCCCCGGGCGCGGGCGGCCTCTACCGGCACTTCCGGTCCAAGGAGGAAGTGCTCTCCTCGGCCATCCGCGAGCACATCGAGCGGACCCGCCGGCAGATAAGCGACGTCCTCACGCAGTCCACCGCGTTCGAGGAGCGCCCGCTCGAAACCCGGCTGCGCATGACGTGCCAGGCCGGGCTGGCCAAGATGCGCGAGGAGCAGGACCTCATCCGGGTCCTGTTCCGCGACCTCGACCAGTTCCCGAACCTGGTCGCGGAGATGCGCGAGGGCATCGTCAACCCGCTCTACGACGGGATCGCCACCTGGCTCGCGGCGCAGCCCGAGTTCGAGGGCTCCGACGAGGACTGGCCGGCGGTCGCGTCGATCCTCGGCGGCGCCGTGGTGAACTACTGGCTGGCGAACGAGGCGATGTACGAGCCCCCAACGCGCATCGACGAGAAGCGGTTCGTGGAGAGCTGGGCTCGGCTCGGCCTCGGGCTGGTGCACCTGGAGCGCACGCCCGCCACCTGATCGCGGCACGGCCGAGTTCCCCACCTCGCGCGGGCCTCTAACCTGGAGGCCCGCGTGCCTGCGGCATGCACGCGACTTAAAGTTGGGGAACGGCATGGAAACGTATGCGGACTGGTTGCGGGCGCGCGGCGACGACGAACTGCGCGCGCTGCTGTCCGCGCGTCCCGAACTGCTCGCCCCCGTCCCCGCCGACCTGACCGCGCTCGCCGCCCGCGCCGCCACGCCCACCGCCGTGTCCCGCGCGCTCGACCGGCTCGACCGCTTCACCCTCGCCGTCCTGGAGGCCCTGCTCGTCCTGCCCGCCCCGGCCGGGCCGGACGCGCTCGCCGCCGCCCTCGGGGCCGCCTCCGAGCAGGCCTCCGGCGCGCTCGCCACCCTCCGCCGGTTCGCGCTGGCCTGGGGGGACGGCGCCCCGGCCACGGCGCCCGGCGTCCGGCAGAGCCTGCCGCACCCCGCCGGGCTCGGGCCGCCCGTCCGGGAGGTCTTCGCCGGCTACCCCGCCGAGCGGCTCACCGACCTGGTCACCGACCTCGACGGCGAGGCGCCGCGCGGCTTCGCCGACTCCGGCCGCCTCCTCGCCCGGCTCACCGAGCTGCTGAGCGACCCCGCCGCCCTGATCGAGGACGCCGGGCCCGAGGCGCGGGCCGCCCTCGACCAGCTCACGTGGGGCCCGCCGGTCGGGCGCGTCGCCGACGCGCGCCGACCCGTCCGGCTCGACACCGCGACCACCCCCATCGAGCGGCTCCTGGCGCGCGGCCTCCTCGCCGCCGAGGACGACCGCACCGTCACGCTGCCCCGCGAGGTCGCCCTGCACCTGCGCGGCGGGGTGCTGTTCCGCGACGTCCCCGCCGAGCCGCCCCCGCTCACCCCGGCGGCCGGGCCGCGCCGCGAGGACGTGGTCGTGCGCGCCGCGGCGGGCGAGGCCGCGGGCGCCGTCCGGCTGATCGAGGAGCTGCTGGAGCGCTGGGGCCTGGAACCGCCGCCCGTCCTGCGCAGCGGCGGCCTCGCCGTCCGCGACCTGCGCGCCGCCGCGACGCTCCTGGACGTCCCGGAGTGGAAGGCCGCCCTGCTCGTCGAGGTCGCCTACGCGGCAGGCCTGCTGACCCGCAGCGGCGACCTCGACGGCGAGTGGCTGCCCACCCCCGCCTACGACCTGTGGCTGATGCGCGACACCGCCGGCCGCTGGACGGAGCTGGCCCGCGGCTGGCTGAAGTCCGACCGCGCCGCCGGGCTCGCCGGAGACCGCGACGACCGCGACCGGCTCATCAACGCCCTCAGCGAGGCGATGACGCGCAGCAGCGCGCCGTCCACCCGCCGCGCCGTCCTGGACGTCCTCGCCGGCGCGGACCGCGGCGTCGCCGTCGGCGAGGACGCGCTCCGCGCCCGGCTCGCGTGGCTGCGGCCCCGCCACGGCGGGCCCGCCCGCGACCGCCTCGTCGGCTGGACGCTCCGCGAGGCCGCCGCCCTCGGCCTCACCGGCTTCGGGGAGCTGGCCCCGTTCGGCCGCGACCTGCTCGCCGGCGACGACCCCGAGCCCGCGCTGGAGAAGTACCTCCCCGAACCGGTCGACGAGATCCTCGTCCAGGCCGACCTGACCGCCGTCGCGCCGGGCCCGCTGGTCACCGAACTCGCCCGGGAGCTCGCGCTCGCCGCCGACGTCGAGTCCACCGGCGGCGCCACCGTGTACCGCTTCACCCCCGAGTCCGTCCGCCGCGCCCTGGACGCGGGGCGCACCGCCGCCGACGTCACCGACCTGCTCACCCGGCACTCGGCGACCCCGCTCCCGCAGCCGCTCCTCTACCTGATCGACGACGTCGCCCGCCGGCACGGCCACCTGCGGGTCGGCGCCCTGTCGTCCTACGTCCGGACCGACGCGCCCGCCACCCTCGACGAGATCCTCGCCGACCGCCGCGCCGCGCCGCTGCGGCTGTACCGCCTCGCCCCGACCGTCCTGGCGTCCGGGCTGCAGCGCGCCGACCTGCTCGACGGCCTGCGCGCCATGGGCCTCGCCCCGGTCGCCGAGGCGCCCGGCGGCGGCGTGATCGTGACCCGGCCGGACGCGCAGCGCGCCGACCCGCCGCCCACCGCCGAGATCGTCCGGTTCCGCCCCGACGACCGCACCGACGCCTCGATGATCTCCGCGGCGGTGCGGGCGCTGCGCGCCGGCGACGAGGCGTCCCGGCACGGCGCCGAGCAGGCCCGGCAGGCCCCGTCCGGCGAACCGCCCCGCTCTCCCGCGATGGCCACCGTCGAGCGGCTCCGCGGCGCCGTCGAGCGCGGCGGCCGCGTCTGGATCGGCTACCTCGACCAGCAGGGGCAGGCGTCCAGCCGCATCGTCGAACCCGTCCGCGTCGAGGGCGGCTTCCTCACCGGCTACGACGCGACCCGCGCCGCCGTGCACCGCTTCGCGCTGCACCGCATCACCGGCGTCTCCGAACTCGACGACGCCTCCTGACCCGTCCCGGCGACGCCCGCCGCTGTCCGGAACCGGACGCCGGAAACGATGGGAACCGGCGAACCTCGCATACGGTCAAAACAAGGGTTGATCGGACGGGGTAGCGTGTCCGGGCGAATGGTGCGAGGAGGCTCCCGATGAGCGGGTACGGAGGGCGTCCGCCGTCGGGCTGGGACGACCCCTACGGCGGAGACCAGGGCTGGGACACGGGCGGCGCCTACGGGCAGCCGCACGGGCAGAGCTACGGCTACACCACCCAGCCGGGTTACGGCCAGCCCGGCTACGGATACGGATACGGCTACGGGCCCCCGGGCGTCCCCTACCAGGCCACGAGCAACGGCTCCACCATCGCCGCGCTCGTCTGCAACGCCGTCGCCATCGTGCTGTGCTGCAACATCGTGGCGATCCCCGGCGTGATCACCGCGGCGATCGCCCTCGGCCGCGTCCAGACCGACCCGCCGTCCGCCCGGAGACTGACGATCTGGAGCTGGTCGCTCTTCGCCGCGTCGATCCTCATCGGCATCGCCCTCCTGATCGTCTACGTCATGATCGGCACGATGTCCGAGCCGGACTACGGCTCCTCCGAGGGGATCTGACCGGCGCGCCCGGACCGCCCGCACGCAATAAAGGCGGCCGCCGGGGCGTTGAAGACCCCAGTCCTCTCCGGAACGCGCGAAGCGCCGTCGCCGCTCGGGTAGCGTGCGGCAGCGATGCCACTGTCCGGACGAGGCATCGATCTTCCGAAACCCGACGGGGGCTTCTGCTTTGACCGACGGTCCGCTCATCGTCCAGTCCGACAAGACGCTGCTGCTGGAAGTCGACCACGAGCTGGCCGACGCCTGCCGCAAGGAGATCGCCCCGTTCGCCGAGCTCGAACGGGCGCCCGAGCACGTCCACACCTACCGCGTGACGCCGCTCGCGCTGTGGAACGCGCGCGCCGCCGGCCACGACGCCGAGCAGGTCGTCGACACGCTGATCCGCTTCTCCCGGTACCCCGTCCCGCACGCCCTGCTCGTGGACGTCGCCGACACCATGGCCCGGTACGGGCGGCTGCGGCTGGAGAAGGACCCCGTGCACGGCCTCATCCTGTCGTCCTCCGACCGGTCGGTCCTGGAGGAGGTGATGCGCGCCAAGAAGATCAAGGGCATGATCGGCGACCGGGTCGGCGACGACGCCGTCGCCGTCCACCCGAGCGAGCGCGGCGCCCTCAAGCAGGCCCTGCTCAAGCTCGGCTGGCCCGCCGAAGACCTCGCCGGCTACGTGGACGGCGAGGCCCACGCCATCTCCCTCGTCCAGGACGGCTGGGACCTGCGCTCCTACCAGAGCGAGGCCGCCTCGGCGTTCTGGCACGGCGGCTCCGGCGTCGTCGTCCTGCCCTGCGGCTCCGGCAAGACCATCGTCGGCGCCGCCGCCATGGCCCGCGCCCAGGCGACCACGCTGATCCTCGTCACCAACACCGTCTCCGCGCACCAGTGGAAGCAGGAGCTGCTGCGCCGCACGTCCCTCACCGAGGACGAGATCGGCGAGTACACCGGCACGAAGAAGGAGATCCGGCCGGTCACCATCGCCACCTACCAGATCATGACGACGCGCCGGAAGGGCGCCTACGCGCACCTGGAGCTCTTCGACGCCCGCGACTGGGGCCTGGTCGTCTACGACGAGGTCCACCTGCTGCCCGCGCCGATCTTCCGGATGACCGCCGACCTCCAGGCCCGCCGCCGCCTCGGCCTCACCGCGACCCTCGTCCGGGAGGACGGTCGCGAGGGGGACGTGTTCTCCCTCATCGGCCCCAAGCGGTACGACGCGCCGTGGAAGGACATGGAGGCGCAGGGCTGGATCGCGCCCGCCGACTGCGTCGAGGTGCGCGTCACCCTCACCGACTCCGAACGGCTCGCCTACGCGACCGCCGAACCCGAGGAGCGGTACCGCTTCTGCGCCACCACCGACACCAAGACCAAGCTCATCCAGGCGCTCGTCGACCGGCACCGCGGCGAGCAGACCCTCGTCATCGGGCAGTACATCGACCAGCTGGACGAGCTGGGCTCGCTCCTGGACGCTCCGGTCATCAAGGGCGAGACCCGCATCCGCGAGCGGGAGCGGCTGTTCGAGGCGTTCCGCAGCGGCGAGATCGACGTCCTGGTCGTCTCCAAGGTGGCGAACTTCTCCATCGACCTGCCGGAGGCGTCCGTCGCCGTCCAGGTCTCGGGTGCCTACGGGTCCCGGCAGGAGGAGGCACAGCGGCTGGGGCGCCTCCTGCGCCCCAAGGCGTCCGGCGCGGGGGCACGCTTCTACGCCGTCGTGGCACGCGACACCTTGGACCAGGACTACGCCGCCCACCGGCAGCGCTTCCTGGCCGAGCAGGGCTACGCGTACCGGATCGTCGACGCCGACACCGTCCTCGCCGGCGACGAGTTCTGACGCCTCACCGCAGTCGCTGCTCCCTTCCCTGACGGGCTCGTTGAGCGCCGCCCGCCCTGGGCCGCGCTGGCACAGGCTCTGCCTTGCTCGCGGGCCCCTTACAGGTGTGGCGGACGGGGCGTCACCCATTCTCCCTTCGGCCGATCCAGCGGACGGGCCGGCCCTCCGGGTCCGTTGTCAGCCAGGAGCCGTCCCCCAGCGGCTCCAGATCGTATGAATGGCGGGAATGCGCGTCGAACCGCTCGACCACTCCGCCGGTGCGCAGATCGATCCGGTAGTGGACGTGCCACTCCCGTTCGTCATCCGGCACATCGTCCTCTTCACGCTCACCGCAGATCGTGACGATGGCGGTGTCGGCGTCCAGGTACCCGCCGCTCCATTCGAAGGCCGCGTCCTCGGGGTCGTGGCCGAACGCCCCGACCGGCAGGCTCAGCACCACGTCGCCGCTCGGACACTCGTGGAAGGCCACGTCGGCCTGCCCGTGGTCGATGCTCATGAACTGTCGCCCGCCCGGCGCCAGGGCCATGACGCACCGGTCGTCCCACGGGTAGCGCTCCATTTCGAGCGTCTCTCCCTTGAGGGAGCCGGCGAAGACGAGTGAACCGTCCTGGCCCTCTCCCACGTTGAGAAGCACCCGTGACCCATCGGGCAGTGCCAGGTGCTCCCCGCCGTGCCCGCAGGACTTCAGATCGGCCTGCCCGCGGACCGTCCCGGAGCGGGCGTCGAGGACCACCCACGTGTCAGGGGTCCCACGCCGGGCCATCGCATCCGGCCGGTACACCCAGACCAGCGTGCCGTCCGGCGAGTACGCGGCACTCGGCCAGTGCCCGTACCTCTCACCCGACCTGGGCAGCAACGCGTAGCGCCACACCTCGGCGCCGTCGCGGTCCAGGCAGACGATCTCGTGCTGCGTCGCGTAGACGACCCGGTCGCCAAGCGGGGCGACCGCGAGAGAGCAGATCTCCGGGTCGGCGGCGACCGGAACGGACCACACCTCCTGGAGGGGCCCTTCCGCGGCGGCCTCGACCTCATAGACGCGGAGACGCCCGTCCACGACCCGGGCGAACAGGTGATTCATGGCGCGCAGACTAACAGCGCGCAGTGTCAGGAAACGGAAAAGGGCCCCGCCGATAACGGCGGGGCCCTTTCCAATATATGTCCGGCGGCGTCCTACTCTCCCACACGGTCTCCCATGCAGTACCATCGGCGCTGAAGGGCTTAACTTCCGGGTTCGGGATGGGACCGGGTGTTTCCCCCTCGCC
>NZ_JBEZJI010000099.1:0-14560 GCF_040649435.1 Actinomadura sp. NPDC048955
CAGCGACGCCGGCCAGCACCAGCGTCGCCGTCCCGTTCCCGCGTCCCGCCGCGGCGCTGCCGAGCACCACGGTATCCGTGGAACCGGGGGAAGCTCAAGACCAACTGCGAGGCTCTCGAATGTGCTCTTCCGGTCGGCCTGACCCCCAGACCAACCGGCCGTTGGTGCCTTGTTGCCGATCTGTCGGCCGATCGGGAGAGCACATGCGGTCGCATTGGCGGGCCGCCGGAGGTGACCTGATAAGAGCCTGGCGCACGCGCCTGATCGCAGTTGTGTCCCCGGCGCCCACCGGCGCGGCTCCAGCGACTCGTCGACCAGGCCGCGCCAGCGCTGACGGCGGTCAAAGGACTGGGCACCGGAACGGTTGCGTCCCTGCTCATCGCGGTCGGCGACAACCCCGAACGGCTCCGGTCCGAATCGGCGTTCGCGCATCTGTGCGGGGTCGCACCGATCCCCGCATCATCGGGCAAGACCAATCGTCACCGCCTCAACCGAGGAGGCGACCGGCAGGACAACCACCCGCCAACCGCGTCACCAACCTGTCAGGGCAGTACATCTAGCGCATCACCGCTGAAGAGAAAGGAAGGACCCGTGACCTCACTCAGCGAACACCTCCCACCGCTCCTATCCGCCCCGCAGGACGAAATCGCGCAGGTGGGATGCTGGCGGCCCGGCGACGTCGTCCTTGACGACGCCGGCGACATCTTCAGCCGCGCCGATAGCGACTCTGCCCGAACCGGCTGGGCGTGGCACAGAGGAGCCACCAGCACGCAGAACCGGTACGGCAGAGTCCACGCCCCCAGCGGCAGCCATGACGAGTTCGCCCCGGCGCGGCCCTTGACGCTGCTGGTCCGTGATGGACGGCCCGTCTCACAGGACCAAGCGCGGCCCGGAGCCGATGTCACGGGGATTTGCGCTCCTAGAAGCGATCCGGTACGTCTTGGAAGACCGCGGCGCCGTCTGGGGACCAGCCCCCTGGTGGGACACCGCCGAGACCGCGTTCCCCACCGTCCGCATTCCACTCCAGCCGCATCGCTGGGCGGTGGTGGCCCTGGACACCCGCGGCCGGATGAGCGCCGCGCGCACCGCCGATCCGGCCGCATCGAACTACCGAGACCAACCCGAACTGCTTCCCGCGCCCGACCTAGGCAGCGCGCTGCACCTGGCCCTCCAGACGATCCGCGGCTGGGCCGACCGGTCAGACGGCTCCCAGCCGTAACCCAGGTGCTAAGCGCAAGCCCACAAGCCTGCCAGCGGCGCCAGCACAGCCGCGGCTGGATCAGCCATATGGGGGTGGTGCCCCCGCGCCGCCAGCCCCCCGGCGGTCCCGGGAGAACGCGCCGCCGAGCGAGGCCAAACTGGTGGACAGCCCGCGGCGGACGCTCGGCTTCCAGGGCGACGGTGGCCCAGTTCCGCGCGCGGCCGCACCCGAGGTGCGTCCAGACGGACTGATCGCCTCCGTCTGCCCCCGTCGTGCTGAACCGGCCACAGCCCGGTGTACCTCGCTCTCAGCGGTCACGGCGACCACCTCGTCGCAGGGAAGAACACAATCGCCTCCCCACCAGTGGCGCTGGCCTTGCCCACCTTGCACAGGGCCGCATGGCCCAACTCGATGAGGTATACAGGTCGGTCCGGGCGCTGAAGACATACGCGCACGACCCGCCGGCAACCGCGACACGCCGGGAGGCGATTCGGACAGGGCGCCAACCACAGGTCGAGGGCGTCCTCCAGCCGGTTCTCCAACTCCAGGGCATCGAGTCGCTCCACCATGGCCAGAGCGGCGCGGCCGTCACCGGAGGCCTGAAAGTCGCGTGCCAGCGGATGGAACGCTCGCGTGGTCGGGCTGGCCCCAGCCCCCACGGTGGGCCCGGCCCCGTAGATCGGTTCGGCGAGGCCTGCGACGGCCAGGCGATCGCCGACGAGGACTTGATCAGTGATCGTCCGCTAGCACGGCTGGCATCTGGCCAACGCCGTGGCGACCAGTCTCGACATCAGCGTCATGTAGACGCGGCGGTCGACGCCGAACCTCCTCCCGCCGGTCGGCACGTCACCCGGTACGGCAGACACTGCAGCGGACTGAATACGTCCTTGCGGTGCCGTCTACACCAGCAGTTCCGGACGCGAACTCCAAGAGCGCTGCGCGTCGCTACGCGATAGCCCTACGCCCCAACCTTTCCACTCGCGCCCCGGAACTGCTCGACACACCTCACCGCAAGGGGACGCCCCAGTGAGCCCCGACACCTAAACCGCGCGGAGGGCACATTGTCGGTTACCTTCGATCTTCTCAACCCGAAAACGCGTAATTTCCTCGACACCGACCTGGAGCTGAGCATATCCAACGTGACGCAGAAAGGGTCGGAAATGCGATTGAGCTCACCCAATACGCCGACGACAACCACAAGGGGACCGGAGATGAATGCAGCGTCGAACAGTTGCGCGAATGCCTTTCGCGCTTGCAGGACGGCCACCCCGCCGCCCCCTACTCCAACCTGCGGCTCGGCCAAATCACGGCCCTAATGAAAGCCGCTGCAAACTCCGAAATTCCGGTACTGCTCATCGCCTAGGGGTGAACAGAATTCCCCATGGCGTGCTCGCTGCCAGGCGCCGGCAAAGCCTGCCTCACCGGGCGAGGGGCCGCAACCCGGCATTCGCTCCGCTCATCCGCAGCGGGGTTGCGGCCCCTCGCCCGGCGAGGCTGATCAGCTTCCCGGCGCCCGGCAGCAAGCACGCGATCTGCCTGTTCTAAAAAAGGAAACTTCCCTTTCCTGCGACCCCTTTCTTGGTGCATCTCTTGCTGGCATGCCGGTTACGGCCCGAGGGAGACGAGGCTATGACCAGTTTTCAGGAAATCATCAACTACGTAAAATCCCATGCCGCTGAGAAGGGGGTTCCGGCGACCGACGACGCCTCAGTCCGTGAGAAGTCCCCCACGCGGCGACCGCTCGCGCCGACCATCTCTTCCCTCGAACGGGTGGCCTGCGCGTTGAAGGCAGACACCGAATTCGATGATGTTGATTTCGGATGGGAGCCGGAGCGGGACCATGCCGAGCTGACCATCGTGGTGGAGGGGAACAAGTACGAGGTACGGCTGCAGTTCACAGCGTCCCTCTATAACGGTCCGCAGCCGCCCATGCAGGACGGCATGGTGGACGAGCCCGGCAACGACGACTACCTCGCCTACGAGGTCCACGCCGAGTGGGACTACCTGGACCTACAGGGCCGTGAGCGGGTCGCGTTGTGCAACGACGAGACCACCCTCCTCGCGCTGCTTCGCGGTCTCCGCGAGATGACTCAGACCGAGGAGCCGAAGACGCGGATCGACTTCGCCGCCCCCTTCCAGCAGTCCACCCAAACGCATGCGCAAGCGCTGACCGCCTGGGCGCGGAAGCGTGAGCGACTCCACCATCTGGTCAACCACCACCCCGAGGAGGTTGAGCAGGCCGAGCAGGAGATCAACATCTTGGCCGGTGAGTTCTGCGCTGACCTGATCGGGGACGGCGCCATCGAGGACGCCAACCCCCACCGCTGCCCGCACCCGAGTTGTCGGCCAGTCCTTCTACTGGATGTGGACGGGGTGCTCAACCCGCATCTGGAACCCGACGCCGCGGCCGCCGCCGGCTACAGGCGCCACACCTTCACCCTGACGCCCTACCAGCGCAGGATCTCACCCTGGCTGAACCCCCAGCACGGTCAGTGGCTGCGTGAGCTCGCCGAACACCTGCAGCTGGTCTGGTGCACCAGCTGGGAACATGCCGCGGCGCAGCACATCGCACCCGTGCTCGGGCTTCCGGAGATGGCTGTGGTTGAGGTCGGGCCGATGGGTGGCGCGGTCTTCGACGGCCGCTCAGCCAAGGCCGACGCGGTGAACTGCTGGCTGGGGAATCGTCCGGCCGTATGGCTGGACGATGTGCATGGCGTCGGCGACCACCAGTGGGCCCGCGACCGCAACGAAGACTGCGATCCGACACTCCTGGTCACGGTCAACCCCACCCAGGGATTCATCCGCCCGCACGTCGACGTGATCCTCCAGTGGCTGCACGACAACCAGCTGATCGGTTCCGAGGAATGATTCCTGGTTCCGGTCGGCAGGGCAGGCCCTGGCGCACGGTTCCGACAGGGCCAAGACCCAGACCGCCCGCTGCGGCGACCAATCCACCTGATCCCCGAGCATGAAGATGTACTACCTCGGGGCCCAGCCGCATTGGCTGGGCCCCGACTCGCCGCTGCCCGAACGCGTCCCGGTGTGCGTGTCCCGCGGCCGCCTCGAAGGACGCAAGACCCTGCCGCGCGCCAGCCGCCGATGGATGCTCGACTCCAAGAGCTATACCGTCCTGAGCCGGAACCAGGACGACGGCGGCTACGCGCGCTGGGACATCAGCCCGCACCAGTACGTGCGGCTGGTCCGCGAATACGCAGATCAGATCGGCTGCCTGGACACCGCCTCCTCCATGGACTGGATGTGCGAGGGCCCAGTCCGCGCTAACACTGGCTTCGACATCTCCGAGCACCTGCGCCGGACCGTCATCAGCTACTGGGAGCTGCGGTGGCTGGACGCGGACCTGCAGATCTTCCCAGTCATCCAGGGCGATGCGTCCCTCACCGTCGACCATCACCTGCGCTGCGTCGACATGTACGAGCGGGCCGGTGTCGACCTGGCCGCGCTGCCGCTGGTCGGAGTCGGCAGCGTCTGCCGGCTCCCGTCCACCGCTCGGATCATCGCCTTGTTCGCGGCCCTGCAGCGGCGTTTGGGCACCGACGTCAGGCTGCACGCCTTCGGGGTCAAGACCGATGCCCTGACCGCCATTGCGCCCGGCATCTACTCGGCGGACTCCCACGCGTGGTCCAAGCACGGACGAGACACCGTCCGCCGGTGCCCCCACTCCCACTCCGGCGTCACGTGGGAGGCGAACTGCCCGATCGGCGCCCTGGAATGGTACGACCGCACGCTGCAGGAGGCATCCGGGACGACTCCGGCCACCTGGGCGCGCAAAGTCGAGACCTACCAGCGCCGCGGCGACAACGGGCTGCTGTTCGAAGACCTCTACCCCGCCGCGATTCAGCCCACCGTGGGTGACCGGATCGCCAGCTCCGTCCGAGCGTTCCTGCCCGAGGGAACCGAGCCGGCACTGGCCACCATGCTCGACAACTTCGTCACCCACCCCTCCATCAACCAGGGAGCATCGCCATGCCCGACGACGCCTTGACCCGCCTCCCGGACGGCGTGATCGAATTCGATGGTTACGCCGTACCGCCCCCGCGCTGCGACTGGGAATACGCCCTCGACGACGTAGGCGTGAGATACCGGCGCGGCCTGATCGCGTTGCGGCTGCGGCCCGGTCAGTGGCCATTCGCCTACCACGACCCTGACTTTGAGCACCGTTTCCGGCGTGGCCGGGGCGACCCGGTCCCTCCTGAATGCGGCGTCGCGTCGATCCGGGTCGCGCCCGACTGCGACGACTACTCCTGGCGCAACGAGTACGTCTTGGCCCGTCCGAGCCGGACGGTGCCGCACCACGCCGATGCCTCCCTCACCTTGTGGGTGCGGCCGCAGGGCATGGGCGGCATGGTCACCCGGTGCAGCGTTCACCTGGACCTGCTGGAAGCCACCTACCGGATCGAGCATCTACATCCAGCGCTGCCCGACGAGGTCAAGCAGCAGGCCGAGACCAAGGCCGCGAAACTTCTGGCGTTCCTGCTCGCGGAGGTGAAGAACCGCGATGGCGCGACCGAACGGCCGCTCCAGGTGGCCGACCGGGTCCGCGAGCGCCGTCACCGCCCCGGAGCCTGGCGGGAACCGGCCCCCCGCAATGGTCACCCCGGCTGGTCCCGCGAGGTCGGAGACGGCATCCACTATCTGTTCGTCGTCCAGATGGGCAACGGCCACTGGAGGTGGGCGGTGTGCCAGCACGACGGGCGCACAGAGGCGCTCAACACGCGCCCGTGCGGTGACGCCGATGACCTCGAACAGGCCAAAGCCCTGGCTGACGCCGCCGAGGTGCCGAGCGCAAGCCCGACACCCCAGCGCCCCGCGGCCTAGACAAATGGCGCCGGAACGGCGGTAGCCGACGCACTGGCGCCGGTCGGCGCCCCACAGCACCCGATGTGGGCCGCGGGCAAGTCTGCCTGCGCCAATCAGAAGGAGGGACTTCCCCATGGCTCGATTCACCGTGCCCAGCCTGAACGCCCTGGCGGAACTGGCCGCCACGCAGATTACCGACGAGCAGACCACGGCGTTCGCCCAAGCCGCCGCCCGTATCGGCGACAGGTACACACTGCGCAACCGATTCCTGATGTGGCTGCAGGACCCGGACCTGACCCAGGTCGCCGGGTATGAGGAGTGGCGGAAGCGTGGCCGCAAGGTCAAGGACGACGGGTCAGCCGTGGGCAAGGGCTTGGCCTTCATCGCGGCGATCACCCGCCCTCCCAAGCCCGGTGAGAACGCCAACGGTAGGCGCCCCGCCAAGGGCATGAGGGTCAGCTATGTCTTCGACATCGCGCATACCGAACCGCTCGATGATGTCACCGACGCCCCTTCCACCGCGCCGGCGGGCATCCAGCCCACAGAAGCCGATATCAGAGCGATGCTCGCCAAGCTCACTGGCGAGCTCGGCTCCACCTCCGGCGCGACTCCGGCCGGCTTCCCGGCGACCGCTGGCGCCGACGAGACCCGCCACGCAGCAGCATGACGGACCGCGTCGTTGCCGCTTCGCCCACCGGCCTTGACCCGGTGGGCGAAGTCGTTTCGCAGATGCAGAGCATCACCATGTGGATCGCGTTCTTGACCTACGCCTCCCACCAGCACGGCCGAACAGCCGCTCCTCTGCTGCTCGTCTGGAACCGTTTCGGGGGGAAACCTCCGAGCGTCGGCCCATTTCCGGTTCCGCGCGAGGAACTGGCCGAGATCATCGGCGCGCTCACCGACGACACGGTGCGCACGCGGGTCAACGCGGCCTTCACCCAGGCAGCCGCCGCACTCCCACTGCCATCCAGCGCGCCGTCGGAACCGTCAGCCAAGTCCGGGCGCCGCCGCGGGCAACATGCCAGAGCGTCCAGCTCGCTCGCCGACAAGCATGTCTCTGCCGAGACGCCGCGAGGACCGATCTCGTTCACTGTGGCGATCGACTGGTCCCACGGCCGAGTCCGGTACGAAGTGGATCGGATCGGCGTGTTCTGGTTGTCGCCCAGCGACGAGTACGGGCCCGACAACGTGCGGATCCAGTACGGCGACGACGGTGAGAACTACTTCCAGAGAGCGGGATATCAGGCGCGGCCGAACGCACCGCAGGTGTTCGGCATCACGATCGTCGGCACCGCCGTAGTCAACCCCAGCTACGCCAAGCCGACCGAAAACGGATGGGTAAATGTGCGCCGCCGCGGCGCCGACCACTACTCGGTGAGCGCCCCTACAGCAACCAGCCAACGGATCGCCCAGATCGTGTACGCCCTGCTCAACCACTACCAGAAGCACCCGGACCTGAAAAGGATCAGGGTGGCGCAGGCACGCTATCGGGCGCCCGCCCGGCTCGCCGCCCACCAGCGCACGGCCACCAAGCTGACCGAACGGATCACCGAGCTCGAAACCGAACGGGCCCAAGCAATGAAAGCTGCCGCAGCCCAGCAGGCGCTACTCGATCAACCGCCGCCCGGACCGGCCGAGCCTCCTGCACCGGCTCCGTCCGACCCGTGACCCGCCCTACCGTCCACCTGCTCACCGGAAGGAACCGTGCGATGGATGCGACGGACAAGCTCATCCGATTGGCCGAGATGCACTGGAACCGCATGCAGAACTCGTTCGGCAGCCTCCAGAGCAGCTTGACCGAACACGGTTTGAACTGGGAGAAAGCTACCATCGCCCAGTATTCCGGCTGGGCCCGCCAGTACTACGGCGAGTGGGGCACCGAGCGGTTCGCCGTCGGAACCAGCGTCTCGATGATCATCGGGGACGGGCAGAGCCAGGACTACACGCGCGCCCTAAGCCTGGTCGACGAATGGGTCCAGCAGCGACTCCTCGGGTTCCAGGTCGCCCAACGGTTGCGGGAGCTAGCGAGCGCGCCACCGACCGAGCCGCCGCCAACGAAGTCGCTGAGCACTACCGACGTGCCCTGACAGCGCCGGCGCCTGGCACTCCAGACCTCGCCGTCCCATCGCCCTCGTCGTGGTCCTCGACGGGCTCCGCCGCGGCGCCCCGGGGTAAGCCGCCGGACCGGCGCATCCGACACCAACCCACCAAGCATAGAAAGTCTCCCGCCCGGCCAGAGAGGAGACCACCATGCCCAGACAGCCCAGCGACCTGGTCCGCGTCCTGGAAGAGGCGCTCTGCGACGTGCTCGCCACCCCAAAGTTCCTCAGCGCCCTCGCGGACGGCGTAACCGCCAGTGAGCACATACAGGTGACCGAGCTCGGCCCCCTGAGCGAGTTCACCGCAGACCACGGCGTCGAGGTGGAGTTGCGCGACACGCACTCCGGACGCGCGCAACTCTTCCACCTCAGAATCGGCGCCCCCGGCGATTCCCTCGTCGAGGTCTGGCCGGAACCCGCAACGGTCTGACAGCCGCAGCGGGGTGGTCGCCCGAGGCGAGGCGGCCGCCTCGCTGGCCGGCGCTGACCAAGTCATCGCCGGCGGGGCTCCCGTCCCCCACTAGCACGCCATCGCTGTACGCCCTGCCCCCGCCCCCAGCCAGGCCCCACCCCTCGATAAGGAGCTGCTGATGTTCTCTCGGAATGACTTTCTGGACGCGCTGGACCTGGACGCCTTCGCTGATCTGTTCCGGCCTTTGGGGTATGTGAAGTTCCCAGGCGGCGAGGACGTATACCAACGGGTCGGCGGTGGCCGCGAGACCGCGCTGAGACTTCCCCGCCACCACGACGAGGACGGCCGTTGGCGCCAGGACGTGCTCCTCGCAGCCCGGACCTACGTGAATCAGACGGGCTGGATGTTGTTCTGGATCCCGCAAACCGAGGATGAAGCCCACTACGCCTCTCTGATCCTCGGCCTACTCCTCGACATCCGAACCACCGAGAGCGACGGATGGAACGGCGGTGATCTCGTCGACAAGCTCGAGAAGTTCTTCACCAAGCTGAGCCTGGACTTCGAGACCGAGGTCCCCGGGCTCGACGGAGACGGGAACACTCCCGATCCGGCGGCCTTCCTCAGGGCCACTCTGGCGCGCCAGCACCGCGACCTGTTCTGACGAACTGGCGCGGACCCGGAGATCACGATGGACATCACACACCTGCGAGAGGGGAGCCGTCTGCGGTCCCCCGACGGCCGCGACTTCACCCTCAGCACATCCGCCCAACGGCACGGGCGATTCGGGTGGTGGGCCGTCCCGGACCGCGGCGGCCGCCGCACCTTCCTCACCCAGCCCGACCTGACCCCACGCGGCGGTTGGACCATCCTCGACAGCTTCCGGATCATCCCGTACGGCGCGGCCGACATTCCCCACGAACTCGTCGACGCGCTGACGGACGCCGTGCCAGCCGGAATCGAGTGGATCGGCACCCTCTCCACTCGCCGCCGCACGGTCGGGTTGACCGTGGACGAGCACGCACGGCTGCACGTCACCGCACCCGCCACAATGCCCGCCGCCCAGGTCGCCGCCCAGGTGGCCGAGAACACCTCATGGATCTGGCGGCACGTCCGCCGGCCCGGCCACAACGGCCCGCCGACCCCTGCAGGGCAGAACATCAAGGAGATGGTCGCCGGGGAGAACCTTCCGTGGCTGGGGCGCCCAGCCCGGCTCGACGTCGTCGACGACCCCAGCGCGCCGCCGGCCCGCCGGACCCGCAACGGGTTCGGGAACTGGGTGGTCGTCCGCGCCGATCTCACCGATCGTCAACGCGCAGACGCGGTCATCCACCTGGACCGGGCACACGGCCGTCAGTTCCTCGCCGAGCACTGCTTGGGCCTGCTCGACCGCGCAGGTGTTGCACGGGCACCGCGGTGGGAGGTGACCGAGTTGCCGCTGTCGCGGCGGTGGGCGACCTACTACCCCCGCACGCACACCGTCCGGGTGCACTGGCCGCTGCTGCAGCTCGACGTGACGATCATCGAATACGCGGTGGCCCGAGCTCTATGGCAAGCCGAGAACCCAGATCGGCGGGTCTCGCTCTATGTGTGGCATCCCGGGGCCGCTGACGCGGCCCGCCGCCTCGGGGAGGCCGGTCGCACCGTGTGGGATGGCTCCATCCGCAGGCCTCGATCATCGGCATGACGCCAGCGCACGGCGTGCGCTGTGCTTCCACCCCTCCACAGGTCCCAGCTGCTCAAGCAGTCGGGCAAGGCACTCCCGTGCACGCTGCCTGATTGCGAACTGTTCCGAAAGGCAACACCGTGTCTTACGTATCGACCTCCCGAGCTGTGGTCGACCAGGTGCTCGCGGAGAACTCCACCTATACCTCAGGCGACCGCTCGGGCCCTGCCTTCGCAGGCCATCCCAACAGGTTCGTGCTGCTGGAGATGACCGCCGACTGCGACCGCGCGGTCAGCGTCCGCAGCACCTACATGTCGGACAACGACGTGGAGGAATTGGCGGACGCGCTGCGCGCCGGCGTCGCCCTCGCCGCGACCATCGCCGAGCGCATCCCCCCGATCCAGCCGGAGCCACCCTTCGCCGACATGCTCGGTCTCAGCGCCCTGTTCCGGGCGATCACTCAGTACGCCACTCCGGAACAGGCTGCCCAATGGACCGATCTGCGCGAGGCAGTACTCGATCTCGACGCCAAGTACGCCAGTCCAGACCGTCCAGAAGCCGCCGCCGCACGCTCCATGGGCAGGCTGGCCCGCTGGGACAACAATCTGGATGAGCTGATGGGCGAGCTCTTCGTCCTGGCCCCGCCTGCCCCGGCCGACATCCGAACCCTGGTCCGGTTCGCCGCCGAGTTCCTCACCGCCCTGGAGGAGAAGGACTCCTACTACGGCGTCGGCGAGGCGTACCGCCAGACCATCACCGGCAGGGTGCCGATCCCAGCCGAGAAGGGCCTGCATGCCCTTGCGCGCCGCGTTCACCAGCGCCTCACCGCCGCCGGCGGCCAGCGGTTCGCCGACTACATCAGCATCCTGCAGATGCCGCCCCAGTGGCGGCCCGGCGACCTCGCGCAGCTGCGCGATGAGCACCACGCTCACGCCCTCACCGTGCGCGTCGTGGAGGTGAACGATGAAGCGTCGACCGCTCTCATCGATCCCGTTCACGAGAAGTACTGCATCGGCGACCACCCCGGCGCCGACAACGACGAGCTGTGCGCCCCGAATTCGCCGCCGATCGGCGAGCCCGGCCACCAGTTCAAGGTGCATCTGGGGGACCTGCACACGTTGCCCGTCGGGTACCGACCCGATCTCGACGACGCCCTCGGCATTGCCCGCCCCGACGTCAGTGAAGACGGCGCCGATGAAGCGTGATGTTCCTCAGCGGAGGCCTTCCCTCAGCCACTGGCGAAATACCACACCGGAATGAACGAAAGGACTGGCGATGAGCACTGCAGAGCCTGACGACGCCATCGCCCCGAACACCGCAGTCGTATTCGTGCCGGCCGACCCTCACGACCCCACGACGTACCCCAGCCTGCTGATGCCTGACGGCCGCCGATGCGCTGTCTTCGAGGACCGCTACGGCGTCCTGAACATCGCTATCTCTCGGGACAGAAGCACCGCCGATCCTCCGGCTGAGATCGGCTCCATCCGGCTCACGGTAGGAAAGCTCGTCGTCCACGAAGACCTCGTGGACCTCCCCGGCTGGGACGAGATGAGCGATTACGACCGAGGCTGGGCCCTGCTGCACGTGTACGAGCGCGACAAGCGAGGCACCCAACACGCCCTCACCTACTCCGCACCTCGATTCGCCGACGACCCCCGTCTTTCCAGCCTGTCCGCCGAGGCCGCCAGTGCGCACGCCACAAAGATCGTCAGCACCACCGACGAGATCATCGAAACGATCGGCGAGGACGAGTACGACCGGCTCATCGCGGTGGTGGCCGACCCGCCTAGGGCCTGTTTCAAAGTTGATCAGAGCCATTCGTTGATGGCGGCGATGTGGACGGTGGCCAGGTAGCGGACGGCGAGCTTGTCGAACCGGGCGGCGACCGCGCGGTGGCGTTTGAGCCGGATGATGCCGCACTCCACGGCGTGGCGCTCGCGGTAGTCGACCGGATCGAATCCGGGTGGCCGGCCACCGCGGGCCCCGCGGCGCAGCCGGTGGCCGGCCTGGTCGGCCGGTTCGGGGATCGTGGCCGCGATGCCCCGCCGCCGCAGGTGAGCCCGGATCGCCCTGGAGGAGTACGCCTTGTCCCCGCGCACCCGTTCGGGCCGGGTGCGCGGGTGCCCGCCGCCGGTGCGGGCGACCCGGATCCCGGCCATGACCGCCTCGAACTGGGGAGCGTCGCCCCGCTGCCCGGCGGTGACCACCAGCGACAACGGCTTTTGGCCCTGTTCGCAGGCCAGGTGCAGCTTGGTCGACAGCCCGCCCCGCGAACGTCCCAAGGCATGATCGTCGGGCTCGGGCGTTCTTCCGCCGGGCGGGTCGGCCTGTTTGTCGCCGTGGCCGCGGGCTCCGGCCGCGTGCTGGTGGGCGCGCAGGACGGTGGAGTCCACCCCGACCTGCCAGTCGATCAGCCCGGCGGCGTCGGCCCGTGTTTGCAGCCGGGCCAGAAGGTTCGCCCACGTGCCGTCGCGTTGCCAGCGGCGGAACAGCGAGTAGACCGCTCGCCAGGAGCCGTAGCAGGCAGGCACGTCCCGCCACGGCGCACCGACACGCACCCGCCAGCGGATGCCGTCGATGAGCTGCCGTTTCGTCCATTTTGAGGGCCGGCCCGGACGTCTGGGCGCGGGCAGCAGCGGTTCCAGCCGCGCCCATTGCTCATCGGTCAGATCGAACCGCCTCGTCACCGCTAGGGTGGCCACGAGGTCTCCGGTGTTGTTCTTCTTGGTCGATGAACGCTCTACCGGAGACCTCACTGCGTCCGGCGCATGACACGCCGCCGCTCATCTCACTTCGAAACAGGCCCTAGCCGAGCATGACACCGGTGCATCAGAGCACGGCCGTCGCTTGGCCTGGGAGGTCAACGATGCGCGAGCAAGCCAAAGACGAGCGACCGTACGACCCGGCCAACGGGAACTTCGACACCTGCACCGGTATCTGGCCCGGCCCGAACGGTGAACAGATCGACTGCTGCGAACGGTGCAGCACGTTCCCCTTCGTCACACTGATCACCGAGAACCCGGCCCGCGCGGCGAGCCAAACCTCGCCTTCAGCACGCTCTGCAGCGTGACGCTGAGATCTTCCCCAACTTCCCCGAAGGAGCATGGTCGCGAACATGGGAGTAAACGAGATTTCCGAAGGGGAAGAAGGGTTCTTCCGCAGGTTCGAACCACCCGTGCGAACCACTGCGATATATGAGCGGCGCCGTCCGTGGGGGCAGGAGCTGTTCATCCCGTCGGTGTGGGAGATCTGCCGGGTCAAGTCGATTGAGCTGGGCCGTCCGTACAAGCTCGCCGAAACCAACGACGAGCAAGCCGCGCTCCAATACGCCGTGGAGGCACACCAACGCCTGGCCGCCGAGATGAAGGTTGCTCTTGCCGTGACTTGCGAAAGGAGGTACCCCTTGCTCCGTGAGCACGTCCAAGTGCATCTGCAACTGATGGCGGGCTGCTGGATCACCGCCTACTGGTTCGGGGAAGACGCCTGCCCTCGGGCCACCGACCAGCTGTGCCAGCGCCGGCGGCTCGAGAGCTCATCAGCCGAGGTGATCGACATGTACTGCCCGGCAGGCTGCGGGAAGTTCCGCGGCACCCAAGCACAGTGGACGGCGCACGTCCAGGAGCACAAGCGGGTGCGCGGCATGGGCCGGGCCCGTCTGGCAGAGGCACTGGAGATGGCCCGTCGCGCCGGCGACCGCGCGGGCGTCGCCCTGTACACCACGACGTGGCGTGCGGAGATCGGAGGAGAGCCCCCGAACGCAACGGGAGAGACGCAAAAGGGTACGGCACCCCATCAGTGAGCTCTCTCCGCGAGCAAATGCATTGCGAGTTGCCGCCACCGAGTTCACCCGCCCTTCCTTCCCTGCGGTGATCTGCGGAAAGCCTGAACCGGTAGCGCGCCGGTGGCCCGGGTCAAACCACCCCAAGGGGGCCCGGTTGTGACCCGGGCCACCGGCGCGCTGAAGCACAACCCGTTTCCGCAGATCCCACTGGAAGGAATCGGGCTCATGAACCAGAAACCGCACGAGATGACCGACGCATGCGCTGCGGTGCATTGCTGGGCTCACGACATCGACGAAGCCGCAACCGGCTGGAGGGTGTGCTTTGAATGCTGGCACGTGTACCCGAACGCCCGTGCTCTGCGCCGCGACTACCGCCGCGAATTCTGGAAGGTCTCCGACGACTCTCGGCTCGGCCGCATGCCCCTGTGGGCCCGGATCTGGCAGGTCCTGACCGTTCGTACATCGGGCATCGACTTCTGCCAACACTGCCTTCACAGCTTCTAGCACACCGGCACCGCTGACCTGTCCGGCGGGGGGGGTGGGGGTCCGGCGGGGTAACACCCCGCCCACCAACGGGACGCCCCCC
>NZ_JBEZJI010000100.1:0-14390 GCF_040649435.1 Actinomadura sp. NPDC048955
AGCTCGTCCCGGACGTCATCAAGAACACCGCCGTCAAGATCGTCCACCCTGGACAACAAGATATGGTTATTGAGGGGTACGCAATCATCTTTAATTCATTAAGTGATGATTTGGGTGGATTTAGAGAAATTGTAGCGCCTAATGCTTTAGATGACGTAGATGTAAGCGATGTGAAATGTCTAATCAATCATGATTTCAGTTATGTTATAGGACGCACACAAGCAGGAACGCTTGAGTTACAGGTGGATGAAAAAGGGCTATACTTTAAATGTCACTTACCTAATACATCATACGCAAGAGATATTTATGAGAATATTAAAGCGGGTAACGTAAACCAGTGTAGTTTCTTCTACACATTACCACCTAATGATTCAACTGCTCGTACATGGCAAAATATAGATAATGAGTATGTTCAAACCATAAATAAAATTGATGAATTGATTGAAGTTAGCATTGTTACAGTGCCGGCCTATAAAGATACATCGGTTGAAGTCGGTCAACGTGCAAGAGATTTGAAGAAATTTAAACAGTTGGAACAAATGAAAATAGCTTTAGATTTAGAAAGCCTACGTTTTGAAACGTAAGGCTATTTTTTATACCCAATTTTAACGAGGAGGCTTACACATGGCTAATTTAGATGAGCGTAAAGAAGAAATCGCCAATTTGATTTCTAAAGCGCAAGAAGCAGTTGAAAAGGGCGACCTCGAAACTGCTCGTAATTTAAAAGCTGATATTGATGCTCAAAAGAAAGAGTACGAAGAACTCGAACAACTTTCGAAAGAAATTGAAGCATCAGCACCTAAACAAGACGAACCACCTAAAGACGAAGGTGCAGAGGTCGAAGATAACCAAGATGGTGACTCTGGTGAAGAATTAGAAAATAAACCTTCTGATGATGAACCAAAAGGAACTTCAGATAAAGAAAAATCAGATGATAAACCTGAAGATGCACCAGAAGAACCTACAATCGAAAAAATAGAAGAACCAACAGAAGAAGAATTAGAAGAAGAAAAATAAAAGAGAAGGAGCGAAACGTTCTATGGCGAAATTAAATCAAAACCCAGAGACAAACGAAGAAATTCTAGCATTTGAGCAGTACATGAAATCTAAAGGAGCGAAACGTGACAACGTTAAATCAGATGACGTTGGTGTAACAATTCCAGAGGATATTAAATATATTCCTGAAAAAGAAGTGAAAACAGTACAAGACTTGTCAGAATTGGTGCAAAAGACATCAGTTACAACTGCATCTGGTAAGTACCCAATTTTAAAACGTGCTAACGCTAAATTCAACACTGTTGCCGAATTAGAGAAAAACCCTGAGTTAGCTCGTCCGGCCGCCGCCGACCCCGCCTGGGCCCGGCCCGCGCTGCTGGCCCTGCTCACCGCCACCGGCGTCGCCTACCTCTGGGGACTCGGCGCGTCCGGATGGGCCAACGCGTTCTACTCCGCCGCCGTCCAGGCCGGCGCCACCAGCTGGAAGGCGTTCTTCTTCGGCTCCTCCGACGCCGCCGGCGCCATCACCGTCGACAAGCCGCCCGCCGCGCTGTGGCCGATGGCCCTGACCGCCCGCGTGTTCGGCGTCAACACCTGGAGCATCCTCGTCCCGCAGGCGCTCATGGGCGTGGCGACCGTCGCGGCCCTGCACGCGGCCGTCCGGCGCCGCTTCCCCGCCTGGGCGGCACTGCTCGCCGGCGCCGCGCTCGCAGTGACGCCGGTCGCCGCGCTGATGTTCCGTTTCAACAACCCCGACGCGCTGCTGGTGCTGCTGCTGACCCTCGGCGCCTACGCGGCGCTGCGCGCCCAGGAGAGCGCGAGCACCCGCTGGCTGCTGCTCGCCGCCGCGCTCACCGGGACCGGGTTCCTGGCCAAGATGCTCCAGGCGTTCCTGGTCGTCCCGGTGTTCGCGCTGGTCTACCTGCTCGCCGCGCCCGCGCCCCTGCGGCGGCGGCTGTGGCAGCTGGCCGCCGCCGGGGGAGTGCTGCTGGCCTCGGCCGGGTGGTGGGTCGCGGCCGTCGCGCTGGTGCCCGCCTCCGCCCGCCCCTACATCGGCGGGTCGCAGCACGACTCCGTCCTGGAACTTGCCCTCGGCTACAACGGCCTCGGACGCCTCAACGGCGAGGAGACCGGCGGCCTCGGCAACCTCGACCAGGACGCCGGATGGGGCCGCATGTTCGGGCCCGTCATCGGCGGCCAGATCTCCTGGCTGCTGCCCGCCGCGCTGCTCCTGCTCGCCGCCGGGCTGTGGGCGACGCGACGCGCGCCCCGCACCGACCCCGCCCGCGCCGCCCTGGCGCTGTGGGGCGGCTGGCTCCTGCTCACCGCCGCGGTCTTCAGCTGGATGCAGGGCATCTTCCACGAGTACTACACCGTCGCGCTCGCCCCCGCGATCGCCGCGCTCACCGGTATGGGCGCCGCGCTGCTGTGGGAACGCCGCCGCACCCCAGGGGCCGCCGCGGCCCTGTCGGCGACCGTCGCCCTCACCGCCCTGTGGGCCTACGTCCTGCTGGGCCGGTCACCGGACTGGCACCCCTGGCTCGCGCCCGCGGTCGCCGCCGCGGGCCTGCTCGCCGCCGCCGGGCTGGCGGCCGTGCGGCTGCTGCGCGGGCCCGTCCTGGCCGCGGCCGCCGCACTGGCGGTCCTGGCCGGCCTCGCCGGACCCGCCGCCTACGCCGCCGAAACCGTCCGCACCCCGCACACCGGCGCCATCGTCACCGCCGGACCCGCCACCTCCACCGGGTTCGGCCCAGGACGCGGGGCCCGGGGCGGGCGCCCCGGACGCGCCGGACCCGGCGGCTGGGCCCGCGGCCCCGGCGGACCCCCGCCCCAGGGCCCCGGAACCACCGGGCGCATGCCCGCGGGCCCCCGCACCGGCGGCCGCCCCGGCGCGGCAGGACCGGGCGGGGGACCCGGCGGGGGACCGGGCGGGCTCCTGAACGCCGGGACCCCGGACGCCGCCGTCACCTCCGCCCTCAACGCCGGCGCCGCCTCCTACACCTGGGTCGCCGCCGCCGTCGGCTCCAACACCGCCGCCGGCTACCAGCTCGCCACCGGCAGGCCCGTGATGGCCGTCGGCGGGTTCAATGGCACCGACCCCGCCCCCACCCTCGCCGAGTTCCAGCGCCTCGCCCGCCAAGGCAAGATCCACTACTTCGTCGGCGGAGACCGCGGCCAGGCAGGCGGCCGGACGCGCGGCACCGGCAGCGGCAGTGACGCCGCCCAGCGGATCAGCGCCTGGGTCGCCGCGAACTACACCCCCGCCACCGTCGGCGGCACCGTCCTGTACGACCTGACCCCCGGCGCGGGGTGACCGGGCGTCCCGCAGCGGGAAGGGAGACAGGAGAACGGCACCAGCGAACAGGGAGTGACCCGATGGCCGACACGCTCGACGCCGCCGAAGTCGCCGACCGCCTGCGCGGCCTGCCCGCCTGGAGCCGGGACGGCGACCAGATCCGCAGGCAGGTCACCGCGCCCTCGTTCCCCGCCGGGATCGAGGTGGTCGCCGACGTCGCCCGCGCCGCCGAGGACGCCGACCACCACCCCGACATCGACATCCGCTGGCGCACCCTGACCTTCGCCCTGTCCACCCACAGCGCCGGCGGCCTCACCGGCAAGGACTTCGCCCTCGCCGCGGTGATCGACCAGATCGCCGCCCGGCACGGTGCCGGGTAGCGCCGCGATGGCCGTGCAGGTGGCGGTGTGCGGGCCGGGCGAGTGCACCGAGCGGCAGTGGGACCACGCCTACGAGACCGGCCGCATCCTCGCCGGCCGCGGCGCCGTGGTCGTGTGCGGCGGGCACGGCGGGGTGATGGCCGCCGCGGCCGCGGGCGCCCGGACCGCCGGCGGGCTCGTGGTCGGGATCCTGCCCGCCGCCGACCGCGCCGCCGCCGGGCCCGACCTCACCGTCGCCGTCCCCACCGGCCTCGGCCAGGCCCGCAACAACGTCATCGTCAACACCGCCGACGCCGTCATCGCCGTCGGCGGGTCCTGGGGGACGCTGTCGGAGATCGCCCTGGCCATGCGCGCCGGGCGCATCCCCGTCGTCCAGCTCGGCGGCTGGCGCGTCCACGACGAGGACGGGCGCCCCGTCGGCGGCATCGTGCACGCCGCCGACCCCGCCGCCGCCGTCGACGCCACCGGCCTGTGGCCCTGACTCCGTGCCCCGGCACGCGGCGTCGCAGGCGGCCGATGCGGCCCCGATGTCGTGCCCGCGCATGCCCCCGGTGGCCGGGCCGGCGGTCGGGGGCGGCCGTGATCAGCGGCGGTTGAGCGTGGTGTCGATGCCCTGGGTGCGGAGCCAGCGGGTCATGGAGGCGCCGAAGGCGGCGTGGGCCTCCTCCAAGGGGTGCTGCATGTCACCGAGGGGGAACCTGCCGGTGATCTCGTCGTTGAAGGAGGTCCGGGAGTGCGTCGCCGTCCCCCCGTAGACGGCGGCGGGGTCCAGGCTCGCGAGGAGGGCCCTGCTCTGGTCGTCCCGGTCGAACCTCAGCACGTCCCAGGCGAAGGCGTAGCGGGCGCACGCTCCGCGGGAGCGCAGGTAGCCGTCGAGCATCAGCCAGTCCAGCGCGAAGTTGGTCAGGGAAGCCCGCTCACTCCACAGATGCCGGTAATAGGCCTCCGCCAGACGGTCCTTCATCTGGATCCGCCATTTCCCCAGCCGGTGCCAGTGGAGTTCGTCGGGCAGGGCGGGACGGAACCCGTGTCCCTTGTCGCGGGCCCGGGTGAAGCACTCGTGGCGCGACAGGCCCGTCCACATGCAGATCACCAAGACGTCCTCGACCCGCACTTGGTGCTCGGCGGCGAGGCGGTCGAGGTTGCCCACCGTCGTGCGGACGACGCGCCGGTTGGAGCCGCCGTCGCAGCCCAGGTTCACCCACGGGATCCCGAGGGCGTCGGCGACCAGGGCAGGCCAGGCGTCCTCCGCCCGCCCGAGTTCCGCACCCCGGGTGTAGCTGCATCCGTTGGCGACGAGCAGACGTACCGGTCGTGACGTCAATGGACCCGGACTCCTTCCCGCTCGCCGAACCGCTCGGCGTCCCGCCAGGAGTTCACCAGGGGTTCTCCGCGAGAGTTGAGGCTGGTGTTGAGCAGCATCGGACAGCCCGAGGCGTCCTCCCACGCTGTGAGCAGGTCGTGCAGGGCCGGGTGCTGGTCGCGGGAGACGCTCTGGACGCGGCTGCTGCCGTCGACGTGCACGACCGCGGGGTGTTCCCCGGGGCTCCGGCACAGCGCGGTGAACTGCATGTACGGGGTGTGCCGCACGGGCACGTCGAAGTGCCGGTGAAGGATCTCCTCCCGGATCATCGGGGCGAAGGGCCGGAACCGCTCGCGCCCCTTGACCCGGTTGACGCGGTCCTTCATGTCGGCCGGCCGCGGGTCGGCCAGCAGCGACCGGTTGCCCAGGGCGCGCGGCCCGAACTCGGCGGGGCCGTTGGCGACCGCGGCGATGCCCTCGGTGGTGAGGCTGCGGACCACGGCGGCGATGTCGAGCTCGCGGTCGATGCGGGTCCCGAGGTAAGGGCCGGGCCAGTGCAGCGGCCGCTCCAGGTGCGCGGCCACCGCGCCGACGCTGGACCCCGCGTCCCCGGGGTTGGGAAAGATCCACACCTCGGAGAAGCCCGCGTCCCGGGCGACGACGGCGTTGGAGACGCAGTTCAGCGCCACCCCTCCCATGAGGATCAGGTTCGGGGAGCCGATCTCCTCCCGGGCCCAGACCGCCGCCCTGAGCATGACCCGCTCGGTGATCTCCTGGATGCTGGCGGCGAGGTCTTCCGGTCGCGCGTCGGGGAGCCAGTCGCCGATGCCGCGGTGCACGTTGGCCCTGAGGGCGTACCCCGGCCCGTCGAGGCGGATCCATGCGTCCAAGATGTCGTCGACATGCCGGGGCTCTCCGAACGCGGCCATCCCCATGAGGATGTATTCGTCCTCGTTCGGCTTGAAGCCGCAGCGGCGGGTGAACGCACTGTAGAGCAGGCCCAGGCTGTGGGGGTAGCGGCACCGGTAGCGCGGGCGGAGGCCGTCGCGGGCGGTGTAGCCGAAGATGCTGAAGCAGTCGAACTCGCCGATCGCGTCGGCGACCACGACGGCCGCGGAGTCGAATCCGCTCGTGGCGATCCCGGCCCAGGCGTGCGACTCGTGGTGACTCGCGTACGCGACCGGGATGTTGCGCCGCAGGCCGATCGAGCGCAGGTAGCGGCTCGGCAGGTCCGATCGCGCCAGGGCGTGCCCCCACTGCCCGGCTCTCAGATGCCGGAGTTTCTTCACCAGGGGCCGTTCGTACCAGACCACCTGGTCCGGAGGGCCGAAGGCCCGGGCCTCGCTCAGCAGTTCGGAATGGAGCAGCGCGTCGTTCTTCGCGCGGGAATAGCGCTCTGAATGCGCCGCGAAGAGCAACCGGTCGTCTTGGACGACGGCCAGGGCCGCGTCATGCGAGAGCGCGGAGATCCCCCAGGTGATCACGGGTTTCCCCGCTCACTTGTACATGAATGGATCGTCATTCCGCAGCCGCCTTCTTTTCAAGAACCATCGGATGCGGTGAACGAGATTCCGGGCGGCATGTGACACGGCGCCCCTGCCCCGGCCTGACACGGGCCCTCCTTCTGTTCGAAGCCGGCCGCCGAACCGTCAAGGCGGCGATCACCTGCAGTGAATCATTCATCTTCGGGCAGTGACAAGTGGGGCGGGCGGGACTGGTCCGGCGAGCTCTCGCATGCCTATAGTCATCACCATGATCGAGTCTCCGGATCCCTCCCGGAACGCCGGTCCGTCCGTGCCCGCCCCCGAGTCCGGCGCACCAGAGTCCATCGCCGCCACCTCACTTCAGAAACCGGCGGGGCGCCGTTATCACCCCTCACCGGAGGACTGGCGAGCGGAGATCTTCTATTCGATCGTCACGGACCGCTTTCAGGCCACCGAACCGATCGCGGCCGAAGGAGACCGCGCGGACGGGACCTCGCGCCACGGCGGCGACCTGCGCGGACTGACGTCCCGGCTCGGCTACGTTCGCGATCTCGGCGCCACCACCGTCCAACTGTCGCCGGTGGCGCTCAACGGATCCGATGCCTACCACGGCTACGCCCCCCGGCACTTCATGGCCGTGGACCCGAGGCTGGGCGAGCTCGCCGAACTCCGCCGCCTCGTCGACACCGCCCACCGCCTCGGCCTCCGGGTCGTCCTCGACCTCGTCCTCAACCATGCCGGACCCGTCTTCGACTACGCGGACGGCAGCAACGCCTGGAAGGGCACCCGGCAGGCGGCCGACGTCGCGGCGAACGGCATCGCGGTCCTGCCGATCGAACTCGCCTCACCTCAGCATTTCTCCCGGCGCGGCGTCATCGACGACTGGGAGGACACCGACCAGGAGACGCAAGGCGACTTCCCGCCGGACTACCGCAGGCTCGCCACGGAAAATCCCCGGACCCGGGAACTGCTCCAGTACATCGCCTGCTGGTGGATCAAAGAAACCGACATCGACGGTGTGCGCCTGGACGCGATCCGGCACATGGACCGCACTTTCATCCGAGATCTCAGCTCGGCCGTCAAAAACTATGCGCGTTCGCTGGGGAAAGCGAATTTCGCGGTCATCGGAGAACACGCCAGCAGTGATGACACGCTCATCGCCTCCTGCTTCGAGTCCGGGGTGAGCGCCATGTACAACTACGGCGAATACCGGCGGCAGAACCGGGCGCTCCACGGGTGCGGGCCCGCCCGCCTGCTGGAGCACAGCTTCGAGATCGCGGCGAAGGCGTTCGGCGGTGACCACGGGTCCACCGTGAGGTTCATCGACAACCACGACCTCTACCGGTTCCTCAGAGAGGGCGAACCACTGGAACGACTCCGCGTCGGCCTGGCCTTTGTTCTCTTCTCGCTCGGCATTCCCATGCTCTACTACGGTACCGAGAGGGGATTCCGGCAGGCGTCCGGAAGGCTCGATCCGGAGAATCTCGCAGATCCCGCCGATCCGGGAAATCGGGAGGACATGTTCGCGGCGGGGAAATTCGTCTCGGCGAGTTCCGCCGGCGACGGGTTCGACCGGTCCTCGCCGGCGTTCGGCTGGACGCGGCGGCTGATCGAGATCCGCCGCCGGCATGCCGCACTGCGCTTCGGGGAGCAGGAGGTGGTCTTCTCCGATCCCGGCGGGCCCGGGATCTACGCCTTCGTGCGCCGCCACCGCGAGGGGTCGGCGCTGGTCGTCCTCAACACCGCCGACCGGGCCCGCCGCCTGGACCTCTCAGCGCTGGACCTTTCGACGGACGTGGAACCAGGGGGTCCGCTGGTGGACATCCTCGATCCCGGCCTCCCCGCGCCGGTCGGCGGACCGGGGGACGGCCCGCTGCGCTTGACGGTGCCGCCCTTCGGGGTCAGCGTCCTCATGCACGACCCAGGACACCTGAAGCCACGGCCAGGGGCGCAGTAGCCGCCCGCCCTGTTCCGGGGTGTTCTAGTGGGCGGAGAAGCCGCCGTCGACGAAGATCGACTGGCCGGTGACGTAGGCGGCCGACGGCGAGGCCAGGAACACCGCCGCGCCGGCGAAGTCGTCCGCCAGGCCGTTGCGGCCGGTCATCGTCCGCTCGGCGAGCGCCCGGACCTTCGCCGGGTCCGACGACAGGCGCGCGTTCAGCGGCGTCATCACGAAACCCGGGACCAGGGCGTTGGCGGTGACGCCGCGGGGCGACCACGCCTCGGCCTGCGACCGGGCCAGCGCCACCAGCCCCGCCTTGGACACCCCGTAGGCGCCGCTGGTCACCGACGCCCGGAACGCCTGCTGCGAGGCGATGTGGATGAGCCGCCCGAAGCCGCGCTCGGCCATCCCCGGCCCGAACCGCTGCCCGAGCAGGAACGGCGCCTCCAGGTTCACCGCCATCGTGGCGTCCCACACGTCGGTGCCGAGCTCGTCCATCGGCGGCCGCAGGTTCACTCCCGCCGCGCTGACCAGGATGTCGGGCTCGCCGAACGCCGCCGCCGCGGCCTCGGCGGCCTCGGTGACCGCGTCGCGCGACCCCAGGTCGGCGCTCACCGCCGCCGCCCGGCAGCCGTGCCCCTCCAGCTCGCGGACGGTCGCCGCCAGCTCGGCCTCCCGCCGCGCCACGACCACCACCGAGGCCCCGGCCCGCGCGAGCGCTCCGGCGATCGCCCGGCCGATCCCCGAGCTGCCGCCCGTCACCACCGCGACCCTGCCCTCCAGCGAGAACAGCTCGGACAGGTACGGGACGGGAGACGGCCGGTCGTTCATGACCGCAGAGTCTACGGGGCGTCCGGCGGGTCGTCGCCGCCGCGGCGGCGGTCCCGCCACACCACGAACACGATCACCGCGACCACCACGAACGTCGGCACGAAGAACGGCACCGCCGTGATGATCGGATGGGACGCCAGCACCCCGTCCGGCGCCGTCACGCGCCCGCCCTCGCGCGCTCCCCGTCCCGTCCGGCGGCGGACCCGGGACGGTCCGGCAGCCGCCGCGCGATCCGCGCCACGCCCCAGCCCAGCGACAGCACCAGCGCCAGGGTGCACAGCAGCACCACCGCCGAGCACGCCGCCCACAGCCAGCCCGGCACGTCGGTCTTCAGCTCCCGCTGCAGGATCGTCCGCTCGCCCTGCAGGTCCCGGGTGAAGCGCGGCGGAGCGGGCAGCTCCTTCGCGCCGATCGCCGGGTCGTCGGGCAGGTAGACGGGGACGCCCGCCAGCGTCCGCCCGTCGTGGACGCGCACCAGCGTCTTCCACTCGCCGTGCAGCGGCATCGGCCCGCTCGTGCGGTAGACGCCCTCGCGCACCTTCACCAGGCGGTCGACGTGCAGGCCCTGCCCCTGCCAGCCCGTGACGGTCACCCAGGCCGGGCCGTCGACGGCGTCGGCGGGGGAGAACTCGACGCGGGCCTCGGCGGTGCGGTGCGCGGCGTCGCCGCGGACGCCGGTGAGGGTGACGGTGGCCGTACGGCCCTGCGGGACCGAGACGACCAGGCCGTTGGCGACCGCCGCCGCCACCGCGAGGATCGCCGCCGCGAACAGCCCGCGCGCCACCGCCGGCCGTGGCGACCTGCCGTGCAGCCCCTCGGCCAGCAGCGCCCCGCACACGCCGCCCGCGACACCGCCGACCACGGCCATCGCCATGCCCTCGGCCACGATGTCCGGCGTCCACGGCAGCCGGAATGCCACCTGCCCGTAGGCGTACTCGGCGCCGAACCCGGCGGTGCCGATCAGCACGCCCGACACCGCGCCCAGCGCCAGCGGCCGCCGCGCCAGCACCAGCGCCGCGAGCTCCACGCACAGCGCCTCGGCGAAGTACAGCGGCACCGCCGCCCACAGCTCCCCGATCACCCCGCCGACCACGACCGACACCCCGCCGCGCACCACCATGTAGAACAGCACGGCGAACACGGCGCCGCCGCGCCCGGCCCACAGCCGCGCCGCGACCAGCGCGCAGCCCGCCGCCAGCGCGATCAGCAGCGGCTGGTGGACGAGCCGGAACTGCGGCACCCCGAAGTCGTACTCGGCCTGGAACACCGACAGCCCGATCAGCAGCCCGCCCGCGTGCATGCAGCGCCGCGCGTACCGCAGCCATCCCGGCGGCCGGCCGGTGTCGCCGCAGGCCCGGCGGCCCTCCCGCTCCAGCACCATCATCGCCACCAGCGACAGGCCCGCCCCGCCGATCAGCATCAGGTGCGTGGGCCCCCACAGCGTGACGTCCTGGCCGAAGATGCGGTGCCACACGTCGTCGAGGGGGAACCCCAGCAGCGCGTAGAAGCCGGCGCCGGCCAGCAGCACGCCGCCCGCGGGGGCGTGCCAGTCCCGCGTGATCCGCAGCGACGCGGCACCGGGGCGCTCGCCCCTGGGCAGCACGACGGCCAGGACACCGGCGGTGAAGATGCCGAACAGCCCGACCAGGATGGGGTAGTGGGCGATGTTGGCCAGCGGCCCCTCGTCCCGGCCGTGCGAGATGTGCAGGGAGATGTCCCAGTACATGCCGAGGAGCGCGACCATCAGCGACACCATCGCGACCGGGATCGGCAGCGCCGCCCACCCCGGGGTGCCGCGGCCCGGGCCGCGCGTCGCGAGGTCGGCCGCCCTCGCCAGGACGGTGATGCGGCCGCTGCGATGCCCCCAGCCGAGCACCAGCAGCGCCGCCGTGAGCGCGGCCGCGGCGCCGGAGGCGATGAGGATCTGGTCGAGGGCGGCGCCGCCCGCCGGCTTGGCCGGTGCCGCGGCGAGCCGCGCCGCCGCGCCCGCGCCGCCGATCGTCGCGCTCATGCCCGTCACGTGCTCCAACACCGCTGCTCCCTCGACGCGCGAACCGGGACGTCCCTCAACCGAACGGGACGAACCCCTGGCCGGAGTATGCCACTTTCCAATGTGTCATTGTCTAGTGTCACAATTTGTGGTGTGCGACACCGGAACGGAAGGGGACACATGCGGCGGCGGACACGAACCAGAGCGACCACGGCGCTGATCACGGCCGCGGCGGCGTTGACGGCCGCGGCCGCCTGCGGCGAGCCCGCGCCCCGGACCCCGCCGGCCGCGCGGTCCGGCGCGCCGGGAAGCGCCCCGGCCGCGTCCGGGCCGTCCGCCGTCCGGATCACCGTGACCGTGACCGGCGGGAAGGCCCACACCGCGCGGCGCCGCGTGAAGGTCCCGCGCGGCGCCACCGTCGAGATCACCGTCACCGGCGACACCGCCGACGAGTTCCACCTGCACGGCTACGACCGCGAGCTCGAACTGCGCCCCGGACGGGCGGCCACCCTGCGGTTCACCGCCGGCACCCCGGGCGTCTTCGAGGCCGAACTGCACCACTCCGGCGCCCGCGTCCTCGAACTCCAGGTCGGGTGACCCGTGCACGTGCTCGCCCACGGGCTCGGCGGCCGCACCGACCTGCCGCTGGACGCCGTCGCCGCCATCGCCGGCGGCGGCCTGGCCGTCGCGGCCTCCTTCCTCGCCCTCACCGCCGCGTGGAAACGGCCCCGCCTCCACCCCGGCGCCGGACGCCCGCTCCCGGCCGCCCTCGCCCGCGCGCTGGACTCGCCCGCCCTCACCGCGGCCGGACGCGCCCTCGCCCTGGCTGCCGCCGCCCTGGTCGTCGCCGTCGCGTTCGCCGGACCCCCCTCCGACGCCCGCAACCTCGCGCCGTGGGCGCTGTTCGTGACGTTCTGGGTCGGCCTGGTCCCCGCCAGCGTCCTGCTCGGACCCGTGTGGCGGCGCGTCAACCCGCTGCGGACCCTGCACGCCGCGCTGTGCCGCGCCACCCGCACCCCGCCGTCGGGGCGGCGCGCCCTGCCCGCCCGGCTCGGCTACTGGCCCGCGGCCGCCTGGCTCACCGGGTTCGTCTGGCTGGAACTGGTCGCCCCGCACCGCTCCGACCCGCGCCTGGTCGGCGCCCTCATCCTCGCCTACGCCGCCGGGAACCTGGCCCCCGCCTGGTGGTTCGGCCGCGACTGGTTCACTCGCGGCGACGGGTTCGAGGCCTACTCCAGCCTGCTGGCCCGCCTGTGCCCGATCGGGCGGCGCGACGACGGCGCCCTCGTCCTGCGCACCCCGCTCACCGGACTGATGAAGGGCGACCCCGAACCCGGCCTCACCGCGACCGCCTGCGTGCTGATCGGGTCGACCGGATTCGACGGCATCACCCGCACCACCTACTGGCGCGACAACGTCGACCCCGCCAGCGTCCCCGCCGGCACCCTGGGACTCGCCGCCGCCGTCGGCGCCGTCGCGCTGCTGTACGTCGCGGCGCTGACGCTCAGCGAACGGCTGACCCGCCAGGACCCCGCCCTCCCGCACACCCGGTCCGGGCCCGCGCGGTTCGCCGCCACCCTGCTGCCGATCGCCCTCGGCTACACCCTCGCCCACTACTTCTCGTTCTTCGTCCTGGAGGGCCAGACCACGTTCATCCTCGCCGGCGACCCCTTCGGGACGGGCCTGAACCTGCTCGGCTCCACCGGCAACCGCGTCGACTACGACCTCGCCGGACCCACCCTCATCGCGCAGGTCCAGGTCAACGCCATCGTCCTCGGCCACATCTGCGGCACCATCGCCGCGCACGACCTCGCCCTGCGCGGCCCCGGCCCGGCCGCGCGGGCGCAGCTGCCCGTCGCGGCCGTCATGGTCGCGCTCACCTGCGCCGGCCTGTTCGCCCTGCTGAGCGGCTGACCGCCCGCGCCGGCATGCCCGCCGGTCGGCGCCGTGGTCAGCCGGGACAGCGCGCGGTCAGCGCGCGAACGTCCACCGCATCGCGCCGAACGGCTCCACCGTCCCCACCGTGAACACCGTGTGGAAGGCGATCCGGTAGAGGTGCCACGGCGGCCGGCCCGCGCTCTGCGCGCTGTAGGGCGCGGTGAACGCCTCGCCCTCCACCCGCGCCGGCCATCCGCCGTCCCGGTACCCGGCCGCGACCGCCTCCAGGACGGCCGGGTCGGTGACGCGCTCCGCCTCGCCCTCCAGCACCACGTCCCCGACCGGGGTGCGGACCGAGACCGTGCACGCCGGGTTCGCCGCCAGGTTCCGGGACTTGCGCGTGCCGGGCCCGCTGACGACGTACAGGTCCCCGTCGTGCCACAGCGCGCCGACGCCCGCCGAGTGCGGGCGCCCGTCCGGGCGGACCGTGCCGAGGAACACCGGCGTCTCGGCCTTCGGGAGCGCCGCCTCCAGCGCCTCCCGCACGCCGTCCCACGCCAGCGCTCCGGCGCCGTAGATGTCGAGGTCGCGCGCCTCGACGGGATCGCGGTCGCTCATCGTCGTCCTCCCTCGCGAACCGGCCTGCTTGGAGCCTTCGAAGAGGTAGACGGCGGGGCGGAGCGGAACTCATCGGTGCCGGGTTCCTAGAGTTGCGTGCATGGCTCCTTCGATCGCCACCACGAACCGCGTGGACCGCTCCGAACTGCTGGAGTTCCTGCGTCCCCGCCACCACGCGCTGCTGTCCACCGCCCGCGCCGACGGGCGGCCCCAGATGTCGCCGGTGACGTGCGGCGTCGACGGCCAGGGCCGCGTCGTCGTCTCCACCTACCCCGAGCGGGCCAAGGCCCGCAACGCCCGCCGCGACCCGCGCGTGTCGGTGTGCGTGCTGTCCGACGACTTCAACGGCCCCTACGTGCAGGTCGACGGCACCGCCGAGGTCATCGACATGCCCGAGGCCGCCGACGCGCTCGTCGACTACTACCGCTGCATCGCCGGGGAGCACCCCGACTGGGACGAGTACCGGGAGGCGATGCGCCGCCAGGACAAGTCCCTGATCCGCGTCACCATCGAGCGGTGGGGGCCGATCGCGACCGGCGGCTTCCCCGCCCGCCTGGTCCCCGACAACTAGCGGCGCGCCGCGGCCTGCCCGGGCAGGCAGATCGGAAGAGCGGCGGGGTGGGGAAGAGTGTGCAAAACGGCGGGTAGATCTCGGTGGGCGCCGGATCATGG
>NZ_JBEZJI010000101.1:0-14210 GCF_040649435.1 Actinomadura sp. NPDC048955
CTGCCACCTGGAGGGCGGCGAGCTGTGGCTGGACGGCTGGAGCCGCGTCCCGTTCGGGGACGAGCCGCGCGTCACGGCCGTCCCGAGGGTGGGGCTGCCAGGGGGTCAGCAGGTCGTTCTCCCCCTGGGCGGACTTGGCGATCAGCTGACCCGCCTGGGACGGCAGGTAGGCGCTGACGTGGTCGCCGATGCTGCCGGGCAGCAGCGTGGCGAGCGGCGTCAGCACCAGCACGAACCCGATGACACCGGTGATGCCTCCGGCGGTGTGCCGCACGATGGCGCCGATCGCCAGGGCGAAGAGCCCGAGCATCGCCAGGTACAGGCCGCCGCCGATGACGGCGCGCAGCACGCCCTCGTCGCTCAGCGACACCTCTGCCTTGTCCCCGATGAGCGCCGAGCCGATGAAGAACGAGACGAACGACACCACGACGCCGAGGACGAAGACGACCGCACCGAACACCAGGGCCTTCGCCCACAGGACGGGCAGCCGCTTCGGCACCGCGAGCAGGCTCGCGCGGATCATGCCGGTGGAGTACTCCGACGCGATCACCAGCACGCCGAGCACGCAGATGGTCAGCTGGCCGAGGAAGAAGCCGCTGCCGAGGATGAAACCGGTCGGGTCGGCGACGACGGAGGCGCGGTCGGCGGGGTTGGTGTTGTCCCACTGCGCGACGGTGACGCCGACCAGCAGCGCGGTGAATCCGAGGTCCACGACGACGAGCAGGATCAGCGTCCACAGCGTGGACCGCACGGTGCGGATCTTCGTCCACTCCGAGAGCAGGAGGCGCCCGAAGCCGGGGCGGGGGTGGGCCGCGGGCTCCGCGGCGGGCGTGGCGGTGGCCGTGGTCATCGGTTCTCCCCCTCCTCGACGGGGACGGCACTCGGCGCGGGGACGGCCGCCGGCGCGGGCTCGCCGGCTCCGCCGTACTCGACGCTGTCGCGGGTCAGTTCCATGAACGCCGACTCCAGCGAGCCGCGGGTCGGGGTGAGCTCGTGCAGCACGATGCCCTCGGCCGCGGCGAGCTCCCCGACGCGGGGCGCCTCCATGTGGGAGACGTTGAGCAGCCCCTCCTCCTGCGCGGACGCCTTGCCCCCCTCGGCGGTGACGAGGTCGGCGAGGCGGGCCGCGTCCGGGCTGCGGACGATCACCGCCTTCTCGGTGCTGCGCTCGATGAACTCCTCGGTGGAGCAGTCCGCGATCAGCCGGCCGCGGCCGACGACGATGAGGTGCTCGGCGGTGACGGCCATCTCGTTCATCAGGTGGCTGGAGACGAACACCGTGCGCCCCTCGGCGGCGAGCCTCTGCATGAGCGTGCGGATCCAGACGATGCCCTCCGGATCGAGGCCGTTGACGGGCTCGTCCAAGACGAGCACGGACGGGTCGCCGAGCAGCGCGGCGGCGATGCCGAGCCGCTGCCCCATACCCAGCGAGAAGCCGCCGGCGCGTTTGCGGGCGACGCCGCCGAGGCCGACGAGCTCGACCACCTCGTCGACGCGCTTCTTGCCGATGCCCTGCGTCTGGGCGAGGCACAGCAGGTGGTTGTAGGCACTGCGGCCGGTGTGAACGGCCCGCGCCTCCAGCAGCGCCCCGACGACGCGCATCGGCGCGTTCAGGTCGCGGTAGTGGCGGCCGTGGATCCGGGCGTCCCCGCGGTCGGGGCGGTCCAGGCCGAGCAGCAGCCGCATGGTGGTCGACTTCCCGGCGCCGTTGGGGCCGAGGAACCCGGTGACCCGCCCGGGGACCACCGTGAACGATAGGTCGTCCACGGCCGTCCTGTCGCCGTAGCGCTTGGTGAGGTTCTCCGCCTCGATCATGCCTCTCCCGGCGTCTCTCGGTAGTGGTTCGGTGACCGGAATCACACTAGTGCCCCGGGGCGCGGACCGGATCCTCCGCAGTGCGGATCATTGGGCGCCCGGCGGAGGGGCGCGGCGCCGCGGCGCCCTTATTGACCGTCTGCCAATAGGTGCGCGAGGATGGCCGGGCACGATCCGACCGCCGGGAGGCGCCGTGACCGCCCCGTCCCAGATCACGCCCGACCCCCTCGCCGACCGCGACGTGCTGCGGACCCTCGCCGCCGAGCCGCTGGTCGGCCTCGCGGCCGGCCGGGCCCTGCTCATGCAGCTCGCCCACCCGGCCGTGGCGCGCGGCGTCGCCGAGCACAGCGACTTCGCCGAGCGCCCCCTGGCGCGGCTGTTCGGCACCCTCGACTTCCTGCTGATCGTCACCTTCGGCACGCCGGAGCAGGTGGCGCGCATCGCGGCGAAGGTCCGCGGCATCCACACCACCGTGCGCGGCGAGGGCTACTCCGGCAACGCCCCGGACCTCCAGCTCTGGGTCAACGCGACCCTCATCGACTCGGCCCTGCACGTCCACGAGCACGTCATACGGGGCGGCGACCCCGCCCTGGCCGAGGCCTACTACCGGCAGGCGCGGGTCGTCGCCGAGGTCCTCGGCTGCCCCCTGGAGTCGCAGCCGCCCGACCTCGCCGCGTTCCGCGCGTACATGGCCGCCACGCTCGCCGCCCTGGAGGTCACCGGCACCGCCCGCGAGGTCGCCGCCGCCGTCCTGTGGCCCCGCCGCCTGCGCGCCCTGGCGCCCGCGCTCGCCGTCTTCCGCCTCCTCACGGCCGCGCTCCTGCCGGACGAGCTGCGGGACCAGTTCGGGCTGCCGTGGACCCCGGCACGCCGCCGGACGGCCGGCGCGCTCCTGCGGACGGCCCGCCTCGGCCGCCGCCTGACCCCCGCCCCGCTGAGGCGCCCGCCGGAGCGCCTGCTGGTCCGGCTGGCCGCCTACCGCGTGAACCGGACGCTCTCGGCCCGCCGGGCGCGGCGCAGGGCCGCCTAGGCGACGGACGAGTAGGCGACCACGCCGCGGCGCATGGCGTCCATGGCGCGGCGGGCGGTCTTGCGGAGGTGGCTGTTGGCGGGCGCGGCGTCGGTGACCTGGCCGAGAAGGTCGAGGAGCTGCTTGACGGCCCGGACGAAGTCGCCCGCGGTGAGGTCGCTCTCCATCAGCACCTCGTCGAGCTCGTCGCCCTTGGCCCACCGGTAGGCGGTCCACGCGAAGCCGAGGTCGGGCTCGCGCAGGAACGAGACGCGGTTGTCGCGCTCGACGCCCTCCAGCTGGCCCCAGAGCCGCACCATGGCGGCCAGCGCGTCCTGCGCCGGGCCCGGGGGCGTGCGGGGCGGCGTGGCGTCGTCGGGCTGCCGCGACTCGTAGACGAGGGCGGACACGCACGCGGCCAGCTCGGCCGGGCCGAGCTTCTCCCACAGGCCCTCGCGCAGGCTTTCGGCGGTGAGCAGGTCCAGCTCGTTGTAGATGCGGCCGAGGCGGCGGCCCTCGGCGGTGACGGAGTCGCCGTCGAGGTAGCCGAGCTGCTGCAGGACGGCGCAGACGCGGTCGAACGTGCGGGCGATGACCTGTGAGCGGCCCTCCACGCGGCGCCGCAGCTGCTCGGTCTCGCGGTCCAGGCGGTGGTAGCGCTCGGCCCAGCGGGCGTGGTCCTCGCGCTTGTCGCAGCCGTGCACCGGATGCGCGCGCAGCTCGGCGCGCAGCCGGGTGATCTCGGCGTCGTCGGCGGCGGGCGAGTCGCCGCGCGAGCGTTTGCGCTCGCGCACGTCGTCGGGCACCTTGTTGCGCAGCGTGGACGCCAGGTCGCGGCGGTCCTGCGGGTTGCGGGGGCTGAAGGACTTCGGGACGCGGATCCGCTCGACGGGTTCGACGGCGCGCGGGAAGTCCTGGATCGACAGCCGCTGCACGGACCGGTTCACGGTCAGCACGAGCGGCGCGGGCCCGTCGGAGCGGCGGCCGACGCCCGGGTCCAGGACGACCGCCAGGCCCGAGCGCCGCCCGGACGGGACGAGGATGACGTCGCCCGGACGCAGCCGCTCCAGGGACCGGGCCGCCTCCGCGCGGCGCGCTCCGGCGCGCTCGCGCGACAGCTCGGACTCGCGGTCCGACAGGCTCCGCCGCATCGCGGCGTACTCCATGAAGTCGCCGAGATGGCACTCGGCGGCCTTGGCGTAGCCCTGGAGGGCCTCCTCGTTCTTGTGCACCTGCCGGGCCAGGCCGACGACGGCGCGGTCGGCCTGGAACTGCGCGAACGACTCCTCCAGGAGCGTGCGGGCCCGTTCGAGGCCGACGGCCCCGACGAGGTTGACGGCCATGTTGTAGGACGGCCGGAAGCTGGAGTTCAGCGGGTAGGTGCGGGTGCCGGCCAGCCCGGCCACCGACGCGGGCTCGACGCTCGGGCCCCACACCACGACGGCGTGGCCCTCGACGTCGATGCCGCGCCGCCCGGCGCGCCCGGTCAGCTGGGTGTACTCGCCCGGGGTGAGGTCGACGTGGGCCTCGCCGTTCCACTTGTCCAGCTTCTCGATCACCACGGTGCGGGCGGGCATGTTGATGCCGAGCGCGAGCGTCTCGGTGGCGAACACCGCCTTGATCATCCCGCGGGTGAACAGCTCCTCGACGATCTCCTTGAACGTGGGGAGCATCCCGGCGTGGTGGGCGGCGACGCCGCGCTCCAGGGCCTCCCGGAAGTCGCCGTAGCCGAGGATCCGCAGGTCCTCCGGCGCGATGTCGGCGGTGCGCAGCTCGGCGTGCGCGCGGATCTCCTCGGCCTCCTCCTTGGAGGTCAGCCGGATCCCGGCGTGCAGGCACTGCAGGACGGCGGCGTCGCAGCCGGCGCGGCTGAAGATGAACGTGATCGCCGGGAGCAGCCCGGCACGGTCCAGCCGCTCGATCACCTCCGGCCGGGGCGGCGGCCGGAACCGCTGCGGGCGCGGGGCCCGGCGGCGGCCGGTGCGGCGCCCCTGGTTGACCTTGGCGCGCCGGACCTCCTCCACCGCCATCCGGGTCAGCTGCGGGTTCAGCCGGGCACGGTCCCCGCCCTTGCCGGTGTCGACGAACAGGTCGTACAGCCGCGTCCCCACCAGCATGTGCTGGAACAGCGGGACGGGGCGGTGCTCGTCCACGATCACCGCTGTGTCGCCGCGGACCTCGTGCAGCCACTCGCCGAACTCCTCGGCGTTGCTGACGGTCGCCGACAGCGCCACGATCCGCACCGAGTCCGGAACGTGGATGATCACCTCTTCCCAGACGGCGCCGCGGAACCGGTCGGCGAGGTAGTGCACCTCGTCCATCACGACGAACGCCAGCCCGGCGAGGGTCTGCGAGCCCGCGTACAGCATGTTGCGCAGGACCTCGGTCGTCATGACGACGATCGGGGCCTCCCCGTTGACGCTGTTGTCGCCGGTCAGCAGGCCCACCTTCTCGGGGCCGTACCGGCGGACGAGGTCGGCGTACTTCTGGTTCGACAGCGCCTTGATCGGCGTGGTGTAGAAGCACTTGGTGCCGCCGGTCAGGGCGAGGTGGACCGCGAACTCCCCCACCACCGTCTTCCCGGAACCGGTGGGGGCGGCGACCAGCACGCCGCTGCCGTCCTCCAGGGCCTGGCACGCCTCCAGCTGGAACGCGTCGAGCTCGAAGTCGTACAGCGTCCGGAAGTCCAGCAGGGCCGGGCCGTGCCCGGCGGTGCGCCGGCGGTAGGCGGCGTAGCGCTGGGCCGGGGTCTGTCCGGCCGACGTGGTGTCGGGGGTGGTCATACCATCGAGCCTACGGTTTCGACCGGCCCGATACCCAATCAGCGGGCCCGGTCGCCCTTCTCCAGCTCCGCGTCGATCGACTCGAGGTCAAGGGGCGAGACCTCGTCGTCGGCCAGGCCCGCGTACGGGTCGGGCCGGCGGGCCCGCCTGCGGTCGTTGAGGAAGGCCAGCAGCGCGGCGATCTCGAACAGCAGGACGGTCGGCAGCGCGAGCGCGAGCATCGTGAACGGGTCGGCGCTCGGCGTGGCGACCGCCGCGAACACGAAGATGCCGAACAGGATCAGGCGCTGGGACCGGCGGATCCGCGACGAGCTCAGCACGCCCGCCATGTTCAGCACGACCACGAACAGCGGGAGCTCGAACGTCAGCCCGAACACCAGCAGCATCGTCAGCACGTAGCTGAGGTAGCTGTCGACCGTGATCAGGGGCTTGACGTCGTCGGCGACGAAGCCCAGGAAGATCGCCAGGCCCTTGTCGACGGTGAGGTAGGCCAGGGCGGTGCCGACGAAGAACAGCGGGACGGCGGCGCCGAGGAACACGTACGTCCAGCGCCGCTCCCGCTGGTACAGGCCGGGCGCCACGAACGCCCAGAGCTGGTACAGCCAGAACGGCGAGGAGACGACCCCGCCGATGATGCAGGAGATCTTCAGCTTCAGGAAGAACGAGGAGAAGATCCCGTTGACGAACAGGGAGCACTGGTCCTTGTCGACCACGTGGGACTGGGGCAGCGAGCAGTACGGCTGCTTGAGGAAGTCCCAGACGGGGTCAAACAGCAGCCAGCCGAGGACCGCGCCCACCGCGAAGGCCAGCACGGCCTTGATCAGCCTGTTCCGCAGCTCACGGAGGTGGTCCATGAGGGGCATGCGACCGTCGGGGGCGGCGGCGGCTTCGCGCCTGTTCAGCTTCATCGTCGGCATTCGGCTCGGGGGTGGCGGGCGGGGTCGTGGCGCGGGGCCGGGTCAGCCCTTGCGCGCCTGACCGGGGTCCGACACCGGGACACCCTGGATCGGCTCGCCCGAGCCCAGCGCGCCGCGGGACCGCTGCCCGCTCTCGGAGGCCGCCGCCTCGCGCTCGAGCCGGGCCGCCTCCTCGCGCAGCCGCGCCGCCCTGTCGCGCGCGTCGTCGCCCTGCGAGGTCGGCTGCGAGGACGGCATGGTCTTGGCGGGCCGGTCGGCGGGCGCGTCGTCATCGTCCTCGCGCAGGCCCTTGGTCTCGGCCTTCAGGATGCGCGCCGACTTGCCCAGCGAACGGGCGAGCTGGGGCAGCTTCGCCGACCCGAAGATCAGGACGACGACCAGCAGGATGATGAGCAGTTCGGGGGTCCCGATGTTCGGCATGTGCAGTCCTCTTCAACAGGTGACACTCAGGACGATCGTACGCCGTCCCCGGGCGGTTGTGGCGATCGATCGTCTTCCAGCCGGGAGAGTTCATCGCGCAGCGCCGACCGTTCCGGCTCGAGCCGGCGCCTGGTGCGTTCCAGTTCACGTCCGAACCGCCGCACGCCGAGCCACACCTTGAACGCGCACCAGGCGAGCACGGCCAGCCCGGCGAAACCGAGCGCCACCGACACCGAGACCCACGCCACATCCGCCACGCTATCCGATCGGCTCACGCCAGACCGTACCGGGCCAGTGCCCGCGCCGCGTCGTCGCGCACGCCGGCCGCGATCGCCTCCGGGGCCACGACGCGGCCCTGGTCGCCGAGCCGGAGTGCCAGGCCCCGCACCCAGCGCGCGTCCGGAGTGCGCAGGACGACCCGTAGCCGCCCCTCCCCCAGTTCCTCCACGCTCTCGCACGGGTAGTAGTCGGCGACCCACCGGCCGCGCGGGGACAGCTCCAGGGTGACCGCCTCGTCCTGGGGCGAGGGGCGGAACAGGCCGGCGTCCACGTCGATCGGCTCCGCGTCGTCCGGCACTTCGGCGGGCACGTCCAGCATCGACAGGTCGGCGATCCGGTCCAGCTTGAACAGCCGCACCCCCTCGGCCCGGCGGCACCAGCCCTCCAGGTAGGTGGTCCCCTCCACGACCAGCAGCCGCATCGGGTCGACGTCGCGCTCGGTGTTCTCGTCCCGCGCCGGGACGTAGTAGGTCAGGTGGACGCGGCGGCCCGCCGCGATCGCCTCGCGCAGCACGCCGACCGCGGTGCGGGCCGGGTCGGCCGAACCGCCCCGGGCGTCCACCTCCACGGCGACCTTGCTGGACACCGCCGCGGCCGCGCCCGCCGCGCTCTCCAGCTTGGCGATGACGCGGCTGAGCGCGTCGCGGTCGTGCAGCTCGGGGATCTCGGCCAGCATCCGCAGCGCCACCAGCAGCGCGCTCGCCTCGTCCACCTTCAGCCGCAGCGGCCGGGCGATCGACTCCGCCTCCGCCACCGTGATCTCCCCGCCCTCGTAGGACAGGTCGATCGGGCAGTAAGGGTCGGGCGCGCGCAGCTCCACGCACCACAGCAGGTTCAGGTCGTCGATCAGCTGCTTCTCGGTCACCCCGAACGCGGCGGCCGCCTCGCCGAGCAGCACGGAGTCGCGGTTCACCACGTACGGGACGAGCGCCAGCAGGCGCGCGAGCCGGTCGGTGGACGTCGTCGCCGACTTCGCCGCTGTCTTCGCCGCTGTCTTCGCCGTCATCGGCCGTTCATCTCCCCCTGCTCGCCGTGCCCCTCCGGGTGCGCGCCGGCCGCGGCCAGCACCGACTTCAGGTGCTGCACCACCGCCTCGCGCAGGTCCGGCGGATCGAGGACCACCACGTCGTCGGCGAACCGCGCGAGGTAGGGCGCGAACCGGTCGACGTCTCCGAAGGTCAGGACCGCCTCGTCCCACTCGCCGTCCCAGGCCGGCTCCTCGACCGGGCGGACGTCGCGGGCCCACCGCCGCGGGCCCTGCGCCGCGCCGCGGCGCAGCCGGACCGTCGCCGGGCGGGGCTCGCCGAGCGGCTCGCTCCAGTCGAACGCGATGCGCCGCACGTCGACCCCGTCCGGGACCGTCACCGACCCGGGCGGGCCGTCCGGCGCGACGTCCCCGACGATGCGGCTCAGCCGGAACACCCGCTGCTCGTCGCGGTCGCGGTCGAAGCCGACCACGTACCAGCGGCCCCGCCGGCTCACCACGCCCCACGGGTCCAGGTGCCGGCGCGCCACCGACGTGCGCCCGATGCCCTGGTAGTCGAACGCGACCGGGCGGCCGTCGCGCACCGCCTCCCACAGGGCCGGGAAGGACGGGTCCTGGGTGTTCACCCGCGGCTCGATGCCCGTCGCGGCGGCCACGTCGGTCTCCACCCCGGCCGCGCGCAGCTTCAGCAGCGCCCCCGACGCCGCCTCGGCCATGCTGGCGCGCTGCCACACCCGCGCCGCCAGGCCCAGCACCGCCGCCTCGTCCGGGCTCAGGTGGATCTCGGGCAGCTCGTAGGCCTGCGGGGGGATCCGGTAGCCGATCTCCTCGCCGCCGCCGCCCTGCTGGTCGCTGCCGACCTCCAGCGGGACGCCGAGCTCGCGCAGCTCCTCCTTGTCCCGCTCGAACATGCGCTTGAACGCCTCGTCGGAGTCGGGGTAGCCGGGCACCGCCCGGCGGATCTGCTCGGCCGTCAGATAGCGCCGGGTGGCGAGCAGGCAGACCACCAGGTTCAGCAGCCGCTCGGTCTTGCGCCGCGACACTCCGCCACCACCTCGTTCCCTCCGTGAGCCCCGAACCCCGGCCGGCGTGCCGATCGTCCCCACGTGCCGTCCTGCAGGACGCTACCGTTTCCCGGTGTGATCCGATGGCGCAAAGGCACAGTCGAGGACATCCGCCGCGAATGGCCGGGGGCGGTCGAGCTGGACGTCTCGATCGGGGGCGAGGGGACGCACCGGGCCCTGGCCTATCCCGCCCTGGTGGGAAGGCCCGAACCGGGCGACACCGTCCTGCTCAACACTACGGCCTTGGCGATGGGGCTCGGCACCGGCGGGTACGCCATGGTCGTCGCGGTCCCGGACCGGCTCCCGCCCGACCCGGAGGGGCCGGGCCACCTGGTCAAGGCCCGCTACACCCCGCTGCAGGCCACCGTCCTCGGCGCCGACGAGCAGGACTCGCCCCACCACGCGGTCCTGCGCGACGCCGACTCGCTGGACGCGATGCCCGTCATCATCGCCGACCTGCACTCCGCGCTGCCCCCGATCCTGGCCGCCCTGCTGGCCGCGCGCCCGGACGCGCGGGTCGTCTACGTGATGCCGGACGGCGGGGCGCTGCCGGCGTGGTTCTCGATGTCGATCGCCCGGCTGAAGGACGCCGGGGCCCTCGCCGCGACCGTCACCGTGGGGCAGGCGTTCGGCGGCGACCTGGAGGCCGTCACCGTCCACACCGGCCTGCTGGCCGCGCGGCTCGTGCTGGAGGCCGACGTGGTGGTCCTCGCCCAGGGGCCCGGCAACCTGGGCACGGGCACCAAATGGGGCTTCTCGGGCGTTTCGGCGGGCGAGGCCGTCAACGCCGCGTCCGTGCTGGGCGGGCGGCCGGTGGGGTCGCTGCGGGTCAGTGAGGGCGACGCCCGCGAGCGCCACCTCGGTGTCTCGCACCACTCCCTGACCGCCTACGGGCGCGTGGCGCTGACCCGCGCCGACATCCCCGTCCCCGAGCTCGGCGGCCACTTCGGCGCCCGCGTCGCCGCCGGGGCCGCGCCGCTGGGCGACCGGCACCGGCTCGTCCCCGTCCCCGTCGACGGCCTCCACGAGACCCTCAGGGCCGCCGAGAAGGACTGGGGCGTCCGGCTGTCGACCATGGGCCGCCGCCTGGACGAGGACCTCCCCTACTTCCTCACGGCGGCCGCCGCGGGCCGTCACACGGCCGCCCTGCTCGGCTGACCTCAGAGCGCCGCGGGCTCGGCGCCCGCGGCCTCCTCGGCGGTGAAGGACGAGCTGAACGTGAACGCCCGCGGCGAGGGGCCGTCCGCGCGGAGCAGCGCGAGGCGCTCCAGGGCCTCGCCGACGCTCGGGACGTGGCCCGCCGGCACCCACCACAGGACGAGATGCGCGTCCACGTGCCGCCGGAACCACTCGCGCCGGCGCCGCATCGTCTCCAGATGGGCGCTGCGGTAGACGAAGTCCCACAGCGCCTCCGCCGACTCCCACACCGAGAAGTTGACGATGACGTCGTCGCCGGCGGGGCGCATCCCGGTGGCGTCGGCCTCCCCCTCCTCCACCAGGCGCCAGACGAACCCCGGCGTGCCGTCGGCGAGCGCGTTGACCGGCTCCACCAGCGCGACGAAGTCGGCCATGCGCGGGTCGGCGAGGGGGAAGCGGAGCGTGGCGAGGTTGAACTGCGCGAGGTGGTACCGGGTCCGTGTGCTCATGGGCTCACCCCACCACGCTCCCCACTTCTATGTCAATGTTCATTGTTTTTAGAAGCCGCGGCCGCGACGCAGCACCAGCCGGGCCGCGGATCCATCCGGACCCGGACCCGCGAGCCCTCCACCAGCCCTTCGAGCAGCGCCAGGTTCATCCCGCAGACCAGCGGCGGGAACTGCTCGGCGACCACATGGAAGGGGCAGTTGCGCATGCGCAGGACGGCGCCGTCCTCGTCCATGACCGGCTCGTAGCCGCGGCCGGCCAGCACCTCCGCGAGGTCGTCCAGAGTGCCGAAGGAGCCGCCCCGGCCGCGCAGCGCCCTCCCCTTGCGGCGGGCCGCGTCCTGGAGCTCCATGTCGAGGCCGGCCGACTCGGCCGCCTCGGCCAGCAGCCCCGCCGCCGTCCGGTAGTCGCGGGCGGGCACCGAGACGTCCCACTCCGCCGACGAGCGCCGGTAGACCTTCGCCGGGCGGCCCGCCCCGGGCCCGGAACGCCCCGTCAGCCGCCTGCTGCCGGCCTCCAGGAGACCGGCGTCGACCAGCTTGTCCAGGTGGAAGGCCGCCAGGGTCCGCGCGACGCCGGCCGCCTCGGCGGCCTCCCCCCGCCCCACCTCGCGGCCCTGCCCCGCGACGAACTCGTACAGCCGCCGCCGCACCGGATCCTGCAGCAGCGCGATCGCGTCGATGTCCTCCATCCCGCCATTCTAAGAACGACGGGAACTCGACTTAGAGCGCTCGGCTCAGTGCGCGCCCAGCAGGTCCACGACGAACACCAGCGTGTCGTTACCCTTGATGCCGAACTGCGGCAGGCCCTTCGCCCCGTACCCGAGCGCCGGCGGCACCACCAGCAGCACCCGGCTGCCCACCCGCTGGCCCACCAGGCCCTGGTCCCAGCCCTTCATCACCTGGCCGGTCCCGATCATCGCCCCGAACGGGTGGCCCTCCGACCAGGAGGAGTTGAACGCCTTCCCGTCGCGCCAGAAGTACCCGCCGTACTGCAGCGCCACCAGCTGGCCCTTGCGCACCGCCGGGCCGTCCCCCTTGACCAGCGTCCGGACCTGGAGGCCCTTCGGCGGGGCCGAGCGCGGCATCGTCACCGCCGGCGCCCGCCCGGCCGCCGCGTCCGCCACCTTCGGCAGCCCCGGCTCGTCCAGCGGCGCCTGGCGCGCCCCGTGCGGGCCCGCCGTCCGCGGGTACACCGCCCGGACGTCCAGGACGTACACCAGCGTGTCGTCGCCGCTCACCTGGTGCTTCGGGTCGCCCTCGCCGCCGAAGCCGTCCTTCGGCGGGATCCGGGTCACCACCCGCGACCCCGGCCGCACCCCCTCGAACGCCTTCGTCAGGCCGGGCACCAGCCGCCCGGTGGGGAAGGCGCCCGGCTCGCCCTTGGAGTAGCTGCTGGCCAGCAGCTTGCGCCCGCCCTTGTTCCACCGGTAGCCCACGTAGTCGGCCACGACGAGGTCGCCCTTGCGCGCCGCCGTTCCCTCGCCCTTCTTCACGGTCTTCACCGCGAAGGAGTCACCGGGTGCCCCCTTGGGGAACTTCACCTGCGGCAACTTCCCGAAGTCGCCGCTCACCTCGACGTCCACGGCGCCGCCCGAGCAGGCGGCGGACAGCGCGAGCGGCAGGGCGAGCACGACGGCCGCGGGGAGGAACCGAACACGACGACGCATACGGGGGTCCTTCGGGGGTGGTGAGCGCTACTGCGCGCTCACCCTACCGCCCGGGTGACCTGCCGGTAACCTGCCGTGCGCGTGTCGGCCCGCGCGGCCCGGGACGCGCGCCCGGGCCGCCGCGCCAGGCGCCTACATGCCGGCGATGAGCTTGTCCACGCGCTCGTCCACGGAACGGAACGGGTCCTTGCACAGCACCGTCCGCTGCGCCTGGTCGTTCAGCTTCAGATGGACCCAGTCCACCGTGAAGTCGCGCCGCTTCTCCTGCGCCTTGCGGATGAACTCGCCCCGCAGCCGCGCCCGCGTCGTCTGCGGCGGCACCGACTTCGCCTCGAAGATGTCGAGGTCGCGCGACACCCGGTCGACCGACCCCCGCTTCTCCAACAGGTAGTACAGCCCGCGGTCGCGGTGCACGTCGTGGTAGGTGAGGTCGAGCTGGGCCACGCGCGGCGACGACAGCGGCAGGTCGTACTTGCGCCGGTACCGCTCGATCAGCTTGTACTTGATCACCCAGTCGATCTCGCGCGAGACCAGGTCCAGGTCGCCGGTCTCCACCGCGCGCAGCGTCCGCTCCCACAGCTCCAGCACTCGCTTGGCCGTCGCGTCGCCGCCCCGCGCGTCCACGAAGTCGCGCGCCTTGCCGTAGTACTCCTTCTGGATCTCCAGCGAGCTGGCCTCGCGGCCGTTGGCCAGCCGCACCTTGCGGCGGCCCGTCATGTCGTGGCTGACCTCGCGGATCGCCCGGATCGGGTTCTCCAGGGTGAGGTCGCGCATCACCACCCCCGCCTCGATCATCCGCAGCACCAGGTCGGTCGCCCCGACCTTGAGCAGCATCGTCGTCTCGCTCATGTTCGAGTCGCCGACGATCACGTGCAGGCGGCGGAACCGCTCGGCGTCCGCGTGCGGCTCGTCGCGGGTGTTGATGATCGGGCGGGACCGCGTCGTCGCCGACGACACGCCCTCCCAGATGTGCTCGGCCCGCTGCGACACGCAGTACACCGCGCCGCGGGGCGTCTGCAGGACCTTGCCGGCGCCGCAGATGATCTGCCGCGTCACCAGGTACGGGATCAGCACGTCCGCGAGCCGTCCGAACTCGCCGTGTCGCCCCACCAGGTAGTTCTCGTGGCAGCCGTAGGAGTTGCCGGCCGAGTCGGTGTTGTTCTTGAACAGGTAGATGTCGCCGGCGATGCCCTCCTCGCGGAGCCGCCGCTCGGCGTCGACCAGGAGGCCCTCCAGGATCCGCTCGCCCGCCTTGTCATGCGTCACCAGGTCGACGACGCTGTCGCACTCCGGCGTCGCGTACTCAGGATGGCTCCCCACGTCCAGGTAGAGCCGGGCCCCGTTGCGAAGGAACACGTTGCTGCTGCGGCCCCACGACACGACCCTGCGGAACAGATAGCGCGCCACCTCGTCCGGTGACAACCGCCGCTGCCCGCGGAAGGTGCAGGTGACGCCGTACTCGTTCTCAAGCCCGAAGATGCGCCTGTCCACACCAAGACCCTATGCGGCGCGGCCGTCACTTGGCAGTCTCTCGACCCACCGTTTCCGGCGAACGCGGGCGCCGCGCCGCAAGGCGCCCCGAACACCGCGGGCCCGCGGCGGCGGGGACGGTGTCGCCGTCCCCG
>NZ_JBEZJI010000102.1:0-14187 GCF_040649435.1 Actinomadura sp. NPDC048955
CGCGGGCCGCGCCGGCGCCGTCCCGCCAAGCTCCACGGCGACAAGGGCTACGACTACGCCGACCTGCGGCGCTGGCTGCGCGGGCGGGGCATCACCCCGCGCATCGCGCGCCGCGGCATCGAGTCCTCAGACCGGCTGGGGCGGCACCGCTGGGTGGTGGAACGGACGGCGTCCTGGCTGAGCGGCTGCCGCCGACTGCACCGCCGCTACGAACGCAAACCCGAACACTTCCTGGCCTTCGTCGACATCGCCGCCACCCTCATCTGCCACCGCCGACTCGCCAAATGAGATGACGTCTTAGAGGCGATCGAGACGCCTTGCCGCTGACCGGAGCCATCCTGCGAGGCTGATGCGTCGTGGTGATGGCGACGAAGGTGCGGTCGATTGATAGCGCTCCTGCGGGGCGCGCGGACAGAAACCGATCTGTTTGGTTTAATAAGATCAACTCGGATACGGTCCAGCTGGCCGCATTCGTGTCGAAAGGTCGCAACCAGAGGAGGTCTCCCATGGCACAGAAGGTTGAAGTCCTTCTCGTGGACGACGTTGACGGCGGGGACGCGGACGAAACCATCAGCTTTTCCATCGACGGCACGTCTTATGAGATCGACCTGAGCAAGAAGAACGCCGCCAAGCTCCGCAGCGGCCTGGAGCCGTTCGTGGCCAGCGCCCGCCGGGCGCGCAAGCCCGCTGCCCGAGCCGGCCGCGGGACGCGCACCGCGGGCAGCCGCGAGCGCTCCGCCGAGATCCGGGAGTGGGCGAAGAGCCGGGGGATCAAGGTCAATGAGCGCGGCCGTATCCCCGCCCACGTGATCGAGCAGTACGAGGCCCGCTAGGGGGAGTTTCCGGCCACGGCCACCTATTGGGCGCGATCAATCAGTGGTATGACCTGCGTGCCCGGCTGAGGTCGGCCATGCCGATCCGGCGCCGAATCGGCGTGTGCTCCGCCGCGATGCGAACCTTCGCAGGAGGAAGTGGCGTCGGCAGCCGTCCTTCGCCCGCGCTGGCGGCGGACAGAGATCACCGAGCGGTGCAGAGGCGTTCGCGGGGGTGCTCAGGGTAAGTCGGCGCGGCCCGCATCCACTACCTGCCCGCTCCCGTCGCCCCGCCCGCCGCACAAAAGACGCCTACCACCCCGAACGAGAAGACCCCGCGGACATTGACGCCTGGCCGGTCTGCCCGTCATGGCCGCGCTCCCCTCCCCCGGACGCCGAGCCAGGCCGCAGCGGGAGGACTGGTGTTGTGGGCAGCCGGCGTGTGCTTCGGCGCTGGTATCGCCACCGGATGCCACATCGCGCGCCGTGCGCTCAGAGTCTGGTCACATCCAGTACTCGGTGCTGTGGTCAGCCAGGTTGCTTGAGGATCCTGGTACCGGAGAGGTGGAGCAGAGTCGGCCCTCCTGTCTGTCTGCTGGGCGGTAGTCGGATGACCGAGCCCGACAACCTTCCCGCCTGCCCGCGCCCCTGCCCGAGGCGTTCTGCCCGATCCCCATCGACGGGTGGGTGGTAGCGCTTCCTCGTCTGATACCGCTCTTGATAAGCGGACCGTCGTGATGCAGTTCTGGGATGTTCCGCGGAGTGATCGAGCCATGCCCGAGCTCGCCGGTCTTATGTGGGCAAACGGGGCGGTGTCCCAAGCGGGGAAGGCTGCCTACACCTGCCGTCAGGTCAGGCGAGGGTGAGCGCTGGTTCAAGAAGGAGTGTGAAGGAGCACGGCAGCGCTCTCGGTCAGCGTCCTTCGACGAACACGCCGTCCACGCCGGGCAGGCCCTGGTAGTCCGTCACGAGGTCCTTGGCGTCGGTTCGGGCGACCGTGACCACGAAACCGGCCAGAAGACCATCAGGCGAAGACGACGATATTCGCGGCGCTCCCGACCGGAAATGCTCTTTAAACCGTTCCCACTTCTCTCCCCCCGCCGCGAGGTATCTGACTTCCTGCGCCCGCCTGTCGGTCTCCAGATACCTCTTGACCTCGGCGACCTGCCGACCGGTCGCCTGCCTGCCCTGGCACGCGGGGGTACGTGCCTCGGAGGTGCACACCAACAGCTCTACCTGCACCCCGCCAGCCGATACCGCCGGGTTGCGGTGCCCCGACGACAGCGCATCACCTGCCATCGTGCCTCCGGTCATAACAGCGGCCGACGCCGCGGCGGCTGCCGCCACCAGTACCGGACGCGGAACCTCAGCGCGCCGCACGGGAGAGCCTCGCGGCGCGTCCACGAACCGGAAGGTCTCGGCTACGCCCGCCCGTGGATCCTTCAGCCGCCCCTCAGACGCATTCACTGTCCGATCTCCAGGATCCGGCCGGGCGCGGCCAGCACCCCTGAGACGTCGTCGTGCGGTTGCTGGCGGTACGCGGCCGTTTGCTCGGTGAGCGCGGCCGCCCTCCACCGAGAGCTCACGCTGATCGGCGTTGGGCCCCGAACCAGCGGCGCGCGAGTTCCTCGTTCTCCCCCGGCTGTGACTCGAACGCGGATGCGGGGATGGCGTCCTTGGCGTATCGGTCGTAGTCGGGTTCGCCGGGACGGATCCGGCGGGCGGCGACGCAGGCGCCGATCTCGACGAGGAGATCGCCGTTGTCCTGCCTGACCGCGGTCGCCATGGTCACCTCCGGAGCCCGTAATACCGTCGATGGTAGCTTGCGACGCGTTCGGCGGCAGCCTGGTCCTCGCTGAGCATCCGCAGAAGACGGCCCAATTCGCCGACCGCGACCATCGCCCAGCTCTCGGCCCACCACTCGTAAGGATTCCTGTATCGCTCGGCGAGCAGCACCGGCATGCAACGGGCCATGATGAGCTGCCAGGGTTCATGGTCGGCGTGCTGATGCATCCGCTCCAGAGCGTGGCCGATCTCGTGATGCGTCAAGGAGACCGAGAGGTGGTCACCGGTGCCCACGACGAGCACCCGGCCGACCAGCGCGCCTGGGACGTCGTCCCACAGGGCGGGCGAGTCAGGGCGGACCTGGTGGCCTCGCATATGACCCAGATGATCGAGGTCGGGTACGTGGCCTTCGCCCAGCCAGGGACCATCGAGCCATTCGGCGAGTTGGTGGTCGATGTCTCCGTGCAGGGAGGCTAGATCGTCCACCGCCCACACCAGCGCATCCGAGCGGCGCGCCGTGCTGGGGAGTCGTCATCGTTCATCACATGCTGCCAGAGGCGGAGCCGTTCCTTCTCGGCGAGGCCACCCCTCAGGTGCATGGGCAGCCTCGCCGAGGAACATGTCCTTGGCGCGTGAGCGTCGCAGGTCCGCTCCGCTCAGCCTCTTGCGCCTGTGCACGCGTACTGGCGTGAAAGCCCGGTCACCGAGACATCGCACTCTTGATGAACCACCGCTGGAGGGCCCGACCTGATCTACAACGTAAAGAGCGATTGATGATCAGCTCTATGCGCGCAAACAGCACTCCGGCGCGTATGGAAGGATCCTCGCCAACGACTGTCGGCCGAGGGTGAACTCGGGGCGCGGCAGGGCTCCAGGTCAGCGCTCCTGACGATGACGCCGTCCACGCCGGGCAGGCTACGGTGCGCTTCGATCGCAGAGCCGTGGGAGTGGCGCCCGGCCTCCGGGCTTTGCCGGGCGGCGGGCCCGTTTCTGTGCGTCCGCGCCGGCGGCGCTCCCGCCAGCATGTGCGCCGCCGAAGTCGGCCGCAGGTCGCGGCGGTGATGAGCGTGTGGTGGGTGGGTCAGTTGGCGGTCGAGCCGTCGGCGGGGTGGCTGTGGACGGCGGCCTGGTCGACGGCGGTGTCGACGGCGTGGGTGATGGTGGGGTGGCGGGGGAAGGTGTCCGTGAGGGCGGTGACTTCCAGGACGAAGTCGACGAGGTCGTTGCCCCCGGCCACCGCCAGATGGCCACCGGCGGCGATGCTATGGCGTCGTAGGTCCAGCAGGATCCGCAGGCCCGCCATGTCCAGGAACAGCAGGCGCTCCACGTCGATGATCAGATGGGCGGGCGGGAGAGCGGGCGAGCCCAGAACTCCGAGAACGCGCAGAGTGTCGCGGGCGTGGTCGGCGGTGTCGAAGGCCAGCGTGCCGGTCAGGTGCAGCACTGTGATCGGCTGGCCTTGGGCGGTGGAGACCGTGGGGATCGTGGTGAGCTCGATCGTTAGTTCGTCCACACCAGACCGCCCGCCTGCACGCTGCTGAGAGCTCCCTGCGCCGGCTCGCAGGTGTTCGCCCAACAGTACCGGCGGGCGCGATGACCTGCGAGAGAGGTGCCATCAGATGGAACCGTCTCGGGCCGTCCGCTATTCGGGTGCCCCGGGGCAGTTAGCTCGTCGGGGCCCAGGGGGCGAACAGGTGCATGGCCCGGTGCCGCAAGTCCTCTTTTACAGCGAACGTGACGGCGGCGCCGACGTGTGCGGCCAGCGCGCGACCCCCGGCACAGGACCAGCAACCGGCCAGGTAGCCCGGCACCCGGTCGAGGTGGTCGGCGATCAGATGCCGGGCCAGCTCATCCTGCATCATCAAGGTCGCAGCCTGCCGCCCCGCGGCCAGGTGCCTGCGGTAGAGCTTGTACAGATCCGTGCACACCACGCACGCTTTCAGCCAGGTCGGAGAGGGCGGGAGGGCGAGCATGACCGCGACCCTACTCCCGGCCGCGGGGAGGGGACGGCTCCGGGCGCTTGGTGGCGCCCGCGCCGCAGTCGGCGAATGCCAGCAGATATGCCCGTATCGGCAGGACGGTGCGGTGCCGCGGCTCTTCAGGGCGATCGCGCTCCCGGACCCGTCCCAGCTGGTCACCGGCCCCAGCACCCCGAACAGGGCCTCCACGCCCCCACGGACCGCGCGGTGTCACATGTGTGCGCAGCGCCCATCCGAGCCCATCCGCGCGCATCGCCGCTCACCGCGGGCCCGTCGGGTCATGTGACGTCGAGGAGGTCGGCGGCCTCCCGCGAGCCGGGCCTGCCCGTTGTCCAGCGGCGCCACTTCACCGGTCGGGACGTTGAAGTGCAACACCTCATTCGCAGGCGCCCGGTTCCACCGGATCGGGCTGACCTGGCTCTGCTGCTCGATCCTGGCATGGCCGGGCGCCATCCGCGCCTCAGCCGCTCTGCCTCCCATCAGCGCAGGTCAAGCCCCCATTCCCGGATGGGTACGCTGTAGCCTGCGCTGGCAGGTGGAGAAGCCCGCCGGCACCGGACGACCCCGCTCGCCTTTCCTGCCTTCAGGTGAGCGGGGTCGTTCGGCTTACGTCCCGGTCACTGGTGCCGCGCGTCGAGGACCGAGCGCAGTCCCTTCGGCAAGGCTCGCGCGCCGACGGTCGCGAAGCTGCGGGGCCACCACCCCGCACGCTTCCCGTGGACCGCCGCCGACGTCACGAGTCATGGCCTGGAGCGTGCAGGCGGGACTGATTCCCCACCGCCCGCGCGACGCGCTGGCGGTGGTTTCGGGACGTGACACCACCCGACTACCTCACGGGTAGTGTTGGTATCGGTACGATAGGTGTGAAGCGCCCGTTTGGGTCGTTGCCTCGGAAGGGGTCGTGCGAGGCCGACTGAGCGGTAAGCCGAACGCGTCCCTCACCGGGCATGTTGGGTTCGGCCCCTCCCTGCTGTCTCGTCTCTGTCGGGGGTCTGGGCCGCCGCCGTTCCCCGAGGGGTTGCGTGCTCCGGGCCCAGCGACCGCGGATGCCGGGGGCGGGGCAGGCGGGCGCTCTCCTGGTCTCAATGATGTGGTCGCGGTAGCGAGGAGCGGGGCTGGGTGTTGGGCGGAGCAGGAGCGCTACCACCGAGGTAAGGGAAACCTGGGGCCGGTGCCACGATGGCGGCTACCTCAGGGGCGGACCGCTTGTAGGTGCTGGGCCTAGATCACACCGGTCACCTAAGCCACCGGACCGCTGTGGAAAGGACCTCCGCGCCGCCCACCTGGGCCGAGCCCAACCGGACTGGCTGGGCTCGGACATCCGATCTCGCTAAGGCGTCAAGCGGCGGCCGCGAGTCGGGCTCCGAAGGCGGCGTCCTAGTCGAAGAGCTTGCGGGTCTGGAGGCCCACGGGGTCGCGCACCGCGTGTGACGACGCAGCAAACGAGGCGGTGTCTCAGAAGGCTTTCCAGCTCCGACAGTGGCAGTAAGAAAAGCCGCTCGACCAGCGTGGCGATGGCCAGCGGTACGCGATCCCGACCTCTCGTCCGACTCTGCCAGAATCGCGTTGCGCTACCGTCAGCGGGTTGCAGCCCAGCGAGCCATTTGATGCAGGGAGCGCCGGAAGCGCTGCCGGACGTTCACGTCGTCGAGGTGGCGGCGGACGCCGTCCACGCCGACGATGCCGCCTCTAACGACGCTGTGGACCGCCCAGATGACCTGCCAAGTGAACAGCTCCGGATCAACGTCGTCGGCGACCGCCTCGGCTACTAGATCGACCAGCATGATGATCGGCTGGGTGCCGTATCGCGCCTCCAGATCGGGGAAGTCGGTGGCGTCGGACATCCAACGATGCATCCAGATCGACGGCAGTTCCTGATGCTCCAAGCAGTAGTCCAAGTAGCGATCGATCAACCGGATCAGGCCTTCGAAGTCTGGCGTGAAGGCGGCCACGGCCGGAGACAGGTAATCCATCCGTTCCTGGGTCAGACGCTCCATGACTGCCAGATAAACGCCGCTCTTGCCTCCGTAGGCATCGGTGACCACTGCGGCGTCGACGTTGCAGGCGTCGGCGATGTTCCGCGCGGTGAGCTCGTCGTACCCGAGTTCGGAGAACAGTCGGGCGGCAGTGGTGAGCACCTGTTCGGAGATCCGGACGCCGTCCCCCTCTGACGGCTCGTGCGACACCACGTCTAACACCCCCCGCTATCGGCAGAAGCCCGGCCACAAGAGCCTCATCTGTCGGTGTTCCCAGAATTTCCGCAGCTAAGCCGCGAGTTATTAGCCCTCGGTCGCACGGTCCGCGTGACCGGTGGAATCAGACGCCACCAGAGCATGCCCGTGCCGAAAGTTCAGTTTCTTGTTTCGGTTGCCGCAGAAGTTCATCGAGCACCAACGCCGATTCCGGGCCCGGCTGCTGTCAAGGAACAATCCCCTGCAGGCCGGGTTCCCGCAGGCCTTGATGCGATCTCGATGGGCGCTGAATTTTTCGATTGCGTCCTCAGCCAGCACCCCCAGCGCGTCGCCAGCGGTGAATCCGTCCTCCGGCACCCACTGCCGTTCACCGTCACTGCCCAGCTGCCGCCTCGCGCGTCCGGCCGTGGCCGCCGCGTTGATGACCGCCACATCGGAGAGCGCCGGCTGGCCGCCCCCGGCGAGTGCAGTCCCGACGCGGTGAATGGCCTCACGCAGGGCCCTCGCCTCCTGTAGGTCGTCATTGCCCACGGCCTCGACCTGGAGCCCGTGAAGGGCGAACCACTCATGCAGGTCCCCCGGCTGCTCAAGCAGCTCCCGCGGCCGGTCTGACCGGTCGATTCTGGTAGCGGTGAAGCGGAAGCTCAGGACGTCATTGTCGAGCCGATAACGAGACTTGGCCATGGAACCAGTCTAGGCGGTACCGCTGCTGGTCTCGGCCGTCAGCGGTCATCGACTAGGGTGTGCAACCGCCGAGCGGTCGTCACCGATCAGTCTCTGTGGGCCTCCCGGTACCACGACAGCCCCATCAGGAGCCGGACATGCCAGATCCCTACCGGATTGAGTCTCTCGAACGTGGATTGCGCGTGCTGGCCGCCTTCTCCCCGCTCCGGCGCAGATACACCGTGTCGCAGATGGCGCGCACGGTGAGGTTGCCCACCTCATCCGTCTACCGCATCCTCAGGACCCTAGAGGCCCTCGGGTACGTGCGGGCCGAACCGGACGGCGCCTACACGCCGGGGCCCGCGGTGCTGACCCTCGGGTACGCGGCGCTGCAGGCCACCGACGTGGTCGAAGCGGCCAGAGAGCCGCTCAAAGACCTGGCGCAACGAACCGGGGAGACCACCAACTTCGGAGTGCTCTTGGACGACCGAGTGCTTTACCTGGTGCGGTTCAAGACCGACCACCTGCTCATAGCCAATATCTACCCCGGTACCACGCTGCCCGCGCGGTTCACCTCCATGGGCAAGCTCCTGGTCGCGTTGGAAGACCCCATAGAGCTTCCGTCGGCCGACATGACCCTCGTCGGGCCGAACGCCCTTACGGACGACGAGAGTTACCGTCGGGAACTGGCCCGTATCCGCGAACAGCAGTGGGCCGCTCAGGACGAGGAGCTCGCCCCTGGCCTCCGCTCGGTCGCTGTCCCGGTCCGCTCGCACGAAGGCGTTGTCGGCGCCGTCAACATCGCCGTTGATGCGAGGCGGCGCTCGTCCGCCGTACTCATCGACGATCTCCTCCCGCTCCTGCGCCGCACCGCGGCCGAGATCAGCCTCCGGCTGGGCTACCTCGAGTCGGCCCGTTAGATCTTTTTCACTCTGCGGCAAACCGCCCGCCGTGACCTCACCCTATGAAGCTCCAGCAGTCCGACTTTTCCGGTGTCGAGAGGACCACGCGAAACAGGTCACGGGGCGATGACCTGGCCTCTTGAGTTTTCGTGGTGACCGAAACACGATTTGGGCCATCAGCCACCCACGGAAGGCAGGGATGACATGGCCATCGCCAAGGTCGAGGCACGGCTGCTGGAGGGGACGCCGCAGGACGGCGTCGTGTTCGGAATCGGAGCCTTCAACACCTACAGCATGGTTCTGGTCGAGGTGACCGACGACGAAGGACGCACCGGGTACGGCGAGGCCATCGCACGCCGCGGCGGCAGCATGACCGCTGAGGCGGTCCGCGCCCTGCTCGCACCCGTCCTCATCGGGGCAGATGAATCGAACATCGAAGGCCTCTGGGGCGAGATGGTCGAGCAGCTGCGGCGTTGGGGGCACACCTCTGGAGTCGTCATGGAAGCGATCAGCGGCGTCGACGTGGCCCTGTGGGACCTCGCCGGCCAGCGTGCCGGGCTCCCGGTCTGGAGGCTGCTGGCTGGAGCGGGCCGCTCGACCGTCCCCGTCTACGCCTCAAGCGTCTACATCGCCGACCGCGAGACCATGATCCGCGAGGCCCTGGAGCAAAAGGCGCGCGGCTTCGACCGGATCAAGATCAAGATCGGCCGCTCGCCCGAAAAGGGCGGCGAACGCGAAGACCTCGCCACCCTCCGCGAACTCCGCGCCGCCGTCGGAGACGAGACGACGCTCGTCGTCGACGCCAACGGCGCCTACGACGCGGCCACCGCCATCAAGGTCGCCCGCGCCATGGAAGAGGTCGACATCCGCTGGTTCGAGGAACCCCTCCCGGCCGACGATCTCAAGGGGTACGAGCGCCTCCACGCCATGACCTCCACCCCCCTCGCCCGCGGCGAGACGGATTTCGGATTCTGGACGATGCAGGAGGTCATCGAGCGGCGGCTCGTCGACGTCGTCCAACCCGATCTGGCCCGATGCGGCGGCATCACCGGCGCCCGGCACGTGTGGACCCTCGCAAACGCGGCGAACCTCGCCTTCGCCCCCCACACCGGGTTCTCGGGTGGACTGTCGCAGCTCGCTGCCCTGCACGTCGCCGCCGCCGCTCCGCGCCTACTGAGCCTTGAGTACATGTTCATCGACAACCCCACGCGCGAGATCTTCGTCGGGGGCTACCCAAAGCCCGACCACGGAACATTGGCCGCCCCCACCGCCCCGGGCCTCGGCCTGCAACTCGACTACACCCTCGTGGAGAAGCTGACAGTCGCCTGAGGCCCGCCATGACCAACCACGCGAGCTTCCCGAGGCAACCCGCAGACCAGCCTCCAACTACTCACACCGCACCGACCGTCCGCGTCGCCGTGGCCCAGGTCGGCTGCGGTCTCGGGGACACACAGACCAACCTGCGACGGGCCGCCGACACCCTGCGCCGGGCCTCAGCCAAGGGCGCGGACCTGATCACGTTCCCCGAGGCCTATCTGACCGGATACCTCACCTCCACGCTGGAAGAGACCAGAGCCATCGGCCTAACGCTGGACGACCCGGCCCTGGAGGAGCTTCGAGAATTGTCCACCAGGCTTCACATCGTCACGTGTGTCGGCTTCATCGAACGTGAGGGGCACCGACTCCACAACACCGTCTGCGTGTGGGACATCGACGGGGCCCGCCATGTCTACCGCAAGAGGCACCTCCCCCCACCTTGGCGCCGACCGCTTCGTCCAACCGAGCTCCGATCGGTCCACACCCGTGTTCGACACCTCCGTAGGGCGGATCGGTCTAGCGATCTGCTACGAGATCCGCTTCCCCGAGGTCATCCGCTGCCTGGCACTGGCCGGGGCGCAGATCGTGCTCCTGCCGACCAACTGGCCTGAGGAGGGACGCATCCTTGCCGACCACTTCACACGCGTCCGCGCCGCGGAGAACTTCGTCCACCTCCTCGCGTCGAATCGACCCGACTGGGAGCGAGGCACCAGGTTCATCGGAGCCAGCAGCATCACCGGGCCGTACGGGACCCCCGTCCGGCGCGCCGATAGTGAAGAAGCCGTCCTCCTTGCCGACATCACACCCTCGCAGGCTCTCGAAAAGTCCATCGTTGTGGAGCCGGGCGAGTTCGAGATCCACCCGTGGCGAGACCGCAGGCCACTGGACTACCGGCCCTTGGGCGAGGAACGCCTGAAGACCGGGACCCCCGAGACGCCACTCACAAGGAGAGCCAAGGATGTGCCAGACCGCAGTCGTCGATGAGCACCTCAAGAACCTCATCACCCGGCACGGAGCGAATTTCCGCCGGGCCGCCGAAAGCCCGTTCGGCGCCGAGGACGAGATCGGCATGCTGAACCTGATCGACGGTGAATCCCGGCGCTCTATCCTTTCACGTGCGGACGCCGGCACAATGCTCGACCTCTCGGTCGACTACTTCGTGGGCATGCCCTCCTGGTCCCAGGCCGGAGACCCCGGCTACCAGATCTGGATGACGCACACCCCCCACGGCACCGTCATCGACGACTCGATGGGAGTCGGCGACGAACAAAACCGCCTGGTGTCGTACTCCGGCGACGCCATCTCGATGTACACCCACTGCGGGACCCACGTCGACGCACTCAACCACTTCGGCTACGCCGGGGAGATCTTCAACCGGTTCACCGTCGACGAGCACCTCGGCAGCAGGAACTGGACCGTCGCCGGCGCCGACAGGCAGCCGCCGGTGCTGGCCCGGGGCGTCCTCCTTGACGTGGCCGGTGCGAAGGGAATGAACACACTGCCGCCGAACTACGGCATCACCGCCCAGGACCTGCGTGAATGTCAACGACGTCAGGGCCTTGAGCTCCGGCACGGAGACGTCGTCATGATCCGCACCGGCCAGATGGCGCTGTGGCCCACACCCGCCTACATGGAGGCTGAACCGGGCCTTGTGATGGACGCCGCACACCACCTCGCGCGGCACGGCGCGGCGCTCATCGGCGCCGACACGATCAGCCTCGAACAGCGACCGTCGGCCGATCCGGACAACTGGAACGCCGTCCACTGCTTTCTCCTCGCGGAGGCCGGCATCGCGATCCTCGAAGTGGCGAACCTCGAGGCGCTCGCCGCCGAGCGGCTCTACGAGTTCGCCTTCTTCGGCGCCGCAATCCGCCTCCGGGGCTCCACCGCGGCCCCCATCAGACCTGTCGCTATGCCGCTTTGCGCCTGAACTCGCGGGCAGACTGAACCCACTTTGAACAGGGGATTTACAACAGCTGAGCGTTCCCCTATCGTGGGGGAACCGCTTCGGACGGTTCCATCTTGGTTCCCACCCCTGGCGCTCTGGAGGAATCCAGCCATGAACCATTCACCCCGGCTCTACAACTCCGATCTCGCCCCCGCCGCCGAACGGCGGTGGGGCGCCTACAGCATCACCTCCATCTGGTTCGCCTGCCTCCACAACATGGGCGTCTACACGGCGGCGGCCGGCTTCTTCCTTATCGGTGTCCCCGTCTGGCAGGTCCTGGCCGGCGTCTTTCTCGGCCTGCTCCTCACCTGGGCCGGGGCGGAGCTCATGGGCAGGTTCGGATTCCGGCAGGGCGTCCCACTGCCGGTCGCCGCGCGGGTCGGCTTCGGCGTCTACGGCGCGAACGTCCCGGCCCTCATCCGCGGCGGCGCGGCCGTCGCCTGGTACGGAATCCAGACGTTCCTCGCCTCCCATGCCGTCCAGATCCTCGTGCTGCTCCTCATTCCCAGCGCCAAGGCCCTCGACAAGAGCCACCACCTCCTCGGCCTCTCGCCGCTCGGCTGGCTGTGCTTCCTGTTCATGTGGGGCATCCAGCTCCTCATCGCCGAGCACGGCATGGAAGCGATCAGGAAGACCCAGAACTGGGCAGGCGCGGTCGTGTCGATCGTAATGCTCGCGCTGGCCGTCGGACTCACCGCGAAGGCCGGGTTCACCCTGGACTACGGGGACGGCGGCCCCACGCAGTCCTCCCCTGGAGCCGTCGGCGCCATCATCAAGATCGGCACCCTGATGTTCGTCGTCTACGCGACGATGATCTTGAACTTCTGCGACTTCACACGTTTCTCCCCCAACCGACGCTCCTACTTCTGGGGAAACCTCTTGGGGTTGCCGGTCAACGGCATGGTCTTCGCCGCCACCGTCCTCCTGCTCACCGGCGCCAGCCACGAGCTGACGGGCAAGGCGCTCACCGAGCCGACCGAGTTCCTCCAGCTCACCGACAACCGTTGGTTCGTGGGCATCGGGGCGCTGCTCTTCATCTTCGCCACTCTCGGCGTCAACATCATCGCGAACCTCGTCTCCCCGGCCTACGACCTCGCCAACCTGAACCCCGCCCGGATCACCTTCCGGCGCGGCGCACTCCTGGCCAGCGCCATCTGCGTGATCGTGATGCCGTGGAAGCTGTTCGCCTCCCCGGTCGCGATCAACTACTTCCTGGGCTCCCTGGGCGCCATGCTGGGGCCGATGTTCGGCGTCATCATCGCCGACTACTACCTGCTGCGACGCCAGCGCGTCGATGTCGACGCGCTCTACAGCTCCGCCGCATCCGGCCCCTACTTCTACGCGCGGGGGTTCAACTGGCGGGCGATCGTCGCGGCAATGATCGGAATCGCCATCAGCGTCCCGCTCTCGGTGGTCCCCGCCTTTGCGGCATGGAGTTGGCTCGCCTGGTACGCCGGCACGGCCGTCGCAGCGATAGGCCACGTCGCCCTCACCAAGACCCTCCCCGGGCGCGTAGCCGCCCCACCGTCCACCCCCGCACCAGCGTCTGACGAGCTCGGCATCGCCCGCGGCTGACAGACAACACGCCAGAAACAGAGAAGGGGAGCAACATGTCATTCGATCGGCGCAGATTCGACCACATCGGGATCCCTACCAAGGAAGCCCGTGAGGGCGAGGTCTTCGTGGAGGCCACACGGGTGTGGCTCACCAGCCCGCGCGCACACCCCGCCAACATCGAGTGGCTCAGGTACGAGCCGGACACGCAGGTTCCGGCTCCGGTTCGCGATCTCCCACACGTCGCCTATCGCGTGGACAACATCCAGGAAGCCCTCAAAGGCCATGAAGTCCTCATGGACGTGTTCGAGATCGGTGAGGGGTTCGCGCAGATCGCCTTCATCCTATTCGAGGGCGCGGTCGTGGAGTTCATGCAGTACCGCAACCCCGAAGAGGAGGGTTGGATCTGACCATGGGATCCATCGGCTCCGGCATCGGCCGGCTCGGGAAACTGAGCGAGGTGGCCCTGGCATCGATCTTTCTTCATGCCGGCTACCGCGTCGCCCGCCAGCCGGGTGGGCCCGCCAAGAAGCTGGACGCTTTTACGCGGCGCTACCTGGAGTTGGAGATCCCCCACTCCCCGGAACTCGTGCGGCTGAACGCCGTGGTGATGGTTGTGGCCGGCGCGGCGCTCGCGCTTGGTGTGCGGCCCCGGACCGCCGCAGCGGCCCTGGCTCTCAGCCTTCAACCGACCAACGTCGTCGGTCACCCCTTCTGGGAGTCGAGGGATGCCGAGAGGTCAAGCGAGCTCAACGCGTTCCTCTCCAACGTGGCCATCACCGGCGGGCTCCTCGCCATGGCCGGCGCACGCGACCCACAGCCGGCAAGGTCATCGGACACCGGGCGTTGAGACTCCGCGAACGGATCCGCTGTACTCGGCAGCCGGATTCAGACGGACCGCCGGATTTCGAAATAGCGGAGACCTCCGACACAGTGAGCCTTTTCAGCGTGCTGCGGTCTCGCGGAGTTGCAGGGTGTGGATGGCTTTGGCGAGGCGTCCGGCGCGGTGGGGGCAGCAGCGTAGCTTCCGCAGGA
>NZ_JBEZJI010000103.1:0-14116 GCF_040649435.1 Actinomadura sp. NPDC048955
TGATCGGCGGACGGCACCTGGGAGCCGTCATCGTCGAGCTGTGACGTCCCGAGAGGAGCCCCCATGCGGATCGGCGACGCCGCCGCGGCGGCGGGGACCACCCCGCGAGCACTGCGGTTCTACGAGCAGCGCGGCCTCCTGCCCCCGCCGTCCCGCACCGCCAGTGGGCAGCGCCGGTACGGCCCCCGCGAGGTGGCCCGCGTGCTGACCATCCGCCGGCTGCTGTCGCTGGGCCTGACCATCGAGGACGTCCGCGGCTGCGCCGACCGGCTCGACCTGCTGGACGGCGACGCGCTCCCGCCCTACGGCGGCCCCGGCTGCACGCGCAGCACCGGGGTCGCCCGGCGCCGCCTCGCCGTCCTCGACGCCGAGATCGCCCGCCTGACGGACCTGCGCGACGCGCTCGCCGCCCGGATCGGCGGCGCGGCGGACGAGCCGCCGCCCGCCGCGCCGGGGGCACCGCCGCCGCAACGGTCACCGCCGCGTGCCCCCGGCCGTGAACAGGTAGGGCGCCCAGTCATCTGACAGATGAGCCGCCGGCGGTGGTCTCCGTAGCTTCGGTCGCGTCACCATGCCGCGCCTTCGAGGGGAGAGACCACATGACCGAGGCACCGCTGCGCGTCGCGATCATCATCGGGAGCACGCGGGAGGGACGGTTCGGGCCGACCGTGGGGACCTGGTTCGCCGAGCTGGCCCGGCAGCGCGACGACCTGGCCGTCGACGTGGTCGACGTGGCGGACGAGCCGCCGCCCGCCGCGCTCGGGGCACGGGCGTCCGAGGGGTTCGCGAGCGTGACCCGGACACTGCACGAGGCCGACGCCTACGTCGTGGTGACCTGCGAGTACAACCACAGCTTCCCCGGCACGCTGAAGAACCTGATCGACACCCACTTCCACGAGTGGCGGGCCAAGCCCGTCGCGTTCGTGTCGTACGGCGGGCTGGCGGGCGGGCTGCGGTCCGTCGAGCACCTGCGGGGCGTCTTCGCCGAACTGCACGCCGTGACCGTCCGCGACACCGTCAGCTTCCACCACCCGTGGAACTGGTTCGGGGACGACGGCCGGCCGAACGACCCCGAAGGGGCGTCGGGGGCGGCCAAGGGGATGCTCGACCAGCTCGCCTGGTGGGGGAACGCGCTGCGCGACGCCCGGGCCGTCCGCCCGTACGGGGGCTGAGGTGACCGCGACGGCCGAGGCCCCGCCGCGGGACCGGACGGCGCCGGACCCGATGGCGGTCGTGCTCGTGCTCGTCCTCGGCTCCATCATGATCACGCTGGACACCACGGTCGTGAACGTCGCGATCGACCGGCTGTCGCAGGAGTTCCGCGCCCCGCTCGGCACGATCCAGTGGGTGGCGACCGGGTACTCGCTGGCGCTCGGCGCGGTGATCCCGTCCAGCGCGTGGGCGGTCGGCCGGTTCGGCGCCCGCCGGCTGTACCTGGGCGCGATCGCGGCGTTCGGGGCCGGGTCGCTGCTCGCCGGGCTGGCGTGGAACATCGAGTCGCTGATCGCGTTCCGGGTCCTGCAGGGGTTCAGCGGCGGGCTGGTGATGCCGGTCGGCATGACGATCCTGCTGCGCGCCGCCGGGCCCGAGCGGCTCGGCCGGCTGATGAGCACCCTCGGGCTGGCGATCCTCGTCGGGCCGCTCGCCGGGCCCGTCCTCGGCGGCTGGCTGATCGACGAGGTGTCGTGGCGGTGGATGTTCTTCGTGAACCTGCCCGTCGCGGCGGCCGTGGTGGCGCTGGCCTCGCGGCTGTTCCCGCGCGACGTCCCGGCGGAGCCGAAGCCGCTGGACGTCCCCGGCCTGCTGATGCTCTCGCCCGGCATCGCCGCCGTGCTGTACGGCGTGACGACGGGCGGCGACCGCGGCGCCTTCGGCTCCGTGGGCGTCGTGGTGCCGATGGCCGCGGGCGTAACACTGATCGCCGCTTTCGCCGTCCGGGCCCTGACGGCCCGGCATCCGCTGATCGACCTGCGCGGCTTCCGGGACCGGACGTTCGCCGCGGCGACCGGCACGCTGGCCCTGTTCTCGTTCGGCTACTTCGGCTCGATGCTGCTGCTCCCGCTGTACCTGCAGGTCGTGCGCGGCGAGAGCGCGACGATGGCGGGCGTGCTCGGCATCCCGTTCGCGCTCGGTTCCGGGACGGTGATGCAGGTCGCGGGCCGGATCGCCGACCGGGTGCCGCCCGGGCGGCTCGTCCCGGTGTCGGTCGCGACGGCCCTCGCCGGGTTCGCGCTGCTCACCGTCCAGCTCGACGCGGACGCGCCCTACTGGGGGCTGTGCGCGACGATGCTGCTGATGGGGGCGGGCGGCGGCGCGACGATGATGCCCGCGATGACGGCGGCGACCCGCGGCCTGCCGCACGACCGGGCCCCGGCGGCGAGCGCGACGGTCAACCTGATCAACACCATGTCGGGCGCGATCGGGATGGCGACGGCGTCGGTCGTGCTGTCGTCGCTGATGAGCGGCCTGGCGCCGGAGGGGCGGGGCGGCGCGCTCCAGGCCGTCCACGGGCTGGACCCGGACGCGCGCCGGGCCGTCGCGGGACCGCTCGCGGAGGCGTTCCAGCACACCTACCTGTTCGCGGTCGGCATGATCGCCCTGGCGCTGGTTCCGGCACTGCTGCTGCCGCGCCGCCCCGTCCGCTGACACCTCGGTCCCCGGCCGCCGGCCGGGGACCGAGGGCGCTCAGACCTCCTTGAGGAAGCCGGAGTCGACGGCGAAGTCGGCCCCGGTCGTGCTCGCCGACCGCGGCGAGGCCAGCAGCACGACCACGTCCGCGACCTCCTGCGGCGTCGCGAGACGGCCCGTCGTGAGGCTCATCATCTCGGCCGCGCCGCCGTCCAGCACCGCGTCGCGGTCGGAGCCGGTGGCCCCGGCGATGACGTCGGCGGCGCCGCCCTCGTCCGTCCACCACGGCGTCCGGACCGGGCCCGGCGACACCGAGTTGACGCGGACGCCCTGCGGCGCGAACTCCTCCGACAGCCCCTTCGTCAGGTTGTTCAGCGCCGCCTTGGCCGCGTTGTAGTCGAAGTTCATCGGCCCGGGGCGCCGTCCGTTGCCCGACGAGACGTTCACGATCGACGCCGCGTCGCTCTCCAGCAGGTGCGGCATCGCCGCACGCACCGCGCGGACCACGGCGAACAGGTTGAACTCGAACATCTCGCGCCAGTCGTCGTCCGACGGGGTCAGGAACCCGAACCGGGGCAGCGTCGCGCCGGGCGGCGGCCCGCCCGCGTTGTTGACCAGGACGTCGAGCCGGCCGAACTCCTCCACGGCCCGCGCGACGACCTGCGCCGGGGCATCGGCGTCCATCAGGTCGGCGGGCACGTGCAGCAGGTTCGGCCCGGCGAGCGCGTCCAGCTCCCCGCCGGGCTTGCGGGACACGGCGACGACGCGGGCGCCCTCGTCCAGCAGCGTCCGCGTGACGGCCGCCCCGATCCCCTTCGACGCCCCGGTGACGATCGCGACGCGTCCGGCAAGCCGCAGGTCCATGAAATTCCCTCTCATCAGGCGGGCGCGCCCACCCCGGACGCGCCTCGCCCTCTGAACCCCGCCCCTCGCCCACCGGTTGCACCGGCGAGCGCCCCGTCTGGAGCTAGGCGTTCCGGGATTTCGCCTCGGCCGCGCGGCGCGCGCGCAGGGCGCGCACCCGGCCGCGGCTGGCGCAGGCGGGAGACGGGCACCAGCGGCGGCGGCCCGCCGTGTCGACGAAGACGCCGCGGCAGTCGTCCTCAGGGCAGACCTTGAGGTCGCTCCGCGCGGGACCGGTCAGGTGGTCGACGGCCTGCCGCGCGACGCGGCCCAGCGCCGCCGCGGCGGTCGGGGGCGCGGACCTGGTGATCCGCACTCCGGCCGAGAGGTCGACCGGGTCCTCCTCGGCGAGGTAGCCGGCGAGGCTCCGCACGTCGTCCTCGTCCGGCGGGCGGCCGTCCACGGTCGCGAGGGCGATGGGACGGAGCAGCTCGCGCAGGAGGAGGGCCCTGTCCAGATCGTGCCGGTCGGGAGGCCGGACGGGAGCGAGTTCGCAGAGCTCCAGCCACTCGGCGAACCGGCCGGGATCGGGCAGGCGCTCGACCGACCGCGCGCCGAAGGCGCGGCCGCGCGTGGCGAGCAGGTTCAGCCAGGTCGCCCCGCAGTCGAGCCGGAACGCCGACGGATCGTCCTTCATACGGACCAGGGTAACGCTCGACCCGTTACGATGCTACGGTAACGACCCAACCGTTACAGAGGAGATCCCATGTCGCTCGCCGAGCACCTCACCCCCGGCCGTCCCGACCGGGACGCGGCCTACCGGCTGCTGGACGTCCTCCAGGACGAGGCCACCCAGAACGCCGCCCTCCCCGGGCTCGACGACCTCGCGCCGGGCTTCCCCGACTGGATCGTCACGAGCCTGTTCGGCGGCACCTACCAGCGCGACGGCCTGTCCCTGCGCGACCGGCAGTTGCTCAACCTCGCCGCCCTCACCACGATGGGCGGCGTGGACCCGCAGCTCACCGGGCACGTGCGGACCTGCCTGCGGCTCGGCATGGCCCGCGAGGAGATCGTGGAGGCGCTCGTCCACCTCGCGCCCTACATCGGCGTCCCGAAGGTCCTCGCAGGCCTGCGCGTGGCCGGGGCCGAACTGTGAGGATCAGGACGGTCCTCGGCGACATCGCTCCGGACGAACTCGGCGTCTGCGACGCCCACGACCACCTCTTCATCCGCTCGCCCCGGCTGCCGGGCGAGGAGCTCGACGACCCCGCCGCGGCCGCCGCCCAGCTCCGCGCCTTCGCCGCACTCGGCGGACGGGCCGTCGCCCAGTGGACGCCCTACGGGATGGGACGCCGCATCGACGACCTCGCGGACGTCTCGCGCGCCACCGGCGTCCACGTCATCGCCGCCACCGGCCTGCACCAGGCCGCCCACTACGACGCCGACCTGCTGAAACACCTCCAGCTGGACACCCTCTTCGCCGACGAGCTGACCCGCGGCCGGGCAGGCATGATCAAGGTCGCCACGGCCTTCCACGGCCTGGACGCCCACGCCCGGCGCGTCATGACCGCGGCGGCCGCGGCGTCGAACGCCACAGGCGCCCCCATCGGGGTCCACCTGGAACAGGGGACGTCCGCCCTCGACGTCCTCGACCTGCTCTGCGGGGCCCTCGGCGTCCCGCCGGACCGGGTGATCCTCGGTCACCTCAACCGCTCTCCCGATCCGTGGGTCCACCGCCGCGCCGCGGAATCGGGCGCCTACCTGGCGTTCGACGGCCCGTCCCGCACCCATCACGCCACCGACTGGCACCTGTTCGCCTCGCTCGCCGCGCTCGCGGAAGCCGGCCACACCGACCGGCTCCTGCTCGGAGGCGACACGACGACGGCGAGCGCACGCGCCGAACTGGGCGTCCCCCACGTACTGCGCGCCCTGCGCCCGCGCGTCGAACGGCAACTGGGCCGCGAGGCGGCGACGGCCATCTTCACCACGAACCCGGCCAGGGCGTTCGCCGCCCCTTGGACCTAGAACCTGTCGCGAAATGGCCTCGGCCACGCGCACGAACGCGTGACCTGCCCGGTGGAGCGAAGCCGGAGGCGAGCGGAACCGGGCAGATCGCGAAGCGACGCCGCGTTCGCCCAGGCCAGGTCACGTAGCGAGCCGCCAGGCGAGCTGCGTGGGCCGGGACTGCTAGCCCAGAGCCTCGTAGACGAGGGCGGCCACCGCCCCGTACGCCAGGTGGGGGACGACGTCCGACGCCCAGTCGGACGCCGACCACTCCCTGGGGTCGGTCAGGCCGAGAACGGTCATCGGGGCGGTCGACCCGGCCATCGCCAGCCCCGTCAGGACGGCGGTCCCGGCCGGCCTGGGGAAGCGCCGGCGTCCGGCGAGCAGGCCGTAGAGCAGCCCCGCACCGAGGCCGGTGCCGAAGCCGAGCAACGGCCCGAGCCCGGCCTTGCGGTTCTCGGCCTCCTCGCCCTCGCCCAGAGCGAACCCGACGACGTCGGCCAGCTTCTCCACGCTCTTCTCCGGCGTGCTGCTGGCGGGCCGTCCCCGAACCGCCATGTCGAGATAGGTCACCATGTTCAGAGCGGTGGTCCCGGCCGCCCCGGCGGTCAGCCCGCGCGTGATTCTGTCCATGCGGTCGCGCTACCCAGCATCCGCGTCCTCCCACCTGGCCCCGCCCGGTCAGGCCCAGTTCCGGGCGTCCGGCCGCCGCGCGGCGAGGAAGGACGCGACGGCGACGACCACCAGCAGGACGGCCGCGCACCACAGGGGTGCCGACACCGAGACGTGCCGGATGAGCAGGGCGCCGATGGCCGCGCCCAGCAGCAGAGCGGCGATCGAGAGGCCCCTGCGCGCGAGGGCCGCACGGTGCTGCCCGCGCTCGCCGACCAGCGCGGTGAGGGTCGTGGTGACCACGACCGTCCTGAGGTCGGGCACCTCCAGTCGCCGGACGATCGCGTACTGCCAGCCCATCGAGACGGCGAGGACGGCGATCGTCGCGAGGCGGCCGGAGTCGGGGCGGTGACCGAGGGTCGCCACGATCACGGCGGCGGCGGCGAGCGCGACCGCCTGCGCCGCGGTGGCCGCGCCCAGCAGCCGGCCCCGGTGCGCCGGCCGGGTGAAGGCGACACGACCGCCCACGACCGCGCCGACGCAGAAGAAGCCGGTCGACAGCGCGGTCAGCATGATCTCCGTCCCGCTGCCGCCCAGCCCCAGCCCGAGAAAGATGATGTTCCCGGTCATGTTCGCGACGAAGACGTTGCCGAGCTCCAGGAAACTGACCGAGTCCACCAGCCCGGTCATGATCGTGAGCAGCACGAGCAAGGACGGCAAGGGCCCTTGACCTCGGGGTTCAGGCACGCACGCATTCTCGCAACCCCCGACCCGGCACCCCGCGAGCCACCCGGGGCGTGTCACGGAAAGGAGCGAGGCGCGGCGCCCTCTCATGCCGGTCGAGGTCGGGCATCGAGAGGACGCCGCCATCCGGGTTACCGTCCTACGGTGGCTGATGATCTCGGGCAGGTGTTGCTGGACCGGTACCGGCTGACCGAACCGCTGGGACGGGGCGGCATGGGCACGGTCTGGCGCGCCCATGACACGCGGCTCGGCCGGGAGGTGGCCGTCAAGCAGCTGCGGCTGCCCCCCGATCTCGACACCGAGCAGCGGGCGTCCTGGACGGCGCGGCTGGACCGCGAGGCGCGCGCCGCCGCCCGGCTGCGCCACCCCGGCATCGTCACGGTCCACGACCTGGTCGTCTCCGAGGACGGCCAGCCGTGGATCATCATGGAGCTCGTGCCGGGGCGCTCCCTGGCCGACCTTCTCGCGCGCGAGGGCACGCTGGCACCGGATCGCGCGGCGGCGCTCGGCCTCCAGATCCTCGACGCTCTGGTGGCGGCGCACCAGGCCGGGATCGTCCACCGCGACCTCAAGCCCGCCAACGTGCTGCTGGAGGGCGAACGGGCCAAGCTGACCGACTTCGGGATCGCCGCGGTGGAGGGCGAGACCGCGCTCACCCGCTCGGGCGCGCTGCTGGGCACACCGGCGTTCATGGCGCCCGAGCAGGTGCGCGGGCAGCCCGCCACCGCCGCCACGGACCTGTGGGCGCTCGGTGCGACGCTGTACAACGCGGTCGAGGGCCGTCCGCCCTTCGCCGGCGCCGCCACCGGCGCCGTCCTGGTGGCCATCGCCACGGAGGCCCCCTCCCCGATGAGGAGCGCGGGCCCGCTCCAGCCCGTGGTGGAGGGTCTGCTCCACAAGGACCCGGCCGGACGTCCGGACGCCGCCGCTCTCCGGGCCGCGCTGAGCCGCGTCGCCTCCACCCGGCCGGGACCGGTCGCGGAGGCGCCGCCGACTCGTCCGCTTCCACCGCACGGACCCGCCGCGACCCCTCCCACGCCGCCCGGCCGTCCCAAACGCGCGGTCCTGATCGCTGTGGCACTGCTCGCGGTGCTCGTCGTCGCGGGCACCGGCCTCACCTTCGCCATGCGACGCGACTCCGCCTACGAGGCGAACAGGAAGGACGCGGCGGCCATCGGAGCGCCCACCGGATTCACCTTGAAGAAGGAGCAGAAGGTCGACGCGGGCCGGGTCCGCCGCACCTATTCGGGCTGCCCGCGGTTCTGCGGCGGTTCCGCATCGGACCTCGGGCCGACCGTCCAGGTGGTCGCCCGCTGGCTGACCAGGGTCCGCTCCGTCTCCAGCGTCGGCCAGCCGGTCGCGCAGGCGAACGGGTCGGTCTGGACGATGGCCGTCGCGACCGACACCGCTCCCAAGATCTCCAACGTGCGGGTCCTCGCGGTCGGGGATCCGCAGCGGGACGTCCTCCTGCAGCTCGAGGTCGGGTGACACGGCGGCTCAGCGGGAGCGCAGCTCTTCGATCAGGTCGAGAGTGAAGGCGTGCTCGTGGCGGGCACCGACGCGTTCCCACGACCGGGCCGAGCCGGTGAGCTCATCGATGTCGCGGTGGAGGAGCCCGGAGGCACGGGCCAGGCAGGCGGCGACCCACGCGTTCTCCGGAGCGGCGTCCGACGCGGCGGCCAGGCGCTCCGGAGCGTCGGGCAGGCCGGCGGCGACGGCGAGTTCGGCCCCGGCCGCACGGGCGTACCCCCGGTACCAGTCCTGGGGCGGGAACGGGCCGAACGCCCGCTCCACCAGCACCGGAGCTTCCCCGGCCCGCACGGCCCGCAGGGCGGTCCGGGCATCGACGAACGCCGCGTAGGACGCCAGATAGCGGGACCGGGCGTCCCCGGCGATCCGCTCCGCGCGGTCGCGCCACAACCGGAGGCCGTCCTCTTCGCCGAGAAGTCCGTGGGCCAGGGCGACGGCGGCGACCGACGGCGCCGTCCACGCGAGCGGGCTTCCGGCGTCCTCGCAGGCCTCCCAGAGCGTGTCCGCGTGGGACAGCGCCTCGTCGAGGTCGCCCATGAGGACCAGCGCCTGGACGAGGGTGGCCATCGCGACCGGTGACCGGTCGCCGATGAGGTCGTCGGAAGCGGCGAGCCGGGCCGCCGACAGCGCCGCGCGCAGGTCGCCCGCCGCGACGGCGCAGGCCGTGGCCATGTGGTAGGTGTCCGTGATCTCCGGGGCGGGGTAGGGGACGTCGCGCGGCATCGCCGGCAGCAGGCCGACGCGTTCGGTGGCGATCCGGTGCGCCTCCCGGAACCTGCCCGCGGTCAGGGCGGCGATGCCGGACGCGTCCAGCGCGGCCGACAGCAGCACCGGATCGCCGGTGGCCCGGGCGGCGGAACGCGCGGCCGCGGCGAGGAACGGGTCCGGGGTGACCTTCTCGGTGCCGTGGCTCCACGCCCTCGCGGCGGCGAGATGCGCGGCCACGACCCGGTCGCGGAGGTCCCCGGCCGCGCGGGCCCGGGCCAGCAGGGCCCGCAGGCGCTCGTGGGGGATCTCGGCGTCGAACCCGGAAGGGTGCCGCTCGGCGGTCACCACGGCGAACGCGAGGGTGGCGGCCTCCCCGTCGCCGTCGCCCGCCCTGCGGGACTGCTCCGCCGATTCCAGCAGGAGGTCGAAGGCCCGGCCGGTCTCGATCAGGGCGTGTGCGGCGTCCGCGGCGTCCCGCAGGTCGAGCGCCGCCTCGTCCGGCGTCGGCGCCCGCCGGGCCGCCTCCCGGTAGTGGCCGGGGGCCTCGCGGAGGAACCGGCGGGCAAAGGTCAGGTGCCCCAGGGACCGGGCGAGGCGGTGCGGCACGTCCGCCCGGCCCGGCGGCGCGCCCGCGAGGGCCGCGCGCAGGTCGTCGGCGACGGCGTCGAAGCGGCCGCGCCAGTCGCCGTCCAGCCGATCCTCCAGCTCGGCGGCGGTGTCCGCGGCCCACCGCAGGTACCGCTCGCGGACGGCCCCCCGCGCCGCACCGGCGGCCAGCCGCTCCGCGGCGAACGCGCGGACCGTCTCCAGCATGCGCCAGCGGCCCTCCGCGGCCCGGACGACGAGGCTCTTGTCGACCAGCCGTCCGAGCAGGTCGGCGGCCGCGCCCGCGCCGAGGCCGGGGACGACGGCGCCCACGGCCGCGAGGTCGAATCCGCCGACGAACACCGACAGGCACTCGAACAGCTCCCGCTCGTCCTCGGTCAGCAGGTCGTGGCTCCAGCGGATGACCGCGCGCAGGGACCGGTGCCGCTCGACCGCCCCGCGGCCGCCGGTCAGCAGCCGCAGCACGTCCTCCAGCGCCGTCAGCAGCCCCGTCGCCCCGAGGGACGCGCCGCGCGCCGCCGCGAGCTCGATCGCCAGCGGCATCCCGTCCAGCCGGCGGCAGATCTCGGCGACGTCCGCGCGCGCGGCGGTGAACCCCGGGTCGGCCGCCTCGGCGCGGTCCAGGAACAGCCGTTCTGCGTCGGAGTCCGCCGGAAGCGGCGGGACGAGAACGGTGCGCTCGCCCTGCACGCCGATGCGCTCGCGCCCGGTGGCCAGGACGGTCACGGTGGCGCACGCCGACAGCAGCCGCTCGACGAAGCCGGCGGCGGCGTCGAGGAGATGCTCGCAGTTGTCCAGGACCAGCAGCGTCCGGCCCCTCGCGAGGCGGCGGGCGATGACGTCCTCCAGTGCCTGCCCGGGGCGCTCGGTCACGCCGAGCGCGGACGCCACCGCCTGCGCGACGAACGCGTCGGCGACCGGCACGAGGTCGACGAACGCACCGCCGAGCGGGAACGCGGGCGCCGCCGCCTCGGCGGCCACCGCCGCGAGCCGCGTCTTGCCGATACCGCCGGGTCCGAGGAGGGTCACCAGCCGCTCCCTCTCCAGCAGGGCGAGCACCGTCGCGATCTCCTCGCCTCGCCCGAGGAACGTGGTCCGCGCGGCCGGCAGGCCGGCGATGTGCCCAGGCTGGGGCGTACGGCGACGCGCCTCCTCCGCCAGCTCCCAGCGGTCGGTCACGCCGTACTTGCGCAGGAGCGAGGAGATGTGGCTCTCGACGGTCCGGACCGAGATGTGGAGCCTGCCCGCGATCTGGACGTTCGACAGCCGCTCGGCGAGCGCCGCGAGGACCTCCGCCTCACGCTTGGACGCCTGGACCGGACGCTGGGGGGTCATCACGCCAGTCTCACGGATCCGGAGAACTCCGGTGGCGGCTTCCGTGCCGCCTCCGTGGCGGCACGGATGTCCTGGCAGGGCGCTGCCCGGAGACTTGCGGGCATACGGCGATCAGCCCCACACATCCGGATCGGAGAATCCTGTGCGACGCATCATCAACTCCATGTTCGTCTCGATCGACGGTGTCATCCAGGACCCGCAGGACTGGCCGTCCCTCGGGGACGGCGACTCCGGCGCGCAGACCGAGTTGCTGCTCGGTTGCGACGGCGTCCTGCTGGGCCGGCACACCTACGACAGTTTCGCCTCGGTATGGAAGGGGCGCTCCGGCGACCCCTACACCGACAAGATGAACGCGGTGACGAAGTACGTCGTCTCGACCACGCTCGAAAAGGCCGACTGGGACAACTCCGTCATCATCGGCGGCGACGTGGTCGAGGAGATCTCCCGACTGAAGGAGCAGCCCGGCGGGGACATCCTCCTGTACGGGTTCGGCCGTCTCTCCCACACCCTGATGCGGCACGGACTGCTCGACGAACTCCGGTTCTGGGTCCACCCGTTCTTCCTCGGGAAGGCCGACGAGGAGGGCCTGCTCTTCCGGCAGGACACCCGCGCCATGCTCGACGTCATCGAGACACGGACGTTCGACTCCGGCATCGTGTTGCTGTCGTACCGGGTGAAGCCGTCCGCCGGCCAGGCCTGACGAGGCCCCCGGCCAGGGCTGACAAGGCCCCCGGCACCGCTGGCGCCGGGGGCCTGCCGCTCCCCTGGGCGGGGAAGACCTCGCTTACCGCGTTCCGAGCAGGATGGACGAGGGGACCCGTGCGGCCACCGGCGGCAGCTTCGTGCCGTTGCCGGTGGCGGCCGCCTGCGGCGCCATCGCGCTCGCGTCCGCCGGGCCCCTGGATTCGAGTGCCGGCTCAGGGTTGCCGGCGAACGGCTGGACGTCGCCGACGCACACCTTGCCCGCGGGCGGCAGCTTCCCGCCGACGAGGTAGCCGTCGACCGCCTTCGTCACGCACGCCGAAGTGCCGTAGGCGGTGTGCCCCCAGCTGTTGCTGGACAGCAGCCGGCTGTTGGGCAGCAGCTTGCTGGACGAGACCGCGTCGTTGTAGTTCGTCGCCGGGTCGTAGTAGTCGCCCACGAACAGGACGGGCGCGTTCGTGCGCCGGTTGAAGGGACCCGTGTAGGCGTCCTCGTCGCGGACCTTCCAGGCGTCGCGGGCGCACTGGACACTGCCCCAGCCCCACGCGCGCCCGAAGTAGGGCGCCCGCCTGTCGGACGCCGCGGTCAGCGCGGGCCAGCTCCCCGCCTTCTTCGGGTGCAGGCCGTCGGTGCAGGTGACGCCGCTGAACGCCTCAAGGCCGTTGTCGTAGGGGAAGTCCTTGGCCGTGACCTTCTCCGCCGCCTCCTTCTGCCGCCTGACCTCGGCCCGGCGCTCCGCGATGCGGGCGGCGAGGGCCTTGCGCGCCTTGGCTGCCTGCGCCGCCGACGAGGCGGGCGAGGTCGCCTGCCACAGGTCGGTGGCCATGGCGTCGACGACCTCGTAGCCGCTCGGGTCGTACAGCGCGCCGAGGACGCCGCCGACGAGGTCGGCGTAGGTGACCTTCTCGCCTTCGATGTCGGCGGGCTTCGCCTTCAGCCGCTTGGCGAGGACGTCGAAGTTCTTGACGGGATCCCCGTAGGCCGCGAACTGGCACTTCTTCTTGCCCGCCTTGCCGCAGCGGACGAGGATCTCCCGCAGCGCCTTGTAGGCGCCGTCGGCGGACCGCAGCCGGTCGTCCAGGATCTGGTTCTCGGTCTTGCGGGTGCCGGCCCAGGAGACGGGGTTGATGACACCGTCCACGACCACGGCGCGCAGCCGGTCGGGGAACATGTTCGCGTAGTACTGGCCGATCGCCGTGCCGTAGCTGAAGCCCAGGTAGGACAGCTTCTTGTCGCCGACCGCACGGCGCAGGACGTCCATGTCGCGGGCCGCCTCGGCGGTGGACATCGCGCCCGCCAGCTTCTTCCCGGTCGTCGAGCAGCCCTTGCCGACCGCCTTCGCCGACTTGACGTAGGCCGCCTCCTGCTTCGCGCCGACCGGGAACGCCACGTTCATCCCCGCCAGCGCGAGCGTCTGGTCCTTGGTGGACTTGAAGCAGGCGACGTTGGAGCTGAAGCCGATGCCGCGCGGGTCGAAGCCGACGATGTCGAAGCGGTCGAGGACGTCCTTGCCGAGGAAGTAGGGCGCCTGGTAGGCGATGGCGGTGCCCTGGCCGCCGGGCCCGCCCGGATTGACGAACAGGCTGCCGATCCGCTTCTTGGCGTTGCGCGCCCTGACCCTCAGGACCGCGACCTCGGTCGTCGCGCCTTTCGGATCGTCGTAGTCCAAGGGCAGCCGGACGGTCGCGCATTCCGCGGTGTCGTAGCACTTGTACCAGTCGAGCTTCGGAGTGGGCACACGGTCGGCGCGAGCCTTCTCGACCGGGCTCGTCGCGTCGCCCGGGGCTGCCAGAGCGGTGACCGTTAAAGCGGGCACGAGGGCCGCACCGGCCACTCCCGCCACGCCGGCCGCGAGAATCCTGTGTCCGAGACGCATGAGGTTCCCTTCGGGGGGATCGATGCCTCTCCCGCGCGGTTGCACGGATTGGTCCGCTGATTCTCGAATGCTCGACTTGTCCCCGTGATCCACCGCCGGGCCCGACCTCCGCCCCGGAAGATCACCCCGAGGGCCGATTGACGCTCATCCCCCGGGGCGCACCCCAAGGCAGGGCGGGCCGCCCTTCGAAGACCCCACCCGCCCGGCCGGAACACGCCCGCAGACGAAATGATCTTTTTGACGGGATCACGGCCCCCGGTGTGCTGTAATCCGGTTGGTCCGAATAATGATCACCGTCCACGGCCGCCGACGGCCGGGGAGAGGAGACACGCATGAGCCGTCTCGTCGACCGCCTCCTGGCGCACGTGGCCCCCAAGGCCACCGCGTCCGCCGGCTGCAAGACCTACTACTACTGCTCGCAGTCCATCTACTACAAGAAGGTCTGCTGCGACGGCCAGTGCCGCCACTACGTGATGGGCGCCTGCGGCGCACCGTGAGGCTCCCCCGCGGGCGGCGTCGCGACGCCGC
>NZ_JBEZJI010000104.1:0-14032 GCF_040649435.1 Actinomadura sp. NPDC048955
CAGGACCTGCTCCTCGTCTGTTTCGGTCGCTCGGTGCACGCAGGGGTTCACGTCCACCTCGTCCATGCGGTCGGCTTCAGCCATCGCACTCCCTATCCTGAAGAGCGAAACATTGCAGGTCGTCGCTTATCACATTGCGTGCCTTGGTTTCCCGCGTCACCTCTCGCGTCGGCTACACTTTGCGCATTGAGAGTGACAGAAAGTTATATCTGCTGGTCGTGCCTATGATGGTGATGTTCAGGGCGCCATCGTTGCCACATGTCGATCAGACTCGAGGCACGTTGCACACCCTTCGTTCAATGCGATCGTTGTACCTTCGGCTCTTCGTGCTCTAGGTCGGATGTGCTGTACCGGCTCCGCCTCCGGTCCTCTGGAGGGGCGCTCAGGGACACTACGGCTTACTCGGCGGCACCGTTTCGACCGAATCATCTATTAGGTCGTCGAACCATGCCGGCCGGCCCTCCAGATCGAGTTCGCTCATCGCCTTATGAATGTCCGCTTCCGGCTCGATCGGCCTATCAGCTTCTTCGTCGCCAAGGGGAAAAGCACGATCATCCTTGGTCGCGGTTCGTCCGCGAAGTGAGGTGTAGGCCATGACTCCCCTGATTGCCTGACATCTTCCGGCCTCGATTGCCTTGGATTAGCTGATGCACGCCCGGAGCCGGGCATGGGCGAGTGTCGAGTGGGCGGACGGGGTGGGTGCTCGCGTGGCGAGACCCATCCCATTACGCACCTGTCCAGGCGTCTGATACCTGCTCGCTCTGGAAAGGGGCAAGCGTTGATCGCCCTGGCCCGTCGCCCTCTTGTCCACGCCCGTGTCATCTGGGCGGCGAATTCACCCAGAAAGTGCCGGTTGGCTTCAGGTGATATTGCCGAGCGGGTGACGGACGCAGGGACTCAGCCACGGTCCTGGGCGATGGTCCACCGTCCGGCCGTCGCCCTGGGTGCGGGCCGGTCGCCGGGGTCGCCGCCGGCGGGGAAGGCCGCGACCGAGACGTACACGTGCTGGCCCTTGCGGAGCCCCTTGGGCATGGCGGCGGTCGCGATCTGGTCGCCGCCGGTCGCCTTGGCGTCGGCGCGGACTTCGGCCCACGACCCGGCGGACTTTCCGTCCTTCCAGTCGTGGACCTCGAACTGCAGTTGGTACCCGTCGCCCTCGCTGAGGCCCTCGATGCGGACGACGGTGTCGATGTCCGCCCATGTCGGGGCGGGGGCCACGTAGCCGGGATAGCCGTCGGGATGGTCCCTGTCGGGTTCGGAATGAGCCTTGGCCGGGTCGGTGTGGGTGATGTCCCAGTTGAGGCGGGTGAACCGGCCCCATTCGAGGTTCTGGGGCCTGGATTTGCCATAGCTGCTGCGGATGGGCACTTCGTCCTCCTGGTGGTCGCTGAGGGCCAGCGCCTTCAGTTCTGCGAGCGAGCCGCGGAAGGCGTTGACATCGCAGCGGCCCGGGACGCCCGGTACCGCGCCGCTGGACGAGTACTGCAGGATCGAGATGGGCTCTCCGCCGAACTGCACCCACCACGAGGAGGGGACCTTCCTGTAGAGAGCGGCCGGGGCGCCGTAGCCGGAGACATACCGCGACTGCCAGATCGTGTCGAAGAACCCTAGGTCGGGGCGGCCATGGGCCTCCCAGTACCAGCGCGGGAAGTAGCCGATGACCGGGTGCCCGCCGGTGCGGTCCTTGAACTCGGCCACCCACTCCCTGGCCGTGGGCACGTTCGCGCCGGACGCCTCGACGTCGAGCGCGACGGCGAACCGGGAGAGCTCTCCGACCTTGGCCAGGAAGTAGCGGGCCTGCGCGGCGCCGTGCCCTCCGTGCAGGAAGTGGTAGGCCCCCGGCACGAACCCCGCCCCGAGGGCCAGCATGCCCGACCGGTTGTGTCCCCAGGTGGGGTTGGTGTAGTCGGTGTTCTCGGTGACCTTGGAGAATCCGAAGCGGATCCCCGAGCGCTGTACCGCGGCCCAGTTGGGATTGCCCTGATAACTGGCCACGTCGACTCCGTAAAGCAAAACCGTCCCCCTTTTGGTGGTCGAGGTCACCCTGAGATAAGACGAGTCGGGCTTCGAGGAGCCAAGCCGGCCGCGTGATCATGGATCGAACTCGGGCCGATCGCTGTAGCAGGTCCGCGACGTCCTCTCGAACGCCCTGATCCGTGTGGGACATCTCTAGGCGTCGGAATCGAGATGGGCTCGGCGGTGGCGAACCAGCACGCGAAAGCGCACCTCGTATGCCCTCCGCCGTCCGCCGCCGACGTCAGGTAGGAGACCTGGGCCTTCAGCCAGGCCACCCCCCGGCGTGCCGGTTCTGCCGTAACCGATTTCGGGGACCGCCCATGGGAAGCCCTTCGAACGGGCGAACTTCACGGCCGGCCCCCATAGGCTGGGGCTGCCAACGGAGGATGGACCACAGGAACCTCAGCGTTTGCGCATCGAGGTCCCCGTCGGCCATCGCGGTGATCGATGGCTTCCCGCTCCAGCGGCCGGCCCGCTTTCCCGCGTCCACTCCGGTGTTGCAGGCCGCTCTGGACGCGGGCATGCCCGCGGCGGCGGGCTGGTAGGAACGGCGGATGGTCAGCGGCCCGTACGCCGCATCCTCCGCGGCGAAGCCGGAGCCGGACAGATGCTGGGGGCACGTCCCCCTCAAGATCGCGTTCCGGTCTCTCGTCATGGGTTCCCGCTTCGCTTGCAAGCACCGTAACTGGGTATTCCTCGTAATCCTTTCAACGATTCTTGCAGTCGCCTCTGTGATAAAACAGCAATAAGGTGGATAGTGGACCGATTTCCCGAGTAATAATAATGTAACGGTTAAAATGAAAATGTCATAGCAGGCCGAAGAGTGTGAAGTGAGCGCGTTGAACCTTGGGGCGTTGGTGAGGAGTCTGATGAGGGAGTGGTTAAGTAAATTCGGGCATATGTGTACTTATGGTTGAAAAGTAATACCATTTGGACCTGGTGGAGTCCTCGCGTCCGGGAGTTCGTAGGCGAGCCTCTGACCCCGGGCGAACTGGACGCAGGGTGCGTTGGGCGCCATTGAGGCCATTGAGTATAACCAAAGTGTGATCCTTTTCTGGCGAGTGCTCACTTAAAGGGCTCGGTCGCTATTTCGGTGGTGGCGGAGGATGAGGCTCATCCGAGAAGGATGCGCTGACGCGGGAGGTGGAAGCCTGCTCGGTGTGCATCTGCCTTTGATCAGCTTGGCTTTAAGGGTTGACGCCTCCGATTCCGTCATTGCGGTATTCGCTGGTCAGAGTGGCGCAGAAGGCCGAGATCGTCCGCATTGCCCTGGATGGCCCGCGCCCCATTGCCCACGGGGCGCATGAGATCGGCGTCCATGGCACAGCCTCCGTGAACCCACAGGTACGCCGGTTCGTCGAAGCCGCTCAGGGAAGCTCCGAGCTCTGGCGCCCATGGTGCTCACCAGCACCAAGCCGGTGAACCAGACTCTCGTGGCTTTCCGGGTGGAGGGTTACGTGCCGGTCGGCGCGGGCGACGGTAGCGCACCCTCGATCGACCTAGCCGCGCGGCTGCACGGAACGCCGAACGCCACCGGACTCGCTCGCCGAAGCGGACGTCGTCGAGGAACGCATGGCGGGCCTCACTCCAGACCTGTCGGTTTCCGAACTGAGGTTCCCCCCGTAGCACGGACAGCTCGGGTGAGATGGGTCAGGTGGTCGTGAGCGAGGGCGAAATCTCAGACACCGCACCAGTCTCCGATACTGCTTCCTTGCAGCGGTCGTTCCCTTATCGCTACGACGCTCAACTCGTGGGCGTCACGCACAGGGTGCGGCCTTCCCGGCGGCGACGGCGCATTTGGCATTGCTCGACAACCGGGAAACCTCTGGACGCCGCGAACGTGCGGCGGGGCTTCCGGCTCATCACCAAGAATGCGGGGATCGGGATACATGGTCGCCGAACTGCGTCACTCGTGCATGTCGATCACGAGCTACGGGGGAGTGCCCATCGAGGCGGTCGGCGATCTGTGCGGGCACTCTTCTCCGGCGGTCACCGGGGAGGTCTACCGGCACCAGGTCAGGCCAGGTAGACCAACGGTCTTCATGGCTCTGACGGCGATTAGCAGCAACGCTTGTCGACGAGTTTCGGCAACGCGTTGTGGTCGCGGTGTGGTGTGTTGATGAGTTTCAGCAACACCCGGCCGCCCGCTTATCGAAGATTCGCTGTGGTGTGTCCGGGCTGGAGGTCGATCCGTGGTGTGATGCGCGAGCACGAGGTGTCGGCCGGCAAGACGGGATCGGAACTGATTCTGGGGGGTGGCTGGCGGACCTCCGCGTCGTCAGGTGACCGCGTCGCCCGGGTCGTACCGGTCAGCGTGACGGAGATCGAAGTCAACCTCTGAGCAGGTAGCGCTTGGGTGTGGTGCCGACCGTGCGGCGGAAGGCGGCTAGGAACGCGCTCGCGCTGGCGTACCCCACGCTGTGGGCCACCCGCGATACCGGCTGCCCCTCGGCCAGCAACGGCAGGGCGGCACGCAGCCGTACCTGGGTGCGCCAATGGTCGAAGCTCATGCCCGTGTCGCGCACGAACAGCCGCGTCAACGTCCGCCGGCTCACGCCCGCCGCGCGGGCGTGAGCCTCCAGGCTGCGCGGGTCTGCGGGATCTGCTAGCAGGGCTGCCGCGACCACCTGGACGCGCTCGTCGGTCGGTTGCGGCACGTTGATGGGTCGGGTGGGAAGAGGACGCAGCAGGTCGGGTACTACCGCCTCGGCGCGCGACCGCGCTTCGTCGGTGAGGTCGGCACGGTCCAGATACCCGATGAGCTCGGCCAGCAGTCCGTCGACGCCGACCGCCGTCGGTTCGGACCAGTTCACCGGGCAGCGATCGGGCGCCAGATAGAGGCTGCACAGGACCGCGTCGCGGGTCGCGCCGGTGGTGTGGGTGACGCCGGCGGGCAGCCATAGCGCCCTGGTGGGCGGCAGGACCCAGTACACCTCGTCCACACCGACGCTCAGGACGCCGCGGCGGGTCCAGGCGAGCTGGTGGTAGGTGTGCTCGTGCGGGGGGATCCACTCTCCGGAGGCCAGCGGGAAGCGGCCGACGGTGATCGCGCCCATGTCCTCCATGCGACACAGTCTGGCCCCATCGCGCATTGTGGCCAAATGCGGCGGATCATAGCGTCGTTCAGATGCCGATGATCGTGTTGTGCCTTGTCCAGTTCATGCTCGTGCTCGACGACACCGTCGTGAACGTCGCCCTGCCCAGCATCCGCGATGACCTGGGCTTCGGCGCGTCCGGGTTGCCGTGGGTCGTCAACGCCTACTTCCTGGCCTTCGGCGGGTTGCTGCTGTTGTGCGGCCGGCTGGCGGACCTGCTGGGCCGCCGACGCGTCTTCCTCATCGGTGTGGCGCTGTTCGGGGCGGCCAGCCTGGCGTGCGGGCTCGCGCAACAGCCATGGCAGCTCGTGACCGGGCGGTTCGTGCAGGGCACGGGCTCGGCGATGGCCGGTCCGGCGGCGATGTCGATGATCACGTTGCTGTATCCGGGGCCGGAGGAGCGGGCCAAGGCACTGGGCATCTGGGGTGGCATCGCGGCCCTGGGCGCGACCTCGGGCCTGGTGATCTCCGGGGCGCTGACCGACCTGGTGTCCTGGCGCTGGATCTTCCTGATCAACCTGCCCGTCGTCGCTGTGGCGCTGGCGCTGCTTCCCCGCCTGGTCCCCGAGTCCCGCGCCCCCGGGCGGCGCCGCCTCGACGTTCCCGGCGCGGTCCTGGTCACCGGTGCCGCGGTGACGCTGGTGTACGGGCTGCTGCGCGCGGGTGAGACCGGCTGGACCGATCCGGTCGTCGCCGGCGTCGTCGTGCTGTCCGCCGCTTTGGCAGTTGCGTTCCTTTCGGTCGAGTCGCGGGCGGTCGCGCCGCTGGTGCCGGGGGCGTTCTTGGCCTCGCGGACGAGGGCGGTGGCCAATGGCGCGACCCTGCTGTTCTCGATGGCGATGTACGCGATGTCGTTCCTGCTGATGATCCAGGTGCAGACCGCCCTGGGGTACAGCCCGCTCCTTGCCGGCATCGCCTACCTGCCCTACGGCGCCGGCATCCTGTCGGGCATGTGGCTGTCCTCCCGAATCTCCCCCAGAATCGGGACGCGCTGGACGCTTCTGCTGGCGTTCCTGGTCAACGTCGCCGGCCTGTTGCTGCTATCCGGCTTGGTGGCGGGCGACTCCTACCCCGTCCACGTCCTGCCCGGCATGCTCGTGCTGAGCATGGGCAATGGACTGGTCCTGCCTGTCATGGCCACGGCCGCGGTCGACGGCACCACCGAGGACGACGCCGGTCTCGGCTCGGCCCTGTTCACCTCCGTCCAGCAGATCGGCGGAGCCGTCGGAGTGGCCGCGCTGGCCATCATGGGCTACTCGAGCGGGCTCACGGCGGGCGCGATCTGCATGGCGCTCGGCGCCGTGCTCATCGTCGCTCTATTGCCGCCGCAGGCCAACGGCCGGCGGCAGCCCGCCGACATGGAGGCGGCGGCCGAAGCAAGCCGATAGCCGGACACCCAGGTGGCGACGACATCGGCGAAGCCGCCGCTCTCCCCAGGGTCAGGATGCGGCGGGAACCGACGCACCGCGGATTTACCCTCGTTGGCCTCCGCCACCTCAGAGCGTTACTGAAACTCGTCGATATCACGCCCCCCACCTGAGCGCCGATGTGGCTCAAACCGACGAACAAGCGTTCCTGCTTCTCGGGGACGCAATCAGACTTCGTCAAACCCGGTGGGCTTCACTGGTGAGCGGTGACCGCCGGTAGATGAGCAGGACCTCGCCTTGAGGTTGGTAGTCAGGGCTAACTCCGATGCGTGGCATGGCTCGGGGCGTTCTGCTGGCGCGTGGTCACCTCCCCGGCTGTTTCAGCGGCGTTGAGGGATGGCGTTGCGGTGAAGTCCAGCAGATCGTATGACTGCGGAAAGTGCGCGCTCATGCTCGACGGTCAGGTGCGTACGGCCGCTCCCATTGTTGATGACCTCTTGGGCGGCGTATCCGTCTTCGGAGGTCAGCCTGTTCGACTAGTGTTCTGCGCCTGAAATTCGTTGTAGTGGCAGAGTGTGCGGTGGTGCTCTTCTGTGTTGGTGAGGTGGCGGAAGGCTAGGGAGCGGCCGTCGATCAGGGCGGCCATGTTCTGTACGGCGGCGGCCGACGCTTGGTCGTTTTCCGTGTGAGCGGTGCGGGCCATTTCGCGGATTTGACCGACCCGCTCGGCGAGGAATGGGCAGGTGGGGCGGGGGCGGGCGACCAGTGGGAAGCGCTGGGCTATCGCGGCGACGTTCATCTCATCGCCATTCGATGAGGATCCGGTTGAGGGCGTTGGAGAAGGTGAAACGGCCGGGGCCCTGGGCGGGAGGCGGGCTGTCGAGCGGCTGGATCTCGAAGGTGACCTCGCGTCCGCGGTACTCGTGGTCCCAGGTGCGGACGGACTCGGCGACCTGCTCGGCCAGGGCGTCTCTGCCGGGGCCGTGGCCGATGACGCCGAACTCGTACAGGCTGGCGCCGTCCGGGGCGGCGTGGGTGGCCTTGCGGCGGGTCAGGTAGGTGAGTGTCGCCTGGTCGGAGCAGGCTGTCGAGCTGGGGTAGGGGGTCACGAGCGTGACCGTGCCGTCGGAGGTCACGGGAACCATGCGCCGCGGATCGTCGGCGATGCCTTGGCGAAGCGGCATGAAGGTGTTCATCTCGCTGCTCAGGCTGCGCCAGGCACCATCCTGCTGTTCGAAGGCGATGGAACGAGCGACGGTGCCCCGCAGCCGCAGCGGGGTGAGGAGCCGTCCGCCCGGGGCGAGCTGGTCGAGCCAGGCGTGGGGGACTGCGTGTGCGCCGACCGTGGCGATGACGCGGTCGTAGGGCGCGTTGTCGGCGTGGCCGAGAGCGCCGTCGCCGAGGATGACGGTGACGTTGTCGATGCCGGCGGCGGCCAGTGAGGTGCGGGCGCCCTCGACGAGGTCGTCATCTACATCGATGGTGGTGACGTGGCCGGTCGGGTCGGCCAGGTAGGCGAGTAGTCCGGCGTTGTAGCCCGTCCCGGCCCCCAGCTCCAGGATCTTGTGGCCCGGTTCGACCTGGAGTTGTTCCAGCATCATGGCGACGATGCCGGGCTGGGAGGCGCAGCTGATCGACGCGCCGCCGGCGTCGAGCTTGATGTCTACCGTGGCGTTCGCGTACGCCTTTTCCAGGGGAGCTTGCGGCACGAACATGTGGCGGGGGACGGTGCGCATCGCCTCTTCGACGCGGCCGGTGCGGATGAGTCCGTGCTCCATTAGCTGGTTGACCAGGGCGTGGCGTAAAGGCTCGGCGGAGGCGGCCTCGATCGTGTCGTTGCTCACGCGGGCCACCGTAGTGTTCAGGCAGTGTCGGCTTCGGCGAGAGCCATGACGTCGCACTCGCTGGCCGCCGCGAGCCGGGGACTGCTCTGTTGCGGCGTGCGCGTGACTCTGGATCACGTTATGCACGCTCGACTTCTGCTCCTGCAGCGGCCTGCCGGTCGCCCTGAGGGAGGACGATCCCACCGGCCCCCGGGGCGGGGCCGGTGGGACCTTCGCGTGTCCTACTTCAGGGACGGGGGGACGTCAGCGGCGTCGCCGAGCCCGACCAGGTAGTCGGCGTACTCCTCGGCGCCGTCCTTCGTGACGAGCCTGCCCTGCAGAGTCTCGTCGGCCGCGACCTTCTTGCCGGCGAGGACGTCGGCGGCGAGCGTCATGACCTTCTGGCCCAGCGCGAACGGCGACTCGGCGTTCGTCGAGTACATGTCGCCCGCCGCGACCGCGGCCAGTGCGTCGGAAATGCCGTCGTTGCCGACGAGCTTCACCTTCTTGGACAGGTTGCCGGCCTTCAGCGCCGACAAGACACCCATGGCCATCTCGTCGTTCGCGGCGTACACGCCGTTGATGCCCGGGTTGGCCTGCAACACGTTCGTCATCACGTTCAGCGCCTTGGCGCGGTCGAAGTCGGCGGCCTGCTTGGCGACGACCGTGATGCCCTTGTGCTTGGCGATCTCCTCGTTGAAGCCCTTGCTCCGGTCCTGCGCGACGTTCGTGCCGAGCAGGCCCTGGATCTCCACGACCTTGCCCTTCTCGCCGACGGCCTCGGCGAGCGACTTGGCGGCGTTGCGCCCGGCCTGGACGGCGTCGTAGCCGACGAATGTGGCGAGCTTGCCGCCGGACGGCTTGCGGTCGAACGCCATCACCGGGATGTTCGCGCCGTTCGCCTGCGTCACCGACGACGTCGCCGACTGGGTGCTGACCGGGTCGATGATGAGGATGCCGGTCTGCTTGGAGATGGCCGTCGTCGCCTGGTTGAGCGCGGCGGCGTCGCTGTTGTTGGCGTTCTGCACGTTCAGCTTGATGCCGAGCTTGGCCGCCTGCGCCTGCGCGCCGTTCTTGACGCTGACGAAGAACGGGTTGTTGAGCGTGCTCATGATGATCGTCGCGTCCTTCTTTCCGGACGCCTTGCCGGTGGAGGCGCCGGCGTCCTCGCCGGCGCGGCTGCACCCGGTCAGGGCGAGCGCGGCCGCGGCCGTCACGGCGATCACGGCGCGGGTGGTTCTGGCCACGCGCATGGGAATCTCCTTTTGCGGGGTTGGGGTGGGAGTCGATCAGGGGGTCTTGGCGGCGGTGCCGCTGCGATGAGACGGTCCGCCCTGTGTGGTCTTGTCCGCACGTTTCGGGATGAGGGAGCGCAGCACGTCGATGTTGCGGTCCAGGAACACGGCCAGCAGGATGACCAGGCCCTTCACGACGTTCTGCAGGAACGGCGAGACGTCCAGCAGGTTCATCCCGTTGTCGATGACGCCGAGGACGAGCGCGCCGACGAGGGTGCCGAGAAGCGTGCCGCGGCCGCCGGCGAGGCTCGTTCCGCCGATGATGACGGCGGCGATGGCCTCCAGTTCCAGGCCGGTGCCGGCGGTGGGCTCCGCGGTGGACAGCCGGGCGGTGAGGATGAAGCCGGCGAGCGCCGCCAGCACGCCGCTGATCACGAACGCGAGGATCTTCACCCGGTCGGTGCGGACGCCCGACAGCCGGGCCGCCTCGGTGTTGTCGCCGGTGGCGTAGACGTGCCGGCCGAACCGGGTCCGCGCGAGCAGGTACCCGAACACCGCGAACACCACCAGCATGATCACGACGGGGACGGGCACGCCGGCGATCCGGCTCTGCCCGATGCCCTGGAAGTCGTAGTCGGTGACGGCGACCGGGTTGCCCTTGGTGAGCTGCAGGCTGAGGCCCGACAGCACCGACATGGTGGCCAGTGTCGCGATGAACGACGGCATCCGTGTCTTGGTGACGAGCAGCCCGTTCACCAGCCCGATCGCGGCGCCCGTCGCCACGCCCGCGCCGACCCCGGCGACGAGACCGTGGTCGCGGAGCGTCTGCGCGGTGACGACGGCGGTGAAGCCGAGCGCCGCGCCGACCGACAGGTCGATCTCCGCCAGGATGATCACGTAGGACTGGCCGACCGCGAGCAGCGCCGCGACGGACGTGGCCAGCCCGACGTTCATCAGGTTGTTGTGCGTCAGGAAGACCGGTGAGGCGATGGTCAGGATGATCCCGACCAGCAGCAGCATCCAGACCGCGCGCAGCCGGCGCGCGGCGGCGGCCGCCGAGGAGAGCCGCGACGGGGACGCGAGGCTCGTGACGGTGGAGGTCATGGGGCACCTACCAGTGCGTGCTCGAGGATGTTCTGTTCGTTGACGTCGTCGCCGGTGAGCTCGGAGACGGTGCGTCCCTCGCGCATCACGAGGACGCGGTCGGACATGGCGACGAGCTCGGGCAGGTCGGAGCTGACCAGCACGACGGCGACGCCGTCCGCGGTGAGGCCGTTGATGATCCGGTAGATCTCGGTCTTGGCGCCGACGTCGACGCCGCGCGTCGGCTCGTCCATCAGCAGCACCCGGGGCCCGGCCATCACCCACTTGGCGAACAGCGCCTTCTGCTGGTTGCCGCCCGACAGCGACCCGGCCGCGATGGACGGCGACGCCGCGCGGACCCGCAGGTCCGCCATCACCTTCCCGGTCTCCGCGCGCTCCCGGCCGCGCAGGACGACGTCGGCCTTCGTGAAGCGGCCGAGGGACGGCAGCGACACGTTCGCCTCGACGGACTGCTGCATGGCGAGGCCCTCACCGGACCGGTCCGGGGTGACGTAGGCGATGCGCCCGGAGATCGCCTGCCTCGGGCCGCGCGCCCTGACCGGCTCGCCGTCCACGGTCACCGTCCCGGACGTGAGCGGGTGCAGGCCGAACAGCGCGCGGAGCAACTCGCCGCGGCCGCAGCCGACGACACCGCCGATGCCGAGCACCTCGCCCGCCCGGACGTCCAGGTCGACGTCGTGGAACGCGTCGCCGCCCGACGCGCCCCGGACGCGCAGGACGACTCGGTCCGTGGTGTTGTGCTCCTTCGGGTAGAAATCGTCCACGGTGTCGCCGACCATCGCGGTGACGACCTGGGCGGGGGAGAGCGTCCCGGTGGGCTCGTCCAGGGTGACGCGGCCATCGCGCAGGACGACGATCCGGTCGGACAGCTCGAACACCTCGTCCAGCCGGTGGCTGATGTAGAGGATCGTGACGCCGGCCTTGCGCAGCCGCCGGATCTGCTCGAACAGCCGCTCCGACTCCCGCTCGTCCAGCGCCGCGGTCGGCTCGTCCAGGATCAGCAGCCGAGGCTTGTGCGTCATCGCCTTGGCGATCTCGACCATCTGCCGTTCGGCGACGCCGAGCTCGCCGACCGGCCGCCGCACGTCGATGTCCAGCCCGAGATCCTTCAGGGCGGACACGGCGGCCTCCGCCATCCGGCGGCGCGACACCAGCAGGCGCCCGAACCGGCCCTCCCGGTCGAGGATGTGCATGTTCTCGGCGACGGTCAGGTTCGGGAACAGGTTCTGCTGGAACTCCTGGTAGATGACCTCGATCCCGAGCGTCATCGCGGCCTGCGGGTCCTTCAGGACCGCGGCGCGGCCGTCGACGAGGACCGTGCCACCGTCCGGCTGGTGCGCACCGGAGATCACCCGCGTCAGGGTGGACTTGCCGGCGCCGTTCTCGCCGCACAGCGCGACGACCTCGCCCGGCTCGACCGCGAGGCCGACGCCCCGCAGCACGTGGTTCTCCCCGAACGACTTGTGGACGTCGACCAGTTGCATCCGCATGTCGATCTCCCGTCAGTAGACGACGCCCGCGGTCAGCAGCACGTTCGCGTACGGGGTGAACTCCCCGGACCGCACCGCCGCCCGCGCCTCGCCGGTGGACCGCTTGAACTCGGTGTGCGGCACGAACCGGATCTCGACACCGGGGAACCGGGCCTCGATCTCGGCGAGCATCTCCGGGCTGCGCTCCTTGATCTCCTCCGACATCAGCACGCCCTCCACGGCGACCTCGGCGAGGACGGTGTCCAGCAGGTCGAGGAAGCGGGGAAGGTTCTCCCGCACCGCCAGGTCCACCCGCTCCACCCCGGGCGGGACGGGCAGCCCGGCGTCGGTGACGACGAGCCTGTCGGTGTGCCCGAGTTCGGAGATGACCCGGGCCAGCTGGCCGTTGAGCGTGCCGTGGTTGCGCCTCATCGGGCGGCTCCTTCCAGGGTGTTGCCGGACATCAGTGCGTCCACCTCGTCCCGATCGGGCAGGGACGGGCTCGCGCCGGGCCGGGTCGTCGCCAGCGCCCCGGCGGCCATGCCCCGCCGGATGGCACGTTCCATGGCGTCGCCGGCCGCGAGTGCCGCGCCCAGCGAGCCGGTGAAGGCGTCCCCGGCCGCGGTGGTGTCCACGGCGGTGACCTGGTAGGCGGTGAAGTGCCGGGCGCCTTCGCGGGTGACGGAGACGGCGCCGCCCGCGCCCAGCGTGATCAATGCGTGGCCGACGCCGCGGTCGAGGAACCATCGTCCGGCCCTCTCGGCGGACGCCGGGTCGGTGACCTCCACACTCGTCAGCTCCGTCGCCTCGCTCTCGTTCGGCGTGACCAGGTCGATGTGCGGCCACACGTCGTCCGGGAGCGCCTGGGCGGGGGCCGGGTCGAGGACGACCGTCAGCCCGGCCGCCCTGCCCGCCTTGGCCGCGTGGCAGGTCGTCGCCGCGGGAACTTCGAGTTGCAGGAGCAGGACGCCGACCTTCCCGGCGGTCGCGCCGATGCTCGCGTCGACCATGGCCGGGCTGAGGTCGGCGTTCGCCAGGGGGGTGATGACGATGTCGTTCTCCCCGGACGCGTCCACGCGGATGTGCGCGACGCCGGTGCGGCCGTCCACGGTCCGGACCTCGTCCAGTCCGACGCCGTACGACCGCAGGCCGTCCAGGACGATCTCGCGGAACGGGTCGCGGCCGACGCAGCCGGCGAGCCACGTCGGTGCACCCGCGCGGGCGGACGCGACCGCCTGGTTCGCGCCCTTCCCGCCGAGCACGAGGGTGAAGTCGTCGCCGAGCACGGTCTCACCGCGCCGCGGGAACCGTGCGCTGAACGCGGTCACGTCCGCGGTGATGCTGCCGACGACGAGAACACCGTGGGGTTCCATCGCGGTCCTCCTGTTCCGGCTGTTCGAGGCATGAGTGGGGAGAGGTAACGGCGATCGCGCCGTTTCCTTGGGTGTTTGCGGTTGTGGATCAGATGCCGACGGGGTGCCAGACGGTTTTGGTCTCCAGGAACGCGGTCAGGCGCGCGGTTCCGGGCTCTTGGGTCCAGTCGTCGGTGGCGCGGAAGACGCGCTTGAGATTGTCGGCCGCCTTGTCCTGGAGGCCGGGCACGTCGTCGTCCGGGACGCCGGTGAGGTCGATGGCGTTGACGTCCATGTGGGCGGCGAGCCAGGGTGCGATTTCGGTGCGGTGGCCGGTGAGGAGGTTCACGACGCCGCCGGGCAGGTCGGAGGTGGCGAGCACCTCCGCCAGGGTGATGGCGGGCAGCGGCGCGGGTTCGGAGGCGACCACGACGGTGGTGTTGCCGGACACGATGGCGGGGGCCAGGACGGAGACCAGGCCGAGTAGGGGTGAGTCGGGTGCGATGGCGGCGACGACGCCGGTGGGTTCGGGTGTGGAGAAGTTGAAGAAGGGCCCGGAGACGGGGTTGGC
>NZ_JBEZJI010000105.1:0-13704 GCF_040649435.1 Actinomadura sp. NPDC048955
ACCAACCGTCCTACCAGGGGCTTCTTAACGTCCGGCACCGCCCACGCCGTCCGCGATCATGCTGTGATCAGCGCACACGGAACTGCCGCTGAAAAGGCTCAGCGGAGACAAGTAGTCCTCCACCGGTCGGAGGTTTTCTTTCCCCGTGACGTTTGTCTGCCGCCTTGTGAAGGCATGCCCCGCTGCGGATGGGTAGAGTGCAGCCCCCTCACGGCCCCAAGGGAGAGCTGCCATCGGCGGTGGCCTCGGCGTTGAGGGGACGATAGGCGCGAGCTGCCGCCTCGATGTGGAACTTGGCGGCCTCCCGTGCGGCCTTCGGGTCGCCGGCCCGGATGCCGGCGATGATGGCGCGGTGCTGATCGGTTATCGCGCAGGCCCAGTGAGGGTCGTCCAGGTTGGCCACGGTGGTCACGGCAATGCGGTCCCAGACGCGGTTCAAGGCGTCTTCGAGAAATGGATTGACCGCCGCCGCCGCTATGGCACGGTGCAGGGCCAAGTTCGCCTGGGCGGAGGCGCGAGCATCATGGGCTTCCACCGCAGCCTGAACCCGGTCTGCGGCGCGGTCGAGCGCGTCGACCTCGACGGGGGCGAGCCGACCCAGCGCTTGGCGCTCGGCGGCCAGTTCGGCGGCTAGCGCCTCAAGGTTGGCACGGAGCGTGAACAGATGCGCCGCGTCCTGCGGGGTCAGGCCCACGACGGCGACTCCCCGCGCTGCCGGCACGACTAGCCCGTCGGTCAGAAGCCGTCCGAGCGCCTCTCGCACTGGTGTGCGGCTCACTCCTAGCTCCCCTGCCAGTGCTGATTCCGTCAGTCGCTGACCGGGGGCGTACTCGCCCTGCGAGAACCGGCGGCGCAACGCCAGGTAGACCGATTGCGTGCTACCGATCAGAGGTTCGGGAGAGACGGCCATTTTGTGAGCATACACTGCATGCAGATTCTTGGTCGGGGGTGCGCCAGACCCTTCGGCCTTGGGTCGGCTCAGCCGTAACCCCCGTCGGGTCGGCGGTGTGCCCGTAGGTCCCACCGCTGCTCGGCAGGTTTCGAGGGCGCCAACGCACGAGGGGCGGTCAGGATCTGCTCTTGCCGATACCGACCGCCCCCGGGACTAAACGGAGCTAACTTGCGATCAGGCCATCTGGCTCCCGACGGAGTGCCGGTGCAGGGCGGTTCTCTTGATACCAGTCGAGAATCTGGTCGCCGGTCCAGAACTCGACGTCACGATGGGCATGGATATGCTGGATGGCCTGCTCGAAATACTTCAGGCGGTGCGGTACGCCCATGATGTAAGGGTGGACGACCAGAGCCATGACCCGCGCGGTGTCGGCGGAGTCCTTATGGATCTGGTCGAACTGGTCGACCGCTCGCTGGAAGTATTCGCGGGCGGGATGATGCTGGATCAGCATCATCGCGACGTCGTTGCATTCTTGGGTGTAGGGGATGTTGACTAGGGGCGATGTTCGGGTACGCAGTTCCACGGGTTGGTCGTCGAGGACCCAGTCGCACACATACTCGTATCCCTCTTCGACAAGGATGTCCGGCGTCTCCCAGGTCTCCGTTAGTCCAGGGCCTAGCCACCCCCTGGGGCGGATGCCGGTCGCCGACTCGATCGCCCGTGTGGTCGCCTGGATGTCGGCCCGTTCGTCCTGGACCTTCTGCATGTTCTTCTGGGTGAACCCGTGGCCGATGAACTCCCATCCGCGTTCGCGTGCCGCGCTCGTGATCTGCGGATAGTGCTCGACGGCCTGTCCGTTTATCGCCAGGGCGGCGCGCACGCCCTGCCGGTCCAGCGCTTGGAGCAGGCGCCAGAAGCCGACGCGGTTGCCGTACTCGTGCCAGGCCCAGTTGGGGACGTCCGGCGCGGGGATGCCGCCCGCCGGAGGGGTGAGGACGGTGCGGGGCATGGGGTCGGTGTCGGACCAGGTCTCCACGTTGACGATGATCCACACCACCGTCCGTTTGCCGCGAGGCAGACTGAGCGGTGGGCGGCCGTCGATGGGTTCGTAATCAAGCCGTTCACTGGGACGCATGGGTTTCTCTTTCGCCGATGGTGACGGTCAGAACAGGCAGGCCGGTGATGTCGACCCGGATACGGTCGCCGGGGTGCACGGCGGCTACCCCCGCCGGAGTGCCGGTGTAAATGAGGTCTCCAGGCATGATCCGGTAGGAGCGGGACAGGTGACTGACGATCTCAGGCAGGTCCCAGATCATCAGCTCGAGGCTTGTGCGCTGCCGCGGCTCGTCGTTGACGCTGAGCAGCAGCTCACCCGAGAGCGTTCCGGCGGCCTCGTCGGCGGGGAGGATGGGCCCGCAGGGCGCCGAATGGTCGAACGACTTGCCGGCCTCCCAGGGACGCGCCATCTCCCGGCACTCGCGCTGGCGGTCGCGTCGGGTCAGGTCGATGCCCGCGGCGAACCCGAAAACGTGTGCCACAGCGTCCCGTGGGCTGAGATCAGCGCCCTCCGTGCCGATGGCGGCGACAAGTTCGCCCTCGAACTGCAGGTCGTCGGTCTGGGGAGGGTAGGGGACGGTCGCGCCGGTCGCGACGACCGCGTCGGGCGGTTTCTGAAAGAAGAACGGGTCGTCGCGTTCGCTGCCCTCCCTCATTTCCCGAATGTGGTCGATGTAGTTGCGCCCGACGCAGTAGACGCGGCGGACGGGGAAGACCTCGGTGCGTCCGACGACGGGAAGGGCGGTCTGGTCGATCGACCAGAGCAGAGCAGGGGTCATGGCTCAGTCCTTTGTGTTGTCGATCTTGCTGAACAGTTCCGGACGCAGACATAGGCCCAGCACGGCGCCGAGCACCGAAAGACCGACGATCTGCACCATGGCCGCCGCGGTCCAGCCGGCAGCCGCGACCAGGCTGCTGAACAGGAGCCCGGCGACGCTTGCGGCAACGTAAACGCAGGTGACGAATAGGCCGGCCACACGACCGACACCTTTCTCGTCCACTGACTTGACGAGGTAGCCGACGGCGGCGACGTACACGCCACTGCTGGCCGCCAGCCCGAACAGAAACGAGAAGACGGCCTGCCAGGCAGTTGTGCCTGGGACGAGGAAGAGCGCGCATCCGCAGGCCGCGACACCGAGATTGAGCACCGGAATCAGGACGCGGGGGCTCATCCGATCGACCAGATGCCCGCCGAACGGGGAGGCGAACGCCGCCAGCCCGGACAACCCGACGACGAGCCCCGCGGTGCCCGACCCGTAGTGCAGCTCCTCGCGCAGGTAGGTGGCGTACAGGCCGATGAAGGAGAAGTCAACCAGGCCGAAGAGCGCGGTGATGACGGCAAGCGTCAGGGGGTTGCGCGACAGCAAGCTGCCTGCACCGCCGACGTGCGACGTGAAACCGGCCGTCGCGTCGGCCTCAGTGAGCCTGGGCGACACGAACACCACGATGGCCAGAGAGAGGACGATGCCGAAGGTACCGAAGGCGAGCATGGGCGCTCTCCAGGTGCCGTAGCTTTCGAGCAGGCCGCTGCCGACGGCGGGGCCGATCACCGATCCGGCGGCGAAAGCCATGTTGATGCTGCCGACCGCCACGCCTCGCCGGGCCGAGAACGTGCTGGACGCTACCGTGATGATCGCCGCCAGTTGAAGCGCTTCCCCGACCCCGGACAGCACACGCCACACCAGCATGTCCGCGAAGCCCACAGAGACTGTGGTCAGGACGGTCGCGGCAGAGAACACCAAGGTGCCGAAGACGATCGTGCACTTGCGTCCGAACAGGCGCTGGATGCGCCCGGCGGGCAACCCCGCCAGCCCCATCCCGAGCGCGAACACAGTGGCCTGCAGGCCCGCCGCCTCGATCCCGAAGCGGTATTCGGCACGGACTTCGACGAGCAGGACCGGGAAGACCATGCGGTCCATGGCGTTGACGGCATAGGCCAGCAGCAGGAGGCCGAACATAGCCACCGCTGTGCGGGAGGTCAGCGGCGGTCTCGGTACGGAGGGGGCTCGAGGGACAGGAGTGGCGCTCATATCGGACCTCCTGGAGATTGGGCATTCGCCGGGGTTGGGCTACGGGATTGAGTGCCATCGAATGGAGCGATGCTGGCGGCGGCCGGCCCGTTCCGGTTCCCCTCTGCCGCTGCCCTTCGCACCAGGGCATCACGGCGGGCGGCGGCCACGGTGACCGGATCTTGCTCGCCTCCGAAGCTTCTGAGTCGTCCGTGCCGTTTGAGGATTCGGCCGTCGGCGATGACGGTGTCGATGTTGTCGATCTGGCCGGTGTACACCAGTGCCTCGACCGGATCGCCGGAGGGCACCAGGTTGATGTCGGACGAGCGAAGGAGCACGAAGTCGGCGCGCTTGCCAGGGATGAGGGAGCCGGTGACCTCTTGGAGGCCGAGGTCCCTGGCGCCGTCGATTGTTGCCAGCTCTAGCATCCTGCGTGGTGTGATCACGCCGGATCCGGTGCGGGCGGCCTCCACCGAAATGATCGTGCGCAGGTGCCCCAGGACGTCAGCGCTGGTGGGCATGGCAAGAGTGTCCAGAGACAGGGACACCTGCACTCCGGCTTCCAGAAGTTCGGTGATCTTGGGAAACCCCATCGTCCGCAGCTCCGTCATCGGGCTCAGCGAGACTCTGGTCCCGGTCCGCGCCAGCGCGCGGATGTCCTGCTCGTCTGCGTGCACGACGTGGATGAGTTGCAGGTCCTCACCCATCAGGCCGAGTTCTTCGAGGCGGACCAGACCGCAGCCGCGGCAGTCGTCCTCGCGCAGGCACCGGTCGCAGTGCATGGTGATCGGCAATCCGAGCGAGCGCGCCGTTTCCCACTCGCGCTCGTACACGCGCGGCGGAGTCCGGTAGGGCCCGCGGACCGCGATACCGAAGTCCAGGCGGCCGTCGAGCCGGTTCTCCGGCCAGCGCGTCCGCAGGTCTGCCAGGTCATGGAGGTCGTTGGTCGTGCCCGGCTCGGCGGAATCGGGGAAACCGTAGGAGAAGCGGCCGCGCAGGCCGGAGTCCAGATGGGCCTGGATGTTGGCGTCGGCGTCATGCGGCCCGCGGACGTTGTGGTCGAAGTTGTGCACGGTGGTGATGCCGCCGCTGATGGCTTCGGCCAACCCGAACCGCGCAGCCCAGTAGAAGTCGGCCACCTCGAAGTGCGGTGCGAGGGCTCGTTTGACCGTGAAGTAGTCGTTGCCGGGCCGGTCGCCGACCATGCCGCGCAACAGGGAGTTCCACAGATGCCAATGCGTGTCGACAAAGCCCGGCAAAGTGACCGTCCCGGTCCCGTCGACGAGCTGCACGTCGCCCGGAACCCGGTCGGTGGCATGCGGGCCAATCTCGATGATCCGGCCGTCGCGGACCAGGATGTCGGCGTGCGGCAGGTCCCCGACGGCGGAATCCATCGAGATCAGGTGCGTCTTGGTGATGAGCAGGTCGGTGCGCTGGGGAAGCATGGTCACCTCAGGAAAAGCGCGGTGGACAGAACCAGACCGACACCGACGATGAGCCGACGAAGGTGATGCGGGGGCAGGTGCCGGGCAAGGGTGACCCCGCCGCGCCCGCCAGCAATGCCGGCGAGCGACATGACGAGGGCGGGCGTCCACTGCACAGGACCGAACACGGCGAAGCACAGCGCGGACACTGCGCCGACGATCAGCGACAGGGCGCTCTTGAGCGCGTTGAGCCGGTGTAGATCCTCGGACACGAAAGTGCCGAGGATCGCGAGCATCATCACGCCGAGCCCTGCGGCGAAGTAGCCGCCGTAGACGGAGACCACGAAATGGGCGAGGAGCAGCCCGCGCCCACCAACCTCCGTCCCGGCCCGCGAAAGGCGGCGGGCCACCATCGGCTGCGCGGCCAGAGCGATGACGGACGCCAGGACGAGCACCGGGACCACGGAGGTGAACTGCTCGGCTGGAGCAATGAGCAAGATCATCGAACCTACCGCCGCACCGGCGACGCTCACTGCGGCAAGCCGCCGGGTGTGGGGGGCGACCGCGACCATTTCCTGTCGATAGCCCGCCAGCCCACCCACATAACCCGGCAGGGTCGTCACCGCACTTGTGACGTTGGCCGTCACAGGCGGGTAGCCCATCGCCAGCAGCGTGGGGAATGAGATTAGTGAGCCGCCACCGGCCACCCCGTTCACGGCGCCGGCCAGGACTCCCGCCACCGCGAGGACGGCCAGTTGCCAGGGACTCAGCACGGCGCCCCCTCTCGCTTGAAACTCACACGAGCTAAGTATGCAGTGCATGCAAAGCATGTCAAGAGTCCGTCGGCGACCCTAACGGGGCTTCCACCTGGCACGACGGGCCAACGAGCGCCGCTTCCCCATCGAGCCGACGGCGAGCTGCCGCTGCGGCGATCTGCCGATGCCGGCGCCATGGAATCTGAAGTTCGAGCCTGAGCCGAACGCGGTGACCTGCGCTTTCTGTCGCGGTCATGGCTGTGAGGGGCACATTCAGGGCCCTTGCGTTTTCGATCTTGCCCGCCTGGTCGAAGAACTGATCCATGGCCAGGGGCACGGTCGGCCGCATTGGGCATCAGATGCGCGTACGTCCGGAGCGTGAAACCGGGGTCAGCGTGCCCGAGGTACTCGGCCACGGTACGGATGTCGACACCCATAGCGAGCCACGCCGAGGGCGCCGTGTGGCGAAGGACGTGCATCCCATTCTCAGGCGTCTCGGGAACTCCGATGGTCTTGCGGACCGCATGCCACATGTAGTTGGAGCCGCTCCCCTGATGGGGACGGCCACTCGACCGAGCGACCAGGAGCCGCGCCGTGTGCGGGGGGCCGTCCGGAGTCTTCCAAGGCAAGGTCACTTCCACCGGCGGGTTTGCGGCGATGTGAGCCGAAGCGCGCAGCGCGAGCGAACTGGGCAGCGGCACGCCACGTTCCTTGACCCCCTTGGCGAGGCTGAACGCGAGCCGCTTGGCGACCAACCGCGCCTGCCGCCGGACGCTGATGTAGGATCGCCGAGAAAATCGAGGTCATCGACTGCCAAGCCGACGACCTCCCCTTGCCGCAGACGCGCCTGGCCCGGACAGGCCGCGCGTCGGCGCGGTCCCCAGGCCACCGCGCTTGATCCCAGAGAGCCCAATTCGGCAACGCGCTTTGTGATGTACTTGTGGATCTGCCGGATGCTAGAGAGCTAGATCGTTGATGGGAAATATCGGTGTTGGTCAGTGGTCGTAGGCGATCAGGGAACGTTTGACGGGTGAAGCGCCCCGGTTTCGATGGAGGCTCTAGGTTGTGGCTGTGACCTGCAGCTCTGTGTGGGGTTGGGAGTAGTAGAGGGACTCGTATTCGTCGGGGTGGGATATGGCCGATCTCACCGTGCAGTCGGGTGGTGTTGTACCAGTCGACCCACTCGGCGGTGGCCAGCTCGACGCCGGTCCGGTTCTTCCACGGCCCATCAGGTTTGATCAGCTCGGTTTTGTAGAGCCCGATCGCCGACTCCATCAACGCGTTGTCCAGCGCGTCGCCGACGGTGCCGATGGAGGCGTCGACCAGGTGCCTGGTGAACCGGAAAGAGGTGTATTGGGCGGACCTAACGGGTGGACGCAACACCGGCCTGTTGGAGCGATAGTAAATGGTCACTTCGACGCCTCGGCAGGTGTCTTCCAGCCAAGGGGCTTACGAGGTCGGGCGTTGAGAGCCGCTGCGACTGCCGCGATGTCGTCGGCGCTCCAGCGAGACAAGTCTGTGCCCTTCGGGAAGTACTGGCGGAGTAGGCCGTTGGTGTTTTCGTTCGTGCCGCGTTGCCACGGGCTGTGCGGGTAGGCGAGGAAGACCGGGACGCCCGTCTCGATCGTGAACTGGGCATGTGCTGACAGCTCCTTGCCTCGGTCCCAGGTCAGTGACCGGCGCAGCTGCTCAGGTAGGGCACTGATGGTGGCGGCGAGGGCGTTCTTCATCGTCTCGGCGCCGTAGCCGGCCAGCGGCGCCCGTTCTTGGTCCGCGGGATGACGCCGAATCCCTTCTGGCGAGGCAGGTGGAGCAGCATCGTGAAGCGGGTCGTGCGCTCAACCAACGTGCCGATCGCCGACCGCTCCAACCCGATCACCAGGTCGCCCTCCCAGTGCCCGGGGACGGCGCGGTCATCGGCCTCGGCAGGGCGCTCGCTGATCATCATCTCGGGTGTGACGTGAGCCCACGCCTTGCGCTTGGAGCGGGCTCGGGGAGCCCGCAGCGCACGACCAGTGCGCAGGCAGGCAACAAGTTCGCGCTTGAGCGCGCCACGGGCCTCGACGTATAGGGCCTGGTAGATCGCCTAGTGGCTGATCCTCATGGACTTATCTTCGGGGAGGTCGGCCTTCAGTCGGTTGGCTATCTGCTCCGGGCTTCAGGCGGTCGCCCACCGGCGGTCTCCTCGGTGCGGCTTGTTTCGCCCTTTCCGCGGCCCGGCCTCTGGTCCGAGTACCGCCCCGTCCGGACCGTGGATCTGACCGGGCAGCCGTTCCTGGACGTACTGGCGCAGTCGATCGTTGGTGGCCAGCTTGGCTGCCTTCGGGCGCTGGGCCACCAGATCGGCCTTCCAATGCGCGACCGACGCGCGGTAGTCCAGCCGGCCGCGGCGGGTCGCGGCGTTGCGCCGAAGCTCGCGGGAGATCGTCGACGGGTGGCGGCCGAGTCGCCGTGCGATCTCCCGAACCCCAACGTCCTGCGCGTTCCAGATCGCGATCTCCTCCCGCTCGTGGAAGGACAGGCACCGGCCGGAGAGCGGGGCAAGATCCATCGGTGGCATGCCGCCACCATGCCGGAACCACCTGCCACCCACCGCCTGCGACACCCCGACCGCAGCCGCGGCCTCCTCGGCAAGAAGCCCTTTCGCGATCTCCGGCCAGAACGCTCGCTCGATCTCCCGACGATGCGCCGGCGCACCCGGTGACCTCATCGGTGACCGCCCCGTCAGCGCCTGCATCCACCCAGCTGGCCGACCCATCCAACACTACCGAGAGCGAGGTGTTGCGACGACCGGTTGAGTCCGCCTTGCACCCCGTGACCGGAGTGGATCAGCCCGCCCGGCTGCGGGGCGCGGTTCTGGATGGCCATGCCGAGCGCGTTGGCGACCAGCGTGGATGTCTGGGTGGAGTCGATGGACCAGCCGACCACGCGGCGGGAGTAGACGTCCAGGACGACGCAGCAGTACACCTTGCCCTCACGGGTGGGTGTTCGGTGATGTCGGTGACCCATGACTTGTTGGGGGCGTCCCGGTGGGAGGTCCCGGTCGACCAGATCGGCCGCAGTTGGGACCTGCGGGACCGGACGGCGTCGCCGGCTGCCGGGCAGGCCGCGGATGCCCTCGCGCTGCATCAGCATCTCCACGGTGCCGTGCCACACGACCAGGCCGCTGCCCAAGGTGAGCTCGGCATGGACACGACGCGCGCCGTAGGTGCCACGAGAGGCGGCGTGGATCTGCCGGATCCGCTCGGTCAGCCATGCGTGCCGCAGCGATCGCGGCGAGGGCGACCGGCTCCGCCAGGCGAAGTAGCCCGACTCTGACACCTCCAGCACCCGGCAGGCGTCCTGGACCGGCAGACCTTCGCTGGCCATCACCGCGATCGCTTCGAACCGCCTTTTGGGGGCACCACCTCTCGCACCAGCTCGATCGCCCGCTTGGTGACCGACAGCTCGGTCTCCAGCTCGCGGATCCGCTTGCGGACGGCCAGCAGTTCGGCCTGCTCGGTCGTCGTGACCCCGGGCAGTTGGCCCTTGTCGATCAGATCCTGCTTGCGCCAGGTGTAGATGGTCTGGTCGCTGATTCCTAGATCACGGGCGACCTCCCGGACCGGACGTCCGGCCTCGACCAGATCCAGTACCTTGCGACGGAACTCCGGCGGGTAGCCCTTGCGTGGCATGTCGGCTTCTTCTCGGGGGGCAATGGCACGAAAGTCAACCAATGTGGCTCCACGGAGGGCGGGGTACATCAGAGCCTCCATCCGACCCGGGGCGCTTCAGCCACACGAGACAGGGAGCGGGGTGTTCAAGCCTCATCGGGAATCACCGTCTCGAAGACGTCAATGGATACGCAGAGCCCCTGTCGGGACGAGGTCGTTCTTGCCTGTCGGTGGCCGGGTCTTGCCTTCGATACTGGCCAGGGGCTTGGCCGTACTGGCGTTTGAAGGCCTTGGCGAAGGCGAACTCCGAGGTGTAGCCGGTTTGTTCGGCGATGCTGCGCAGGGGTGCGTCGCTTTCGCGTAGGAGCCTGGCGGCGGTCGTCATACGCCACCAGGTGAGATAGCCCAGGGGTGGGCGGCCCGCAAGGGTGGCAAATCGCTTGGCGAAGGTGGCCCGGGACATTCCGGCCAGGGCGGCGAGTTCCTCGACTGTCCAGGCCTGTTCGGGGTGGGCGTGGATGACACGCAGCGCCGACATCATGGCGGGGTCGTTGAAGATCGCGGCCCATCCGGTCGGGGTGCGGGCCGCTTGCTCGCCGAGCCAGGCCCGCAGGATGAACAGCAGCAGCATGTCGATGAGCGAGGTCAGGATCGCGGCGGTCCCGGCTTGCGGGGTGACCAGTTCGCGGCCGAGGAGTTCGACGGTGGCTCGCAGGGAGGTGTGTCGGCCGACCTCGGCCGACAATCGGATGATGTCGGGCAGTTCGTCGAGCAGGGGATGGGTTCGGTCGCGGTCGAAGTAGTAGGCGGCGCACAGCAGCGTGGCGGTGGGACCGGCACCGTCGATGCGCACTTGGTCGAGCGGGGCGTCACCGTCGTCGGGGCATGGCCGAAACTCCACCACCGGGCTGTCGGGATGGTCGGCCAAGGCATAGCCGGTCACGCGCGGGAGGAAGACCACGTCTCCGACGTTCAGTGGCTGCGGTGTGCTGTTAGCTGGGATCAGCCAACAGGAGCCCTGCAGAATCACGTGACAGCCCGCCCCGTCCGCGGGCGGGAAGCGCACTCCCCAGGGAGCTCGGGCGCGGGTGCGCGCCGCGTGAGGTCGGCCGCCGCGCATGGCGGTGAGCACGTCGCTGAGCATGTCCACAGAAGCACCTTATCGCCATCCGATTCAGACGCACGGACATGAATTGCAGAGAATCGGCCATGGTTCGTCGCGCTGGCCGTCCCTACGGTTGTCTTTCGGGCGGCCAGCCGCCGTCCGTGACGGTTGCGAATCTTTGGAGACTCTCTTGTCGTTGCATGTCGTGGTGGGGGCCGGCCCCACCGGAAACGCCGTGGCGCGCCTACTGGCCGAATCGGGGGAACGGGTGCGCGTGGTGTCGCGTCGCGGCGCCGGACCGGATCATCCGCACATCGAACCGGTGGCGGTCGACGCCCGGAACGTCCAGACCCTGGTGGAGACGGCGAAGGGCGCGACCGCCTTGTTCAACTGCGCTATGCCGCCCTATGACCGGTGGCCCGCCGAGTGGCCGCCCCTGGCCGGGGCGTTGCTATCGGCCGCAGAACAGACCGACGCGGGATACATCATGCTGGGCAACACCTACGGCTATGGGGCTGTCGACGGCTCCATCACCGAAGCGCTGCCGATGGCGGCCACGACCGTGAAGGGCCGGGTCCGCGCGCAGATGTGGATCGACGCGCTGGCCGCACACCAGGCGGGCCGGGTCCGCGTCACCGAGGTGCGCGCCAGCGAATACCTCGGCGCGGGTGCCGCCTCGCTCTACACCATGCTGGTCGTTCCCGCGGTGCTGGCCGGACAGCCGGTGTCCTATCCAGGTGATCTCGACGTGCCGCACAGCTGGAGCCACACCGGGGATGTGGCGCGCACGCTGGTCGCCGCCAGCCGCTACGACGGGGCGTTCGGCCGCGCCTGGCACGTGCCATCCACCTCCAACCTGTCGGTCCGAGCGCTGACCACGCGCCTCGCCGAGATCGCTGGGACGGCGGCACCGGCGCTGGGCGTCATGTCGCAGGAGGAACTGCAACGGCTGGGCCGAACCGACCCGATCATGGCGGAGATCCCCGAAATGCGTTACCTCTACCAGCAGCCGCACGTCCTGGACTCCACCCGCACCGAACGCGAACTCGAACTCAAACCCGCGCCGCTCGACGACGTCCTGGCCGAGACCATTGAGTCGGTCACCGCTACGCTGAGGAGCGCCCGATGACGGCCTTCCGCGCCGGTGAGGTGGCCAGAACGCTGGTCGAGGAGATCCCCGTAGTGTGGGTCGAGCCCGAGCCACGGCCTTCCCGCGCTCCGCTGGCATTGTGGCTGCCGCACCTGACCTCGACCAAGGAAGGGCACCTGCCCGTCCTGCGGCAGCTGGCCGAGGCAGGGTTGGTCGCCGTCAGCTTTGACCCCTGGCTGCACGGCGATCGCGGCCCCGAATCCCCAGAACAGATCGCCGAGCGCGTCATGGGGGCCGTGGAGGCGGCGCACGAGTCGGACCGTACGCTGTGGCGGCACCGGGACTTCGTGCGCACGCGGATCGGGGTGAAGTACACGCCAGCCGAGGTGCGGGCGGTGGCCGAGGCCGCGATCCGCACGGCGGTGCAGTCCAAGGACGACCCGGCCGACTTGATCAACGTGGCGTTGGACGAGCTGGTGCGGCAACGCTGCGAGCTGCCCGGCTAAACCCGCTGAACGCGATGGCCGCCTCGATCCGCACCGAGGTCAACGGTGGCATGTTCACCTCGGTGGCGGCCCGGCCGGACCGGATGCAGCGGGCGCGGTTGGAGTGGCTGCTGTGGGTCGACCCGGCGACCCGACGTAGCGAGTTCGACCGGTTGAAGGACTCGGCGCAGGCCGCGACGCTGGGCAAGTTCAAGGACCGCCTGGCGCACCTGGCCGGGTTGGACGCGCTCGGGGCGACCGAGGAATGGCTGGACGGGATACCTCCAGGCAAGATCGCGCACTTCGCCGGCAGAGGCGCGGGTGACCGACGCCTCCGACATGCGCAAGGTCCTCAACGACCACAAAGCGGCTGACGCTGCTGATCAGCCTCCTGCACGAATGCCGCACGGCGGCGCGGGACGAAGTGGTGATCATGTTCTGCAAGCGCATGGCCACCCTGCACAAGAAGGGCCGGGAGCGACTTGAGGAGATTCAGGCGGCCAACCGCGCCGAGACCGAGCGGCTGATAGGCGTGCTCGGCGATGTGCTGGCCGCGGCCCGCGAGGCCACCACACCCACCGACTCCAGCCCCGGCCAGGCGCCCGACGTCGAAGGGCCTGGTCCAGACGCCGAAGGCGTGGAGGAACGGGTCGGTCGGCTGGTGCTCAAAGCCCTCGAAGACGCCGGCGGGATCGACGAACTAGCCACCGCGGCCGAGGCGGTATCGGCATACCGAGCGAGGCCGAGAAGACCGTGACCGGCGCGCTGATCGCCGGCAACATGGAGCAGCTTGGCGCGTCCGCGGAAGCCGCGGAGAGCCAGGGCAATAAATGGGAAAACTGACGGGCAGCGCGTAGCTGTTCAGAAGACCACAGGGTTTCATGCAAACACCGACGGGCCTCCCACCGGGGGCCCGTCTCTTTGATCACGTACAGAGTTGTGGCACATCGCGCCCGGTTTCCGCCATCGTGGGCTTCTCCGTCTACGGCGGTGTCAGGGGGCGCCCTCTGATCGTGCGGCGCGGTGGTTTCCGTGGGGGCCTAACGGCCTAACTCGGCTATCCGCGACGCGCGAGGCCCCCGTTGGGGTTCTTAGAGGTCGTAACAAAATGTGTATGTAGCGCGACATGCAGTGACGGTTGGGTGTGGTGTGGGCGGGTGTGTAAGGGCGAGTAACCCCCGTGGGTCGCGTGTGACGGCCTGTGGGAGCGGGTTGAGTCGCTGCTGCCGAGGGTG
>NZ_JBEZJI010000106.1:0-13489 GCF_040649435.1 Actinomadura sp. NPDC048955
CCGCACCCGCCCCCGCGCAGCCTCCGCCACCGCCCCCGGACGCACCGCCCGCACCTCGGCCAACCCCGCGATCCGCTCCGCCCGCGCACCCGCGGGAGTCACCGGCATGTCGAGAGTCATGCGGCCACCTGCCCGGCCAGTGCCAGCACCTCGCCGGTGGAGGGCATCGCCGCCGAGCACGCCAGCCGGGACGCGACGATCGCGCCCGCCGCGTTGGCGAAGCCGAGGACGCGCGGCAGGTCCCAGCCCGACAGCAGCCCGTGGCAGAGGGCTCCGCCGAACGCGTCGCCCGCGCCGAGGCCGTTGACGACCTCGACCGGCACCGGCGGCGCCTCGGCGGTCCGGCCCTCGGCGTCGACGGCGAGGACGCCGTCCGGTCCGCGCTTGACGACGGCGAGCCGGACGCCCCGGTCGAGCAGCGCGCGGGCGGCCCGGTGGGGGTCGCCCTCCCCCACGGCCACCTCGCATTCGGCGACGTTCCCGACCGCGACGGTGGCGTGTTCGAGGGCCTCGCCCGCCCAGCGCCGCGCCTCGTCCCGCGACTCCCAGAACATGGGCCGGTGGTCGAGGTCGAGGACGGTGAGAGCGGCCCGGCGGCGCGCGCCCAGCGCGGCCAGCGTGGCCGTCCGGGACGGTTCGGCGCACAGGCCCGTCATCGTGGCCCACAGCACCCCGGCGCCCTCGATCGCCGACCGGTCCAGCTCGTCCGGACGGATCTCCAGGTCGGGCGCCTTCGGGAAGCGGTAGAAGTACAGCGGGAAGTCGTCGGGCGGGAACAGCTCGCAGAAGGTCACCGGGGTCGGCAGGCCGGGGACGTCGGCGACGAACCGGTCGTCCACCCCGTATTCGGCGAGCGCCCGGCGGACGAAGCGGCCGAACGGGTCGGCGCCGGTCCGGGTGATCACGGCCGTGCGGCGGCCGTGCCGGGCGGCGGCGACCGCGACGTTGGTGGCGCTGCCGCCGAGGAACCGCGCGAACGTGTCGACCTCGTCCAGCGCGACACCGGAGGTGAGCGGGTAGAGGTCGACGCCGACGCGGCCCATGGTGATGACGTCGAAGGACGCGGGGCCGCTCATGCGCCGATCCCGGCGAGGTACTCGACGCAGGCGCGGACGTCGGCCAGCGGGCCGGCGCCGGGGGCGGGTTCGCGGTCGAGGACGGTGTCCTGCTCCAGCACGTACCAGCCGTCGTACCCGGCCCCTTCGAGGGAGCCGACGATGGCGGCGATGTCGACGTCCCCCGCGCCGAGCGGGCGGTAGAGGCCGGCGCGGACGGCCTCGGTGTAGGGCGTCCGGCCGTCCCGGACGCTCTCGGCGAGTGCGGCGTCGACGTCCTTGAGGTGGACGTGCGCGATCCGCCCGGCGGCGCCCGCCGCCAGCTCGACCGGGTCGGTGCCGCCGATCAGCAGGTGCCCGGTGTCCAGGCACAGCGGCACGTCCGACCCGTCGAGGACGCGCCGCACCTCGTTGGACCGTTCCACCATGGTTCCCACGTGCGGGTGGAGCACGGCCCGCGCGCCCGCCTCCCCGGCCAGCGAGGCGATCCGGTCGAGGTTGGTGAGCAGCGCCGTCCAGCCGACGGTGCCGAGGGTGGGGCGCCGGTCGTAGCCCTCCAGCCCGTGCACGGCGGCCAGCACCAGCACCGGCTCCGACTTGGAGCGTTCCACGCCGAAGCCGGCCAGGATCCGCCGGATCTCGGGCAGCGGATCGCGGTCCGGGTCGTGCAGCACGACGGGCGCGAAGCCGCCCACCGGGCGCAGCCCGTACCCGGCCAGCAGGGCGGCGCGCTCCGCGGCCCCGGCCGGCAGGAAGCCGTCCGGCCCGAACTCCGTGGCGGCCAGTCCGAGGTCGCGCATCTCCGCCAGCACCCGTCCGGGGTCCATCTGGTGCCCCCAGCCGGGCACCTCGCACACCCCCCACGAGATCGGGGCTCCCGCGACGCGGTCGTTGATCATCGGCTCACCATCTCCCTGGGACGCGCCCGGCTCCGTACTCGGCATCGGCCTCGCCGAGTCTGCTGAAGGGCGGGAAGCAATGTCAATAGTTTGTTATGACATTATGAGGTAATAAGCTAACCGGCGGCGGCGGGTACGATCGTCCCGACGAGAGGAGGCGCCGGGTGTACCGACCGCGCGTGACCGTGGACCGCAGCAGCCCCGTCCCGCTGTACTACCAGCTCGCGCAGCAGCTGGAGGCCGCGATACGGGAGGGCGAGCTGTCCCCCGGCACCCGCCTGGAGAACGAGGTCGAGCTGGCCGACCGGTGCGGGCTGTCGCGCCCGACCGTCCGGCAGGCGATTCAGCACCTGGTGGACCGGGGGCTGCTGGTGCGCAAGCGCGGCGTCGGCACCCAGGTGGTGCAGTCGGAGATCCGCCGCCCGATCGAGCTGACCAGCCTGCACGACGACCTGGCGGCCGCCGGGCGCGAGCCCCGCACCGAGGTCCTGGAGCTCGGCGCCGTCCCCGCCGAGGACCAGGTGGCCAAGGAGCTCGGCGTCACGCCCGGCGCCGAGGTCGTCCGGATGCGCCGCATCCGGTTCACCGGCGACGAGCCCCTCGCCCTGCTCACCAACTACCTGCCGCTCGACCTGCTCGCGATCACCGAGGCCGACCTCGCCGAGCACGGCCTGTACGAGCTGCTGCGCGCGACCGGCATCAACCTGCGCATCGCGAACCAGACGATCGGCGCCCGCGGCGCGACGGCGGCCGAGGCCCGGCTGCTGGACGAGCGGCGCGGCGTCCCGCTGCTGACCATGACCCGCACCGCCTACGACGACAAGGGCGGCGCGATCGAGTACGGCTGCCACGTCTACCGCGCCGACCGGTACTCCTTCGCCCTCACCCTCGTCGAGCGCTAGCCGGCCGGGCCCCGGCCGGCGGACGCCCGGTGAAAATCTCTTGATCAATTAGAGCGCTCTATTGAATTAGAGCGCTCTAATGCTTACCGTTCAGGCATCCCCCACGCATCAGGAGGAACCCGATGCAGTTGCGACCCACCCCCCAGGGCGCCCGCCTGGCGGCCGCGGCGACGACCGCCGCGCTCGCCGCGGCCTTCCTGCCGGCGGTCCCCGCGGCCGCCGACGGCGACGAGCTCGCCCAGGTCCGCGCCGCGCTGGAGACGCCCGCGAACCTCGACGACGACGCGGGCGGCAACGCCAACGCCGACGACCCGGCCATCTGGAGCCACCCGGACGACCGCGACGGCGACCTGATCGTCGCGACGCTGAAGCAGGGCGGCCTCGCGGTGTACGACGCCGCCGGCCGGCAGATCCAGCGGCTCGCCGCCCCCACCCCGCCCCGGCCCGGCGACGAGCCCGGACGGTTCAACAACGTCGACCTGATCTACGGCTTCCAGCTCGGCCGCCGCAAGGTCGACCTGGCCGTCGTGTCCGACCGCGGCCGCGACACCGTCCGCACCTACGCGATCGACCCCGCGAAGGCCGAGGCCCACCGGGCCCCGCTCACCGACGTCACCGACCCCGCCGCCCCGCCCGTCTTCTCGTCCTCCCTCGACGAGATCAACGAGCAGGCGACGGCGTACGGGCTGGCGTCCTGGAAGGACTCCCGCGGCACCTCCTACGTCGCGCTGAGCCGCCGGCACACCTCACGGATCGGCACCGTCCGGCTGGAGGCCACCGCCGCGGGCACCATCACCTACCGGCACGTCCGCGACGTCGACCTGCCCACCTCGTTCGCGCTGCCGGGCGGCGGCACCTGGGCGCCGTGCGAGGACCCCGGCGAGGGACCGCAGGTCGAGGGCATGGTCGCCGACCCCGAGAACGGGGTGCTCTTCGCCGCCCAGGAGGACGTCGGCATCTGGCGCATCCCGCTGGGCGGCGGCTCGCCGCAGCTCGTCGACAAGGTCAGGGAGTACGGCGTCCCCGCCTCCTACGACCCCGAGACCGAGGAGTGCGCCCCGAGCGGACCCGACCCCGGCGCCGGAGGCACGCACCTCACCGCCGACGCCGAGGGCCTGTCCATCTACCGGCAGGACGACGGTGAGGGCTACCTGCTCGCCTCCAGCCAGGGCGACGACACCTTCGTGGTCTACGACCGCCAGGACCCGCGCCGGTACCTCGGCCACTTCCGCGTCGCCCCCGGCGCCACGGTCGACGGCTCGGAGGTCTGCGACGGGGCGATGGTGACCAGCGCCCCCGTCGGAGGGTTCGGCAAGGGCCTCCTCGTCGTCCACGACGGCGTCAACACCCCCGTGGTCACCGACGGGAACGGCGAGGTCCGGGAGAACACCAACTTCAAGCTGGTCGACTGGGAGGATGTGGCGGACCCGCTCGACCTGGACGTCACGCCCGGCGACTGGGACCCGCGCGACTAGCGACGAACCGCACCGACGCGAGTCGCCGCCATGCCCCATGGCGGCGACTCGCCGTACCCGGGGAGAACACCGCATGGCCCACCCGACCCTGGAGGACGTGGCGGCGCGAGCCGGAGTGTCGCGCGCGCTCGTGTCGCTGGTGATGCGCGGCTCCCCCAAGGTCGGCACGGAGCGCCGCGAGGCGGTGCTCCGGGCGGCCCGGGAACTCGGCTACCGGCCCAACATGATGGCGCGGAGCCTCGCGGCCGGACGGACGGGCATGATCGGCGTGCTCCTCTCCGATCTCCACGACCCCTGGTGCTCCGCGGTCCACGACGGGCTGGCCGACGAGGCCGCGCGGCGCGGCGTCCGGCTGCTGCTGGCCACCGGGCGCGGCAGCCCGGCACGCGAGCGGGCCGCCCTGGACGACCTGCTCGACCTGCGCCCGGACGGTGTCGTCCTGGCCGGGCCGAGGCTGCCCGCCGCCGACATCGAGCGCGCCGCGGCCGGATGCGCCGTGACCGTGGTCGGGCGCTCCGTCCGGTCCGACCGCGTCGACTGCGTGACCGGCGACGGCGCCGCGGCCGTCGCGCGGGCGCTCGGGCACCTGGCGGACCTCGGGCACCACCGCGTCGCCTGCCTCGACCTCGGCCCGCGCCCCTCGCCGCTGCGCCGCGCGTGCCCGGACGTCGCCGCCGGCCCGGACGAGCTGTGGCGGGCGCCGGCGCCGCCGACGGCCGTCCTCGCACTCGGCGACACCACGGGCACCGGCGCGCTCATCGCGCTGCTGCGCGCGGGCCGGCGCGTGCCGGACGACGTCTCGCTGATCGTCCACGGCGACCCGCCGGGAGCGCGGGCCGAGGGAGTCACGACGATCGCCTCACCGCCCGCGGAGCTGGGCCGCGAGGCCGCGGCGCTCCTGCTGGAACGGATCGGCGAGGGGGCGCGGTCGACGGCGCGGCGCGTCACCGTCCCGCCGCTCCTGAACGAGCGCGGCACCGTCCGGTAGCCCGTTTCCCGGCGTCGGCGGCGGCCTCCAGGCCCCGGAAGCGACGCCCGCAGGCGTGCCCTCCCGGCTCCGGCCGGGTGCGCCGCACGCCCTTCACCTATGCCCGCGGTACACGGATTCGCGTGCTCGCGCACCGCTTTTGGCCGCACGCGGCCGTCGGGGCCGAGCCGTGTGCCGGCGTTTCCCCAGCTCCGCCCGGTTCACGGGCCGGTACGACAAGACGCCAGTCCAAGTAAGAACGTCAAGATGTAAGAACAAAGTCTTGACTGCCGTTCCGGCCCGGGCTACAAATGTGGCCCGAACCACACCAAGATGACGAGCAGATGAACAACCGGTGTCCGTCGCCGGTCCATCAGATGAACTCGCCATCCGATCGGACGGGACATGGGAGGCACCATGCGGGTCGGACTGCTGGGCGCGGGGCGGATCGGGGCGTCGCACGCCCGGTTCCTGGGCGGCCATCCCCAGGTCGACAGCCTGCTGATCGGAGACGCCGACGTCCGCCGCGCCGCGGCGCTCGCCGGGCCGATCGGCGCCCGGGCCGGGGACCCCGAGACCGTGCTCACCGCCGGGCTCGACGCGGTCGTCATCGCCACGCCGACGTCCACGCACGCCGAGCTGCTCGTCCGCGCCTGCGACGCCGGCGTCCCCGTCTTCTGCGAGAAGCCGGTCGCACCCGACCTGCGCTCGACGCTGGAGGTCCGCGACCGCGCCGCCAAGACGGGGGTGCCCGTGCACGTGGGCTTCCAGCGCCGCTTCGACGCCGGATACGCGGCGGCGCGGCAGGCCGTGCTCGACGGACGGCTGGGAGCGCTCCACCGCGTCCACCTGGTCACCGCCGACCCGGCGCCGCCGCCGGCCGAGTACGTCCGCTCGTCCGGGGGGATCTTCCGCGACTGCCACATCCACGACTTCGACATCCTGCGCTGGGTCACCGGGCGGGAGGTCGACTCGGTCACCGCCGTCGGCGCCAACCGCGGCGACGCCTACTTCTCGGCCGCCGGGGACGTGGACACCAGTGCCGCCGTCCTGGCCCTGGACGACGGGACTCTCGCCACGCTGCAGGGCTCGCGCTACAACGGCGCCGGCTACGACGTGCGCATGGAGCTGTCGGGCACCGCCGGCACCTGGGTGGTCGGGCTCGACGAGCGCGCCCCGCTCCGGTCGGCCGAGCCCGGCGTCGACTGGCCGCCCGGCGGCCCGTGGACCGACTTCCAGGAGCGCTTCGAACCCGCGTACGCGAACGAGATTGGAACGTTCCTGGAAATGGCCAGGGGCCGCGTGGACAGCCCCTGCACGGTCGACGACGCGCTGCAGGCGCTCCTCGTCGCCGAGGCCGCCACGCTCTCGCTGCGCGAGGGCCGCAGCGTCCCGCTCGCGGAGATCCGATGATCTGGGCGGTGGCGTTCGGCGCGGTCGCGCTCGCCTTCGTCTGGGTGACCGGCGTCAACGACGGCGCGGCCCTGCTCGGGCTCAGCGGGCGCTACCCCCGCTCGTCCGGGCCGCTGCTGACCGCGCTGGTGCTCGTGCCCCTCGTGCTCGTCCCGCAGCTGACGGTCGCCGTCGCGCGGACGTTCACCGAGGGCCTCACCGACCTCGGCGACCGGCGCGGCGCGCTCGCCTTCCTGCTCGGCGTGACCGTCGCCCTCGCCGTCGTCGCCGCCCTCACCGGGCGCGGCCTGCCGACCAGCCTGACCCTGGCGATCGTCGGCGGCATCGGCGGCGCCGGGCTCGGCATGGGCCTGGACGTGGCCTGGCGCGGGCTGGGCCTGGTCCTGCTCATCGGTGCCGCCGCCCCGCTGGTCGGCACGTCCGTCGGGTTCGGGCTCGGGCTCGCGTCGCGGCGCGTGCCGTCCTTCGCCGGGATGCCCGCGGCCGTCAGGACCGCCCACGTCCTGGCCTACACCGCCCAGTGCGCCGCCTACGCCGCCAACGACGGGCAGAAGATGCTCGCCGTCGTCAGCGTGGCGCGGCACGTGGTGTCCACGCGGCGGCTCGGCGGGGTCGGCCCCGTCCAGCCGACCCCGGTGGTGCTCATCGCGATCGCCGTCGTCTTCTGCGCCGGCGCGCTGAGCGCCGTCCACCGGGTGGGCGAGCGGCTGGGGCGCGGGCTCGTGCTGGCCAGGCCGCTGCACGTGGTGTCCACGGAGGCGGCGGCCGCCGCGTCGGTCGCGGCCAGCTCCCTCGCGGGAGCCCCGGTCAGCATGACGCAGTCGGTCACCGCGGGGGTCGTCGGCGTCGCCGCCAGCGAGGGCGCCTCCCGGGTGCGCTGGCAGAACGTCGTCGGCATCGGGGCCGCGTGGCTGTTCACGCTGCCGCTCGCGTTCGCCGGAGGGACGCTCGGCGGCATCGCGGTGAGGGCGCTGTGAGCGCCGCCGTCCGGCCCGTCCGCCGCATCCGCCTGGTCTGGGACGACCTGCGCGGACGCTCCGGAGACCGGGTCGTCGGGCAGGTCGCCCGGCAGATCCGCGCCGTGCGCGACGGCGCCGAGCTGGCCCGGGAGATGGCCGCCGGGCGGGTGCCCTCCGGGGAGGCCCGCGCCCGGATGGCCGAGATCGAGCACGCGGGGGACGCCGAGCGCGCCGCGCTCGCCGCGATGCTGCGCGGCGTCCTCGCCACCCCCATCGACCGGGAGGACCTGTACCGGCTCTCCCGTTCCGTCGACGACGTCCTGGACAACCTCCGCGACTTCGTCCGCGAGGCCGACCTGTTCGGGCCGCCCGGACTCGGCTTCGCCGTCCCGCCGCTGGACGCCGTGCTGGAGGGGCTGACCTCCCTCGACACCGCCGTCCGGATGGTCCTCGCCGAGCCCGCCGCGGTCACCGTCGCGGCGCTCGGCGCGCGCAAGGCCGGCAACCGGGTCCGGGAGACCCGGCAGGCGGCGCTGACCCGGCTGTTCGCCGGCCCGCTGGACATCGACGTCCTGCGCCGGCGCGAGCTGCTCGACCGCCTGGACGCGGTGGGGCGGCGGCTCGGCGAGGCGGCCGACGCGCTCTCGGACGCGATGCTCAAGCGCAGTCACTGATCGAACCATGAAGCCGCAGGTCGGGGCTGCGGGCCCGCAAGGAGAGGACCCACCATGATCCGCACCATGAGGAGAGGGCGCCGGGCACAGGCCGGGGCCGCCGTCGCCGCCGCCCTCGCCACGGCGGCACTGGGCGCGTGCGCGCCGTCCAGCGAGGGGCGGGCCGGGGCCGACCAGCCCCTGCCCACCGTGACCGTCGAGGACGCCGCGTCCTTCGACCTGAACGCGCTCATCGCCGCGGCGAAGAAGGAGGGCAGCGTCCTCGCCTACGACGGCAGCGGCGACGTCAAGGACATGGCCGCCGCGTTCGAGAAGAAGTACGGCATCAAGGCCGAGGGCGAGAAGTCCAAGGCCGCCGCGACCGCGGAGAAGATGACGCGCGAGGCCCAGGCCGGCAACGTCACCATCGACGTCAGCCTGTTCGAGGACGGCCCGATGCTCGTCGGCCAGCTCCTCCCCCAGAAGATCGTCACCACCTGGATCCCGCCGGACCTCGCCGGGACCATCGCCGAGAAGAACCGCAACCCGCTGATGATGATCTCGAAGGCGTACGTGTTCGCCTACAACCCCAGGCTCAACCCCGGCGGCTGCCCGGTGAAGAACGTCTGGGACCTGACCGACCCCCGGTGGAAGGGCAAGGTCATGTTGCAGGACCCGCTGGGCAAGGAGGTCTTCACCCAGTGGTTCACGCAGCTGTCGGAGCGGAGCTCCGACAGGCTCGCGGCGGCCTACGAGCAGCTCGGCAAGGGCAAGCTCAAGACCGGCGAGGACGACGCCGCCCACGAGTGGGTGAAGCGGTTCGCGAAGAACGACCCGGTGCTGACCACCGAGGACGAGGACGTCGCGACCGCCGTCGGCGCGCCCAACCAGACCCGGACGACGATCGGGCTGTTCTCGATCGCCAAGTTCCGCGACCTGGAGGGCAAGAACTTCGACATGAAGGTCTGCGAGGGCCTGAACCCCTGGGCGGGCTTCGCCTACCCCAAGTTCGCGACGATCGCGGCGAAGTCCAAGCACCCCAACGCCGCCAAGCTGTTCGTCCACTTCGCGATGTCGAAGGAGGGCTTCGACCTCGAGGCCCACTCCGGCGGCGTGTCCGGCAACGACGCGGTCGGGGTGAGCCCCCACAACCCGCCCGGCCTCACCGACTGGAACACCCAGCTGTACTGGTTCGCCTCCGACAAGCTGCTCGCCGACTTCCGCAACCGCCAGGACATCAAGGACTTCTGGCGCGTCAACCACTCCTGAGCACTGCCCGACCCCCGGCGGGCCGCACGAGCGGCCCGCCGGGCTCCACCCCGGAGGAAGAACCCATGGCGGTCGCCGCCTCCGCACGGCCCGTGTCACGCGGCCGGCGCGTGCTCTACCGGTCCCGCGTCCTGCTGCGCAACCCCACCGTGCTGCTCGGCCTCGTGCTGAGCGCCGCGCTGCTCTACCTCGTCATCGCCCCGCTCGTCTCGGTCGTCTCCGACGCGGGCCGCGTCCAGTACGGCGACGAGGCCCGCTCCGGGCAGGGGGCGGGCTCGTGGACGAGCTACTACCTGTGGCGGGTGTTCCGCTCCCCGGTCAGCCGGCTGCTGTTCTGGGAACCGCTCCTGCACACCCTCACGGTCGCGGTCGGCGTCATCGCGTTCGCGCTCGTCGTGGGCGGGTCGATGGCGTGGCTCGTGACCCGCACGAACGTCCCGGGGCGCACGTTCCTGGCCGGCGCGCTGGTCGTGCCGTACATGCTGCCGTCCTGGACGTTCGCGCTGGCGTGGCTGTCGCTGTTCAAGAACGAGCGGTCCGGGGGGCAGGTCGGCTATCTGCAGGGCGCCGGGATCCACACCCCCGACTGGCTCGCCTACGGGCCCGTGCCGATCATCGTGACGCTCGGCCTGCACTACTACCCGTTCGTGCTGCTGCTGTTCGGCAACGCGCTGCGCCGGATCGACTCGCAACTGGAGGACTCGGCGCGCATCCTCGGCGCCGGCGGCCGGACGGTCCTGCGCCGCATCACGCTGCCGCTGATGCTGCCCGCGCTTTCGTCGGCGGTGCTGCTCGTCCTCGGCCGGGTCCTCGGCACGTTCGGCACCCCCTACATCCTCGGGCTGCCGAGCGACTACAACGTCCTGTCCACGAGCCTGTACCACGCGATCCGCGACCGCAGCACCGGCGTCGCCTCGACGCTGGCCGGCGTGATCGTGCTGGTCGGGGTGCTCGTCGTCGTGGTCGACACCCGGCTGGTGCGCGAGCAGCGCCGGTTCGTCACGGTCGGCGGGAAGGGCGCCATGGACCGGCGCGGCGATCTGCGCCGCTGGCGCTGGCCCGCGTTCGGGCTGGCGATGGCGGTGTTCGCCGCGAGCGTCGTCGTCCCGGTGCTGACGCTGCTGCTGTCCACGATCACCAAGACGCCCGGCGTGTTCAGCCCCGGCAACTTCACGCTGAAGTACTGGTTCGGCTCCGACATCGAGGGCGCGGTCGGGTTCCCGCACGGCGTGCTGCGCGGAGGCGAGCTGTGGGAGGCGGCCTGGAACAGCGTGCGGATCGTCGGGCTGGCCTCGCTGGTCTGCGGCTTCGTCGGACTCCTCGTCGGGTACGTGGTGGTGCGCGGCGCCGGGAGCCGCGTCTCGGCGTTCCTGCGGCAGGTGTCGTTCCTGCCGTACCTGGTGCCCGGCATCGCGTTCGCGGCCGCGTGCCTGTCGCTGTTCGCCGTCCGGCGCGGCCCGGTGCCCGCCCTCTACGGCACGATCACGCTGCTCGTCCTGGTGATGGTGGTGACGCACCTGCCGTACTCGTCCCGGTCGGGGATCTCGGCGATGATGCAGCTCGGCCGGGAGCCGGAGGAGGCCGCGCAGATCAGCGGGGCGCGCTGGCCGACCCGGATGGTCCGCATCATCATCCCGATCCAGCGGGGGGCGCTCGTCACCGGCGTGGTCCTGCCGTTCATCTCCGGGCTGAAGGAGCTCAGCATCGTCATCATGCTGACCACGTCCGGGACGCAGCTGCTCACCACCCTGTCCATCGGGCTCGTCGACTACGGCTACACCCAGCTCGCCAACGGCGTCGTGCTCGTCATCGCCCTGCTCTCGTTCACCATGACCTACCTGGCCCAGCGGCTCACCAAGAGCAGCCTGGCCTCGGGCATCGGAGGTTGACCATGCCGGCCATCACCCTCAGCGGAGTGGTCAAGAACTACACCGGCGGCGGCCGCGCCGCGGTGCGCGACCTCGACCTCGTCATCCCGGACGGGTCCTTCACCTGCCTGCTCGGGCCGTCCGGCTGCGGCAAGACCACCACCCTGCGCATGATCGCCGGGCTGGAGCAGCCGACCCGGGGCGAGATCACCGTGGGCGACCGGGTCCTGGACTCGGTCGAGCGCGGCGTCTACGTCCCGCCGGAGAAGCGGGACATGGGCCTGGTGTTCCAGAACTACGCGCTCTGGCCGCACCTCACCGTCCGCGGCAACACCGAGTTCGGGCTCCGGATGCGCAGGGTGCCGGCGGAGCGCCGCAGGGCCCGCGCGCAGGAGGCCCTGGAGAAGGTGCGCGTCGCCGACTGCATGGACCGGTACCCATCCCAGCTGTCCGGCGGCCAGCAGCAGCGCGTCGCGCTGGCGCGGATGCTCGCCGTGGACCCCGACGTCCTGCTGCTGGACGAGCCGCTGTCCAACCTCGACGCGCGGCTGCGCCTGGAGATGCGGACGGAGCTGAAGCGCATCCACGAGGAGACGGACGCGACGGTCGTGTTCGTCACCCACGACCAGATGGAGGCCATGACGATGGCGACGCACATCGCCGTCATGTCGGAGGGAGAGCTCCAGCAGGTGGCGCCGCCGATGGAGATGTACGAGCGCCCGGCCAACCGGTTCGTCGCCGAGTTCGTGGGAAGCCCGCCGATGAACATCGTCCCCTTCGGTGAGGAGCCCGCGGGGCTCGCCGGGTCGCTGCTGCGTTACGTGGAGAAACGCGCCGGACTGAGCGGGCCGGCGTGCGCGGGCGTCCGGCCCGAGGCGCTGCGGCTGGCCCGGTCGCGGGACGAGGTGCCCGGCACGGCCTGGGCGGACGAGGCCGTCGTCGAGACCGTCCTGCCGACCGGGTCGAGCTGGACCGTGCAGCTGCGCGTCATGGACACCGACCTGTTCGCCGTCACGCACGAGGATCCCGACGCCGCGCCGGGCGACCGGCTCCACTGCTGGGCGCGCCCCGAGCGACTGCACGTGTTCGCCGGGGACGGATCCCGGATGGGCGCCTGGGACGACGCCGCCGCGCCCGTCCAGAAGGCGGCCTCGTGACCGCGTCCCTGCGCCCGCCGCGGGCGCTGCTGCTGGACTTCGGCGGCGTGCTGGTCGAGACGTCCAAGCGGGACGGCTGGCAGGCGGCCCTGGCCAAGGAGGTGCACGCGACCCTCGCCGGAGCGGGCTCCCGCGAGCTGGACGCCGCCGCGATCGAGACCGACATCAGGGCGGGCGCGGCCGCGGACAAGTGCTGGAAGGACGCCATGTCCCGCCCGTACGCCCCGCGCGAGATGACCCACGCCGCGTTCTGGGGCGACTACGTGGCGGCCGACTGGCCCGCGCCCGCGCGGCAGCTCGTCGTCGCGCACGCCACCCCGCTGTGCAAGCGGATGGGCGAGCTGCGGCAGGAGCGCCGCACCCGTCCCGGCATCCCCGAACTGCTCGACGCCGCCGCCGGGTTCGGCATCCCCTGCGCGGTCGTCAGCAACGCGCTGTCCGGCGCGGTGCACCGGGACTACACCGCCTCGACCGGGCTGGCGGGCAAGCTGGCGCTGGAGGTCTACAGCGACGAGGTCGGGATCCGCAAACCCAACCCGGAGATGATCTGGATCGCGACCCGCGCCCTCGGCGTCGAGCCCTCGGACGCGTGGTACGTCGGCGACAACTTCGACCGGGACGTCCTGTGCGGGCACCGCGCCGGCGTCGGCGGGAACGTGCTGATGGTGGCCAAGGGCACCCATGACGTCCCGTACGAGGTCCGGTGCCGTCCCGACGCCGTCGTCGACGACGGGCACGGGCTGCTGGACCTGCTCACCGCCACGATCGAAGGAGAAGAATGAGCGTCGACGTCCCCGCCTCGCGGGAGCTCGCCGGGATCGCCGAACTCGCCGCCCGCGCCACGGGGGACCGTCTGCGGACGGCGTTCCGGT
>NZ_JBEZJI010000107.1:0-13163 GCF_040649435.1 Actinomadura sp. NPDC048955
TAGACGCTGTTATGCCCACTCTGTCGCTCCTCTACGCTCTTCGGTTCTGCGGCATCGCTTCGCGATCTGGCCGGTGCCGCTCGCCTCCGGCTTCGCGGCACCGGCCAGGCCATGCGTTCGCGCGCATGGCCGGAGCCACTTCGAGACAGCCCTGGCCGGTCGTTCGGGCAGTCTGGGCCGTCTGCGAGGCGGTCCGGACGGCCCGGGGCCGGCGGGGCGGTCGGAAGGAGCGTCCCTCTGCCCGGCTCCGAGTAACGGCGGTCCCCCGGGTAGTGGGAGGGCATGCAGGACGACTTCGGAGCAAAGGACTCCGGCCCGAAGGCCCTCCGCGACTACGCCCTCATCGCCGACGGCGAACGCGGCGCCCTCGTGGGCCCGCACGGGGAGTACGCGTGGATGTGCTTCCCGGTCTGGGACTCGCCGCCCGCCTTCGCGGGCCTGCTCGGCGGCCCCGGCGCCTACGTGGTCCAGCCCGGTCCCGGGCGGTGGGTCTGGGGCGGCTACTACGAGGACCGCGGGCTCATCTGGCACAGCCGGTGGGTGACCGGCGACGGTGCGATCCTGGAGTGCCGCGAGGCCCTCGCGCGGCCGGCGGCGCCCGGCCGCGCGGTCATCCTGCGCAGGTGCCGGGCCGTCCGCGGCCGCTCCCGCGTCCGGGCCCTGCTGGACGTCCGCACCGGTCCTGGCGCTCCCCGGATGCGCGACCTGCGCCGCGACGGCCCGGAGTGGACGGCCCGCGGCGGCGGCGCGTCGCTGCGCTGGCGCGGCGCGGACGAGGCCGTCGTGCGGGACGGCGACGGCGGCGGGCCCGTCCTCGACCTCGCCTTCGACCTGGACGAGGGGGAGACCCGCGACCTGGTCCTGGAGATCGCCGAGGGCGGGGCCCGCGGCCCGCTGGACGCCGCGGGGCTGTGGGAGGCCACGGAGCGGGACTGGCGCGAGGCCGTGCCGGACTGCCGCGACACCCTCGCCCCGCGCGACGCCCGCCTCGCCTACTCCGTCCTGACGGGCCTCACCGCTTCCGGCGGCGGGATGGTCGCCGCCGCCACGACGGCTCTTCCGGAACGCGCGAACGAGGGCCGCAACTTCGACTACCGCTACGCCTGGATCCGCGACCAGTGCTTCGCCGGGCGCGCCGTCGCCCTCCACGGCGGGCCGCCCCGCCTGCTGCGCGCCGCCGTGGAGTTCGTGTCCGCCCGCGTCCTCGCCGACGGGGAGCGGCTGAGGCCCGCCTACACCGTCACCGGCGGGCAGGTGCCGGCCGAGAGCTCCAGCGGCCTGCCCGGCTACCCGGGCGCCCGGGCGGTCGCCGGGAACAGGGCCGGCGACCAGTTCCAGCTGGACGCGCTGGGGGAGGCGCTGCTGCTGCTGTCGGCCGCCGCCGAGCACGACCGCCGGCTCCCGGAGGCGGTGGAGGCCGCCCGCGTCGCGGCCGGCGCGGTCGCGCGCCGCTGGACCCGGCCCGAGGCGGGGATCTGGGAGATCCACGACGACCTGTGGACGCATTCGCGCCTGACCTGCGTCGCCGGCCTGCGCCAGGCGGCCCGGACGCTGGCGGGCCCCGCGGAGGCGGCCCGGTGGACCTCGCTCGCCGACGCCATCCTCGCCGAGACGTCCCGGACCTCGCTCACCCCCGGGGGCCGGTGGAGGCGCGCGCCCGGCGACGACCGCGTGGACGCGGCGCTGCTCATCCCGCCGCTGCGGGGCGCGCTGCCGAGCGAGGACCCCCGCACCGCCGCGACGCTGCGGGCCGTGCGCGAGGACCTCGTCGAGGAGGGGTTCGTCTACCGCTACCGGGCCGGGGACGAGCCGCTCGGCGTGGCCGAGGGCGCCTTCATCCTCTGCGGCTTCTTCCTCGCCCTCGCCGAGGAGCGCCAGGGCGACACCGCCCGGGCCCTCGCCGCCTTCGAGCGGACCCGGTCGGGCTGCGCGACCAGCGGCCTGTTCTCCGAGGAGTACGACGTCGGGCAGCGGCAGCTGCGCGGCAACATGCCCCAGGCGTTCGTGCACGCCCTGCTGCTGGAGACCGCCTGGCGCCTCGCCGGTTGACCGCGGGACGGTGCTCGGGCCGGACGGACGGCAGGCCGGGCGGTTGAAGCGGGTCCTGGCGGTTAGTCGTCTTGACATGGCTGTTTCGGCGAAGGGGACGCGGCAGGACCAGAGGCGAGCGGGCGCGGCGTCCCGCGGGCGGGACGCGCTGCGGCGCGCGCTCGCCGAGAGGGTGGACGGCGAGGTCCGGTTCGATCCCGGCTCCCGGGCCGCCTACTCCCACGACTCGTCCAACTACCAGCAGCCGCCCATCGGGGTGGTGGTGCCGCGGACGGTCGAGGCCGGCGCGGAGGCCGTCCGGGTCTGCGCCGAGCACGACGTCCCGGTCCTGTCCCGCGGCGGCGGGACGAGCCTGGCCGGGCAGTGCGTCAACGACGCCGTGGTCGTCGACTGGTCCGAGTACTGCCGCGCGCTGGTGTCGGTCGACCCGCGGGCGCGCCGCGCCGTGGTCGAGCCCGGCGCGTGCCTGGACGACCTGAACGAGCGGCTGTCGCGGCACCGGCTGATGGTGGGGCCCAAGCCGTCCACCCACGACACCTGCACGATCGGCGGGATGATCGGCAACAACTCGTGCGGCGCGTCGGCGCAGGCGTACGGGAAGATGGTCGACTCCGTCCTGCGGCTGGAGGTGCTGACCTACGACGGGCTGCGGATGTGGGTCGGGGAGACCTCCGAGGAGGAGTACGAGCGGATCCAGGCCGAGGGCGGCCGGCGCGCCGAGATCTACCGCGCGCTGCGCGACCTGCGCGACGACGGCATGGAGCTGATCCGCACCCGCTACCCCGACATCCCGCGCCGCGTGTCCGGCTACAACCTGGACTCGCTGCTGCCCGAGAAGGGCTTCGACGTGGCACGCGCCCTCGTCGGGTCGGAGGGCACGCTCGTCGCCGTGCTGCGCGCGGAGATACGCCTGGTGCCGGTCCCGGCGTTCGAGTCGCTCGCCGTCCTCGGCTACGACGGCATCGCGGAGGCCGGCGACGCCGTGCCGCGCGTCCTGCCCTCGCGCCCGCTCGCGCTGGAGGGCATGGACGAGCGGCTCCTCGACCTGGCCCGCCGCGACCATCTCGCCGGGCCCCGCGCGGTGGAGGACATGCCGGAGGGAGCGGGCTGGCTCATGGTCCGCTTCGGCGGCGACACCAAGGACGAGGCCGACGGCAGGGCCCGCCCGCTCATCGAGGACCTGGAGAACGGGCCGAACCCGCCGCGCTGCACCTTCGTGCGCGACCCGCACGAGGAGGAGCTGCTCTGGAAGGTGCGCGAGGCCGGGCTCGGCGCGACCGCCTACCCGCCGGGACGGCCCGACACCCACGAGGGCTGGGAGGACGCCGCCGTCCCGCCCGACCGGCTCGGCGGCTACCTGCGCGACTTCCGCGCCCTCGTCGACGAGTTCGGCTACGGCCCCGTCTCGCTCTACGGGCACTTCGGGCAGGGCTGCGTGCACACCCGCATCCCGTTCGACCTGGAGGACGAGCGCGGCACCGGCGGGTACCGGCGCTTCATCGAGCGCGCCGCCCGCCTCGTCGCGGACTACGGCGGGTCGCTGTCGGGCGAGCACGGCGACGGCCAGGCCCGCGGCGAGCTGCTGCCGATCATGTTCGGGGACGAGGTGGTCCGGCTGTTCGAGCGGTTCAAGGCGGTCTTCGACCCGGGGAACCGGATGAACCCCGGCAAGATCGTCCACCCGTACCGGCTGGACGAGAACCTCGACCACCTCGGCTACGACCCGGCCGAGCCGCGGACCCGGTTCTCCTTCCCCGACGACGACCACCGCTTCACCCACGCCGCGGCCCGCTGCGTCGGGATCGGCAAGTGCCGGGCGTCCTCGGGCGGCGTCATGTGCCCGAGCTACCGGGCGACGGGGGAGGAGGAGCACTCCACCCGGGGCCGGGCCCGGCTGCTGATGGAGATGATGCGCGGGATGCCGGGCGGCGGCACGCCGAACCCGGCGGTGCCGGGGCCGGGCGGCGCCGCCGTCATCACCGACGGATGGCGGTCGCGGGACGTCCGCGACGCCCTCGACCTGTGCCTGGCCTGCAAGGGCTGCCGCAGCGACTGTCCCGTCAACGTGGACATGGCCACCTACAAGGCCGAGTTCCTCTCCCACCACTACCGGGGCCGCATCCGCCCGCCCGAGCACTACACCATGGGCTGGCTGCCGCTGTGGGCCCGGATCGCGGCGCTGGCGCCCGGCGCCGCCAACGCCGCGCTGCACGCCCCCGTCCTGGACCGGGTCGCCAAGCGGATCGGCGGCATCGACCCGCGCCGCGACATGCCCCGCTTCGCGGGCGAGCGGTTCACCGAGTGGTTCAGGCGCCGGCCCCCGCGCGGCGGCGGGCGGCGGGTCGTGCTGTGGCCCGACACGTTCACCGACAACTTCCACCCGCACATCGGCAAGGCCGCGGTCCGCGTCCTGGAGGCGACCGGCCACCGGGTCGAGGTCCCGCCGGTGCCGCTGTGCTGCGGCCTGACCTGGATCTCCACGGGGCAGCTCGGCACGGCCGCCCGCGTCCTGCGCCGCACCGTCCGGGCCCTCGCGCCGCGGCTGCGCGACGGCGTCCCCGTGGTCGGGCTGGAGCCGAGCTGCACCGCGGTGTTCCGCGCCGACGCCCCCGAGCTGATGGAGGGCGACGCGCTGGAGGACGACGTCAAGCGGCTCCGCGACCAGACCCGGACCCTCGCCGAGCTCCTCGACGAGCACCAGGAGGAGTCCGGCGGCGCGTCGCCGGGTGCGTCCCACGACGTCGTCGCCGGGCGCGACCGGCCGAAGGTCCGCGCGATCGCCCAGCCGCACTGCCACCAGCACGCCGTCATGGGGTTCGACGCCGACCGGCGCGTGCTGGCGCGCGCCGGGGTCGACGTGCGGACGCTCGACGTCGGGTGCTGCGGCCTCGCCGGGAACTTCGGCTTCGAGGCGGGCCACCACGAGGTGTCGGCCGCCATCGCCGAGCAGGGCGTGTGGCCCGCGGTGCGGGACGCCGAGCCGGGGACGGCCGTCCTCGCAGACGGGTTCTCCTGCCGGACGCAGATCGAGGCGGGGACCGCCGCCCGGCCGCGCCATCTCGCCGAACTCCTCGCCGGCCTCCTCCCGGACGGGGACGGCCGGTGACCGGTGGCGGCCCGGTCCGCGGCGGCGCTCGCGGACGCGGGACGGGTCCCTGTAGAAAGTCGTCATGAACGAGCGGTACGACGACGGCGTCGACGCGGTGACCTCGGCGCTGCTGACCGCGTCCCGCCTGCTGGTGGCGGTCTCGGCGCGCTCGCTGGCCGCGGTGGAGGGCGCCGTCACGCTGCCGCAGTTCCGGCTCCTGGTGGTGCTGTCCTCGCAGGGGCCCGCCAAGCTCGTGACGCTCGCCGGGCTCCTGGAGGTCAATCCCTCGACCGCGATGCGGATGGTGGACCGGTTGGCCGCCGCCGGGCTGGTGGACCGCCAGGCCAGTCCCGACAGCGGCCGGGAGGTCCGCATCCAGCTCACCCCGGCCGGGCGCGGCATCGTCGACGACGTGACCGCCCGCCGCCGCGCCGACATCGCCGCGGTGGTGGCCCGGATGCCGGCCGGGCAGCGGCGCGCCCTCGTCGACGCCCTGCGCGCCTTCACCGACGCGGGCGGCGAACCGCCGGTCACCTCCCTGGCCCAGCTCGGCTGGACCTGAGCCCCGGCCCGAACCGGTCCGCGCCCGGCCGAACCTTCCCGCCCGGACGCGCGTACTGCGCATCGACGCCCCTTCCCCTCGACCGAAAGGCGGCGGCGGATGCGAGAACCCCGACCGGTCGCCGCCGCGGCGTGCGGCCTCGCCGCGGCCCTGCTGCTCGGCGCCTGCGCGCCGATCGGCCGCCAGGCGGCCGACGGCGGCGCCGTGGCGCCGCAGGCGAACGCCCAGGCCGCGGCCCAGTCCACCGTCGACACCCCGTGGGGGCCGCTCGGCCCCGCCGACCGCGACCTCGTCGTGAAGGTCCGTCAGGCGGGGCTGTGGGAGATCCCCGTCGGCCGGGAGGCCGAGCGCCGCGCCGCGCGGGCCGCGACCCGCCGCAACCTCGGCGAGATCGCGCGCCAGCACGTCCGGCTGGACGCGCTGGACCGCGCGGTCGCCGCGAAGCTGAACGTCGCGCTGCCGAGCCGGCCCACCCCGGACCAGCAGAGCTGGATGTCGGAGATCACCGGCAAGTCGGGGAACGACTACGACCGGACGGCCGTCGCCCGGCTGCGGATGGCGCACGGGCAGATCTACCCGGCGATCGCCGCCGTCCGCGGCAGCACCCGCAACACGCTCGTGCGGAACTTCTCCGAGCAGTGCGAGACGTTCGTCCGCACCCACATGAGGCTGCTGGAGGGCACCGGCTTCGTCACCGGCGACATGCTGCCCGACCCGCCCCAGGCCACCGGCGCGCCCCCGCCCGGGGACCCCGGGCACTCGCACGCCCCGGCGCCGGCCGCGACCTCCCTGCTGGGCGGGGGGTAGGGCGGGGCGGGCCCGCTCAGGCGGGCAGCTCGGCGACCAGCGCGTCCAGGGTCGCGCCGAGCGGGGCGTCCAGCGTGACGAGCGCGTGCGGATCGCCCCGGGTCGCGCCGCGGTTGACGATCGCCACCGGGACGCCGTGCCGCGCCGCGTGCCGGACGAACCGGTACCCCGACAGCACGGTCAGCGACGACCCCAGCACCAGCAGCGCCCCCGCCCGCTCCGTCAGCGCGTAGCAGTCCCCGACGCGGGCCGGCGGCACGTTCTCCCCGAAGAAGATCACATCGGGCTTGAGCGCGCCGCCGCACCGCTCGCAGCCCACGATCCGGAACGTCTCGACGGCCTCGTCGCGCAGCACGGCGTCGCCGTCGGGGTTGATCGTCTCGGCGCGGGCCGTCCAGCCGGGGTTGGCCTCGCGCAGCCGCTCGTCCAGCCGCTCGCGCGCGGACCGCTCGCCGCAGGACAGGCAGACGACCCGGTCCAGCGCGCCGTGCAGCTCGATCACCTCGCGCGCGCCCGCGGCCTGCTGGAGGCCGTCGACGTTCTGGGTGATGATCCCGGCCAGCAGGCCGCGCCGCTGCAGCTCGGCGACCGCGCGGTGCCCGGCGTTCGGGCGGGCCCGCGCGATGTGCCGCCAGCCGAGGTGGCTGCGCGCCCAGTAGCGGCGCCGCGCCGCATCGCTCCCGGTGAACGCCTGGTAGGTCATCGGCTCCGCGCGCCGCCGCCGCCCCGTCTCCCCGCGGTAGTCGGGGATGCCCGACTCCGTCGACAGCCCCGCGCCGCTCAGCACCACCACGTCGCCGTCCGAGACGAGGTCGGCCAGCATCGGCAGGCCGGTCCGCGCCGCGTTCTCCACAGCCTCCGTCACCCTTCCATGGTGCACGACCGGGGCGGGTGCGGCATGGGCGGCCCGCCCAACCTCGCGGGCGGGCCGGCTGTGAGGTCCACTTAACGCCGGGGTGACGGCGAGGATCCCTGCGGGTAATGCGGGCCGCCGAGGATCGGGCCCATGGGAGCCGACAGCAGACCGGACAAGCGCCTGGTCGTCGCCGGCCACGGGCCGGCCGCGCACCGCCTGGTGGAGGCGGTGCGCGAGCGCGACGCCGCCGGAACGTGGACGATCACGGTGATCGGCGAGGAGCCCCGCACCGCCTACGACCGGGTGGCGCTGACGACGCACCTGGAGGGCGCCGACCTCGCCTACCCGGTGCACGACGGCGCCGTCACCGTGCGGACGGGGGAACGGGTCACCGGGATCGACCGCGCCGACCGGACGGTCGCCACCTCGGCGGGGCGCGCCGTCCCCTACGACGCGCTCGTCCTGGCCACGGGGTCCTCGCCGTTCGTCCCGCCGGTCGAGGGCGCGGACCTGCCGGGCGTCTTCGTCTACCGCACGATCGACGACCTGGACGCGATCCGCGCGTACGCGCGGGGCAGGGCCACCGGCGCCGTCGTCGGCGGCGGCCTGCTCGGCCTGGAGGCGGCCCGCGCGATCCAGGGCCTCGGCCTGCGCAGCGGCGTCGTGGAGGTGGCGCCGTGGCTGATGCCGCGCCAGCTCGACGAGGGCGGCGGCGCGATGCTGCGCCGCCACATCGAGGCGCTCGGCATGGCGGTGCACGCGGGCACGCCGATGCGCGCCCTGGAGGCGGGGGAGGACGGCTCCGTCCGCCGCCTCGTGCTGGCGGACGGCACGTTCCTCGACGCCGAGGTCGTGGTGTTCTCCGCCGGGATCCGCCCGCGCGACGAGCTGGCCCGCGGCTGCGGCCTGCCGGTGGGGGAGCGCGGCGGGATCGTGGTGGACGCCTCCTGCCGCACCGAGGACCCCGCCGTCTTCGCGATCGGCGAGTGCGCCCAGGTCGGCGGCATGGTGTACGGGCTGGTCGGGCCGTGCTTCTCGATGGCCGAGGTGGTCGCCGACCGGCTGCTGTCCCCGGCGAGCACGGCGGTGTTCGAGGGCGCGGACATGTCGACCAAGCTCAAGCTGATGGGCGTCGACGTCGCCAGCTTCGGCGACCCGTTCGCCGGGACCGATCAGGGCGCGCTCGGCGTCACCTACACCGACCCCGTCGCCGGCGTCTACAAGCGGCTCGTCGTCAGCGACGACGCGCGGACCCTGCTCGGCGGCGTCCTCGTCGGCGACGCCGAGTCCTACGGCACGCTCCGCGCCCACGTCGGCGGCGGCCTGCCGGGCGCGCCCGAGCAGATGCTGTTCGGCGGGACGGAGGCGGCGGGCGGCGACCTGCCCGGGGCGACGGTCATCTGCTCCTGCAACAACGTCACCGCCGAGGGGATCCGCTGCGCGGTCGCCGAGTGCTCCCTGACCGACGTGGCCGGTGTGAAGGACCGCACCCGGGCCGGGACGAGCTGTGGCAGTTGCGTCCCGCTGGTGAAGCGGATCCTGGACGCCGAGCTGACCGCCGCCGGGATCGAGGTCAGTACGGCGATCTGCGAGCACTTCGACTACAGCCGCGCCGAGCTGTTCGACATCGTCCGGGCCGGGCGGGTCGCGAGCTTCACCCAGCTCGTCCAGGAGCACGGGACGGGCCGCGGCTGCGACATCTGCAAGCCCGCGGTCGCCTCCATCCTCGCCAGCCTCGGCAACGGCCACATCCTGGAGGGCGAGCAGGCGGCGCTGCAGGACACCAACGACCACTTCCTGGCCAACCTGCAGAAGAACGGCACCTACTCGGTGGTCCCGCGCGTCCCCGGCGGGGAGATCACCCCCGAGCGGCTCATCGTGATCGGTGAGGTGGCGCGCGACTTCGGCCTCTACACCAAGATCACCGGCGGTCAGCGCATCGACCTGTTCGGTGCCCGCGTGGAGCAGCTGCCGGAGATCTGGCGGCGGCTCGTCGAGGCCGGGTTCGAGTCCGGCCACGCCTACGGCAAGGCGCTGCGCACGGTGAAGTCGTGCGTCGGGTCCACCTGGTGCCGCTACGGCGTCCAGGACTCGGCCGCGATGGCGATCCGGCTGGAGATGCGCTACCGGGGGCTGCGCGCCCCGCACAAGCTGAAGTCGGCCGTGTCCGGCTGCGCCCGCGAGTGCGCCGAGGCGCAGAGCAAGGACTTCGGCGTCATCGCCACCGAGAACGGCTGGAACCTCTACCTCGCCGGGAACGGCGGCATGCGGCCCCGGCACGCCGACCTGTTCGCCACCGACCTCACCGACGACGAACTGATCACCTGCATCGACCGGTTCCTGATGTTCTACATCCGCACCGCCGACCGGCTGCAGCGCACCGCGAGCTGGCTGGAGTCCCTCGACGGCGGCCTGGACTACCTGCGCGAGGTCATCGTGGACGACCGGCTCGGCATCTGCGCCGACCTCGACGAGGCCATGGCCCGCCACGTCGCGTCCTACTCCGACGAGTGGCGCGACACCCTGGAGGACCCCGAGCGGCTCCGCCGGTTCGTCTCGTTCGTCAACGCGCCGCAGACCCCCGACCCGAGCATCGCCTTCGAGGTCGAGCGCGACCAGATCAAGCCCCTCCCCCTGGAGGTGAAGCGATGAGCGCGGCGGACGCGGCGGGCGTGGTCGTCGTCGGCAACGGCATGGCCGGCGCGCGGTTCGTGGACGAGCTGCGCTCCCGGGACGCCGCGACGCCGGTGACGGTGTTCGGCGCGGAGGCGCAGCGCCCCTACAACCGGATCCTCCTGTCGAACGTCCTCGCCGGGAAGACTCGGCCCGACCACATCAGCCTGGTCGACGCCGCCTGGTACGCCTCCCACGGCGTGGACGCCCGGCTCGGCGTCCAGGTCACCCGCATCGACCGCGCGGCGCGGGCCGTGCACGCCTCCGACGGCACGGTCACCCCCTACGGCACGCTCGTCCTCGCGACCGGCAGCACCGCCTTCGTCCCGCCGATGCCGGGCCTGGAGGACGGCCTGCCGGACGGCGCGGAGGTGTTCCGCACGCTGGAGGACTGCGGCCGCATCTCCGCCCTCGCCGACTCGGCGCGCCGCGCGGTGGTGGTGGGCGGCGGCCTGCTCGGCATCGAGGCCGCGCGCGGGCTCATGGGCCGCGGCCTGGAGGTGACCGTCCTGCACCTGGCCGGGCACCTGATGGAGCGCCAGCTCGACCCCGCCGCGGGGAAGGTCCTGGCCCGCACGCTGGCGGCCCTCGGCATCGGCACCCGGCTGCAGGCCGCCGTCACGGGGCTGCGCACCGCGGGCGGCGCGGTGACCGGCGTCGAGCTGGCCCTGCCCGGCGGGGGGACCGAGGTCGTCGGCGCCGACCTGGTCGTCCTGTCCTGCGGGGTCCGGCCGGAGGTGGGCCTCGCCCGGGACGCGGGCCTGGCCGTCGGCCGGGCCGTGATCGTCGACGACGAGCTGCGGTCGGTCACCGACCCGTCCGTCCGCGCCATTGGCGAGTGCTCCGAGCACCGCGACGAGGTGTACGGGCTGGTGGCGCCCGCGTGGGAGCAGGCGGCCGTGCTGGCGGGGCTGCTCGCCGGCACCGACCCCGCGGCGCGGTTCACCGGCGCCCGCCAGATCACCCGGCTCAAGGCCGCCGGGATCGAGCTGGCGTCGATGGGCGAGACGCACTTCGGCGACGACGACGAGGACGTCGAGGTCGTCCGGTTCACCGACGCCGCGCGCGGCACCTACAAGAAGGCCGTGATCCGGGACGGGCGGCTGATCGGAGCGATCCTGCTCGGCGAGACCTCCACCGCCGGGACGCTCACCCAGCTCTACGACCGGGCCTCGCCGCTGCCCGTCGAGCGGCTCGGCCTGCTGTTCCCCGGCGTCGGCGCGGCGCCCGAGGCCGAGTCGCCGGTGCGGATGCCGGACGCGGCGACCGTCTGCCAGTGCAACAACGTCAGCAAGGGCCAGATCCGCGCCTGCTGGCAGCGCGGCGCCCGCACGGCCGAGGACGTCGCGAGCGCCACCCGGGCGAGCACCGGTTGCGGAAGCTGCCGCTCCGCCGTGGAGGGCATCGTCGCCTGGCTGGAGGAGCAGGACACCGCCGACGTCGCTTGACGGGGCGCCGGGTAGGCTCCGCCGCATGCTCGACGGACGCCCGCTGATCGACGCGCACGTGCACGCCGCCCGGCTGCCCACGCTCCGCCCGGCCTGGCGGCGCTGGGCGGAGGAGTTCGGCTCCTCCCACCCCTGGCAGGACCTCTACGACGAGGACGGCGCGCTCGTGCCCGAGCGGGTGGACGCCTACTTCGAGGGCGAGGGCGTCGACGTCGCCCTGCTGCTGTGCGAGTACAGCCCGCGGACCACCGGCACGCAGCCCATCGAGGACCTGCGTCCGCTCCTGGAGCACAACCCGCGGCGCTTCAAGCCGATCGCCAACGTCAACCCGCACCTGCACTACCCGGTCGGCGCCGAGGTCGAGCGGCAGCTCGGTCTCGGCGCCGTCGCGCTCAAGCTGCACCCGGTGCACGGCGGGTTCAGCGTCGCCGACCCCGAGCTCTACCCCGCCTACCAGGTGTGCCGCGACGCGGGCGTCCCGGTCGTCGTGCACTGCGGGACCAGCTCGTTCCCCGGCTCGGTCAACCGGCACGCCGACCCGGCCGCGGTCGACGACGTGCTGCGGCTGTTCCCCGGGCTGACGTTCGTCCTCGCCCACGGCGGGCGCGGATGGTGGTACGACGCCGCCGCGTTCCTCGCGCTGTCCCGCGAGGAGGTGTGGATCGAGCTGTCCGGGCTGCCGCCCCGCCGGCTCCCCGAGTACTACGCCCGGCACGACCTGGGGCGCCTGGCCCGCAAGTTCGTCTTCGGCACCGATTGGCCCGGCGTGCCCGGCATCGCCCGCAATGCCCGCGCCATCGCCGCCCTCGGCCTGGACGAGGAGACCCTCGCGCTCGTCCTCGCCGGCAACGCCCTCCAGGTCTACAAGGGCCTGACCGTCCCGGCTCCGACCCGAGAGGACCGTCGCATGCCTGACGCGGGCCCCTTCACCGACGACGTCGTGCGGCAGATCGCACGGCACATGAACGAGGACCACGCCGCCGACTGCCTGACGATCTGCCGCGCGCTCGGCGGGCGCCCCGGCGCGACCGCTGCCAGGATGACGGGCCTGGACGCGGAGGGCATCGAGTTCGCCGTCGCCGACGGCGGCGTAGAGCACCCGGTCCGGATCCCCTTCGGCGAGCGGCTCACCGAGCGCCCGCAGGTGCGGCGCGAGGTCGTCCGCATGACCGAGCGCGCCCGCGCCGCGCTGGGCGGCGGGCCGGACGTTCCCGGCGGGCCGTAGGCAGGGGGAGCCCGACGCGGTGCCGGAAGCACGGCCTTTCTCCGCACGACTGCACGTCGCGACGCCGCGTGACCGGCCGCTGACCGGCACGAACGTCCTTATGGTCGGAAATCCGATTATCGGACGGCCGGAAAGGGGGCGCGGTTTCGGGGGCGGGCTGGAGGAGATCCGGTAGGCAGCCGAGGGGCCCGCGGTGGGCCCCCGACCCCCACGGAGGCCGACATGCTCGCGATCGTCGCCGCGATCGTCTTCGCACTTGCCCTGCTGTTCGACCTGGCCGACATCTCCTCGGACGCCATCAACAACAGCACCCTGACCGTCCTCGGCCTGCTGCTGATCGCCCTGCACCTCGGCGGCGTCGGCACCGGGGGCGGCGCGAACTGGCGGCCGCGTCGCCGCGGCCGCCGGTGACCGCCCGCCCCGGCCGCCGCCCGCGGCGGGCGGGGCTCACGGCG
>NZ_JBEZJI010000108.1:0-12473 GCF_040649435.1 Actinomadura sp. NPDC048955
TCCCTATCGCCCGTTTTCGGTTGGGCGGCGCCCCCCGCGCGGACCGTTCCGCGCGGGGGCCGCCTCGCCGCCGTCAGGTCAGCACGCGCTTGGTGAAGGTGCGGGTCGCCGCCCAGGTCAGCAGGACCGTGCCGCCGACGATGGCGAGCATGAACGCCCACACCGGCATGTGCGGGATCTCGGGGGTGAGCGCGCTGCGCAGCCCCTCGCTCACGTACACCAGCGGGTTGAACAGGCTGGCGATCTGCAGCCAGCGGATGTTGTCCAGCGCCGACCAGGGGTAGTAGACGCAGCCGAGCATCGTCATGGGCAGCAGGACCATGGCGAACAGCATCTGGACCTTCTGCGGGTTCATCAGCGTGCCGAGCAGCAGCCCGCCGGACGCCGACATCAGCGCCCCGACCACCATCACCGCGATCAGCACCGGCCAGTTGTCCACGTGCACTTCGGGCGACTGGCCGTCGGCGTGGATGAACAGCACGGCGGGGAACACCAGCAGCCCGCCGATCAGGCCCTGCACCGCCGCCGCGATGATCTTCTGGACGGCCAGCAGCGGCACCGGGACCGGCGCCAGCGCCCGGTCGGTGATCGACTTCTGCCAGCTCAGCTCCATCATCAGCGGGAAGATCACCGCCATCATCGCCTGCATGATGATCGAGGAACCGACGAGCCCGGGCAGCAGGATGGTGGAGAACGTCGGCCCGCCAGGCCCGCCCGCCATGGCGCCGCCGCCGAGCTTCGGCAGCACGTAGGCGAACACGAACACGAACATGACCGGCTGCACCAGCACCCGGGTGAACGTCGCCAGGAAGTTCTTGCGCATGACCCGCGCCTCGCGCGCCATCATCGCGGCGAAGGTGCGGGGGACGGTGGCCCGCGCCGGGGGAGGCGGCGCCAGGACGGTGGGAGCGGCGGTCGCGGTCATTCGCGATAATCCCTTCCGGTGAGGGTGAGGAAGACGGTCTCCAGGCTCGGGCGCAGCTGGGTGGCGTCGGTGACGCCGACGCCGGCGGCCGAGCCGATCGTGACGAGCTCGCCGAGGATGCCGTCGGGCTCGGCGGCGAACACGCGCACCTGGCCGTCGTTGATCTCGACCTTGCTGATGCCCTCCCGGTCGCCGAGGGCCTTGATCCCGTCCGGGGCGGGGGAGTCGTAGGCCACGGTGATGACGGTGTCGGCGCCGGCGCTGGACTTGAGCTGGTCCACCGTGCCGCTGGCGAGGATCTTGCCGTGGTCGACGACCGCGACCCGGTCGCAGAGCGCCTCGGCCTCCTCCATGTAGTGGGTGGTGAGCAGGATCGTCTGCCCGCCCGCCTGGAGCCCCCGCAGCACCTCCCAGAGGTTGGTGCGGGTCTGCGGGTCGAGCCCGGCGGTCGGCTCGTCCAGGAACAGCACCTCGGGGCCGTGCATGAGGGCACGGCAGATCATCACGCGCTTGGCCTGCCCGCCGGAGATCTCGAACGGGTTGCCGCCGCGCTGCTCGGTGAGCCCGAACAGCTCCAGCAGATCGGCGGCGCGCTTGCGGGCGTCCCGCGCGCCGAGCCCGAAGTACCGGCCGCGGAACTCCAGGTTCTCGGCGACGGTGAGGTCGCTGTCGAGGGTGTTGTTCTGCGAGACGACGCCGATGCGGCGCTTGATCTCGACGGCGTCCCGGACGACGTCCAGGCCGGACACGCTGGCGGTGCCGCCGGTCGGGACGACAAGCGTGGTGAGCATGCCGATGGTGGTCGACTTGCCGGCGCCGTTCGGGCCGAGCAGGCCGAAGAACTCGCCGCGCGGGACGTCCAGGTCGATGCCCTGGACGGCGGGCACCGCGGGACGCGGACCGGACGCGGGATAGGTCTTCTCCAGACCGACCGTGCGAACGGCGGTTTCGGGGGGATGAGTCACGCGCCGTCTCCCTTCGCTTCCCCGTCGGGGGAGTAGTTCTCGAACTTGCGGATCAACTTGAGCAGGAACCGGCGCACGGCGGCCTCGTCGTCCTCGTCGACGACGTCGTAGAGGCGGGTGAGGTCGCGGCCGATGGGACCGGACTTCTCGGCCAGGAACCGCCGCCCGGAGTCGGTGATGAGCAGCATCACGCCGCGCCGGTCCCGGTAGGAGCGCTCGCGCCGCACGTGCCCGTTGCGTTCCAGGGTGTCGACGACCGAGGTGACCGTGGCGGGGGTCACCATCAGGCGCTTGGCGACCTCGCCGGGGCGCAGGCCGTCCTCGGCGACGAGCAGGCGGAGCAGGAAGAAGCCCGCCGGGCTGATGCCGTGCCGCTCGATGATGCGCCAGACGATCGGGCCCGAGAGCCGGGACGCGACACCGAAGAGCTGGCCGATCCGCCACTCCTCGATGGGCCCGAAGATCTTCAGGTCGCCGAGACCGTGGTTCTCCATGCGAGGGATGTTAGGGCACTGATGTTTAGGTGGCAAATCATTAGACACCTAAGTACTTTGGGCTGTGGCGCTTGTCTCAGCGGTGTGAAAGACGTAACCCGTCGTTGAATAGGAATCCAGCCTCATGCATACTCTTGCTTGACAGAGCGAAGGGCAGAGTGGACATGGGAATCCGGACGGCGGTCGCCGGCGCCAGCGGTTACGCGGGCGGCGAGGTGCTGCGCATCCTGGCGGGACATCCAGAGTTCGAGATCGGCGCGCTGACGGCGGGCTCCAACGCGGGCGCCGAGCTCGGCGCGCACCAGCCCCACCTGCGATCCCTGGCCGGACGCGTCCTGGAGGAGACCACCCCCGGCACGCTTTCCGGCCACGACGTGGTGTTCCTGGCCCTGCCGCACGGCCGGTCCGGGCCGCTCGCCGAGCAGCTGGGCGAGGACGTCCTGGTCATCGACTGCGGCGCCGACCACCGGCTGGCCGACCCCGGCGACTGGGAGAGGTTCTACGGCACCCCGCACGCGGGCACGTGGCCCTACGGGCTGCCCGAACTGCCCGGCCACCGGGAGGCGCTGCGCTCCGCGAGCCGCGTCGCGGTCCCCGGCTGCTACCCCACGGCCGTCTCGCTCGCGATGTTCCCCGCGCTCGCCGCGGGCCTCGCCGAGCCCGACGTCGTCGTGGTCGCGGCGTCGGGGACCTCCGGCGCCGGGCGGGCCCTCAAACCGCACCTGCTGGGCAGCGAGGTGATGGGCTCGGTGTCCGCCTACGCCGTCGGCGGCACGCATAGGCATACGCCCGAGATGATCCAGAACCTCAGCGCGGCGGCGGGGGAGCCGGTCACGGTCTCCTTCACCCCGACGCTCGCGCCGATGAGCCGCGGCATCCTCGCCACCTGCACGGCCAAGGCGCGCCCCGGTGTCACCGCGGCCTCGCTGCGCGCCGTCTACGAGGAGGCGTATGAGGGCGAGCCGTTCCTCGGGCTGCTGCCGGAGGGGCAGTGGCCCGCCACGTCCATGACCCTCGGCGCGAACACGGTCCTCGTCCAGACCGCGCTCGACGAGGCGGCGGGCCGCCTCGTCGTGGTCGCCGCCGTCGACAACCTCACCAAGGGCACCGCGGGCGGCGCGGTGCAGAGCGCCAACCTCGCCCTCGGCCTCCCGGAAGAACTCGGCCTGACCACGATCGGAGTGTCCCCTTGAGCGTCACCGCCCCCCGGGGTTTCCGCGCCGCCGGCGTCGTCGCCGGGCTGAAGGACAGCGGCAACCGCGACCTGGCCCTCGTCGTCAACGACGGGCCGTCCCGCGCGGCCGCCGGCGTCTTCACCCGCAACCGCGTGCGGGCCGCTCCGGTCCTGTGGTCCGAGCAGGTCCTCAAGGGCGCCCGCGTCCGCGCCGTCGTGCTGAACGCGGGCGGCGCCAACGCCTGCACCGGCGCCCCCGGCTTCCAGGACACCCACGCCACCGCCGAGAAGGCCGCCGAGCTGCTGGAGGACTCGGCGGGCGAGATCGCCGTCTGCTCCACCGGGCTGATCGGCGAGCGGCTGCCGATGGACCTGCTGCTGACCGGCGTCGACAAGGCCGCCGCCGAGCTGTCGCGCGGGGACGGCGGGCTCGCCGCCGCCGACGCGATCCGCACCACCGACACCGTCGCCAAGATCTCCTTCCGGCAGGGCGCCGGCGGCTACATGATCGGCGCGATGGCGAAGGGCGCGGGCATGCTCGCCCCGTCCCTGGCCACCATGCTCTGCGTCGTCACCACCGACGCCGACCTTTCCGCGGACGCCCTCGACCGAGCCCTGCGCGCGGCCACCGGCGTCACCCTCGACCGGCTCGACGCCGACGGGTGCATGTCCACCAACGACACCGTGCTGCTGCTCGCCTCGGGCGCCGCCGAGGTCGTCCCGGACGAGGAGGAGTTCACCGCGCTGCTCACCGAGGTGTGCGCCGACCTCACCCGGCAGCTCCTCGTCGACGCCGAGGGCGCGTCCAAGGCCATCGCGATCGAGGTGGTCGGCGCCGCCTCCGAGGACGACGCGGTCACGGTCGGCCGCTCCGTCGCCCGCAACAACCTGCTCAAGTGCGCCATCCACGGCGAGGACCCCAACTGGGGCCGGGTGCTGTCGGCCGTCGGCACCACCGACGCGGTGTTCGAGCCCGACCACCTCAACGTCGCCATCAACGGCGTGTGGGTGTGCCGGAACGGGTCGTTCGGCGACGACCGCGACAAGGTCGACCTGCGCCTCCGCGACGTGACGATCACCGTCGACCTGTCCGCCGGCCCGCACAGCGCCACCGTCTGGACCACCGACCTCACGGCCGACTACGTCCACGAGAACTCGGCGTACGCCACATGACCGCCGTCACCCCGGGCGCGCAGATGCGCAAGAACCGGATGGGCGTCATGGGCAAGGCCGAGACCCTGATCAAGGCGCTGCCGTGGCTGGAGCGCTTCCACGGCAAGACCGTCGTGATCAAGTACGGCGGGCACGCGATGACCGACGAGCGGCTGCGGCACTCCTTCGCCGAGGACGTGGTGTTCCTGCGCTACGCCGGGCTGCGGCCGGTGGTCGTGCACGGCGGCGGCCCGCAGATCAACGCCGCGCTGGCCCGCAACGGCATCGACTCGACGTTCACCGCCGGGCTGCGGGTCACCACCCCGGAGGCCATGGAGGTCGTCCGGATGGTGCTGACCGGGCAGGTCCAGCGCGACGTCGTCGGCCTGATCAACCGGCACGGCCCGTTCGCACTCGGCATGTCCGGCGAGGACGCGAACCTGTTCACCGCCGAGCGCAAGCACGCGGTCGTGGACGGCGCGCCGGTCGACATCGGCCAGGTCGGCGAGATCGTCGAGGTGCAGGTCGGGGCCGTGCGGGCGCTGCTGGACGACGGCCGCATCCCGGTGATCTCCAGTGTCGCGCGCGGCGACGACGGCGAGGTCTTCAACGTCAACGCCGACACCGCGGCCGCCGCGCTGGCCGTCGCGCTGGACGCGGCGAAGCTCGTCGTCCTCACCGACGTCGAGGGCCTGTACGCGGACTGGCCGGACAGCGACGACGTCATCGACCGGCTCACCGCCGACGAGCTGGCCGTCCTGCTGCCGGACCTGTCGGCCGGGATGGTGCCCAAGATGGAGGCCTGCCTGGCCGCCGTGCGCGGCGGCGTCCCGCAGGCGCACGTCCTGGACGGCCGGGTCCTGCACTCGCTGCTGCTGGAGATCTTCACGGACGAGGGGATCGGAACGATGGTGCTGCCCAGCCTCCCGGGCGACGCCGGGGCGGAGGAGAAATGAGCGATCTCAGGGAGCGGTTCGAGGCGGCGTTCATGCCGAACTACGGCGTCCCGCCCGTGGCGCTCGCGCGCGGCGAGGGCTGCCGGGTGTGGGACACCGCCGGCCGCGAGTACCTCGACCTCATCGCGGGGATCGCGGTCAGCTCGCTCGGGCACGCCCACCCCGCGCTCGTCGAGGCGGTGTCGTCCCAGGCGGCGACCATCGCGCACACCTCCAACCTGTTCCTGAACGAGCCGGAGGTGCTGCTCGCCGAGCGGCTGCGGGAACTGCTGGGCGGCGACGGGAGGGTCTTCCTCGCCAACAGCGGCACCGAGGCGAACGAGTGCGCGCTCAAGCTCGCCCTCAAGTACGGGAAGAGCAACGGGCGGCCGTACTTCGTCGCGGCCGAGAACGGCTTCCACGGCCGGACGCTCGGCGCGCTGAGCCTCACGGGCAAGGCCGCGATCCGGGAGCCGTTCGGGCCGTTCGCGATCGACGTCCGGTTCGTCCCGTACGGGGACGCGGCCGCGCTCGACGCCGCGGTGGACGAGGACTGCGCGGCGGTGTTCCTGGAGCCCACGCAGGGCGAGGCCGGGGTCGTCCCGCCGCCGGACGGGTACTTCGCCGCCGTCCGCCGGATCTGCGACGCGGCGGGCGCGCTGTTCGTCGCCGACGAGATCCAGTCCGCGATCGGCCGCACTGGCACCTGGTTCGCGTTCGAGCACGAGAACGCCAAACCCGACGTCCTCACCCTCGCCAAGGGCCTCGGCGGCGGCCTGCCGATCGGGGCGTGCGTCGCCTTCGGGCCGCACGGCGACCTGTTCGCCAAGGGCGACCACGGCAGCACGTTCGGCGGCAACCCAATCGCCGCGGCCGCCGCCCTCGCCGTCCTCACCACCATCGATAAGGACGGACTGCTCGCCAACGCCGCCGCCGTGGGGGAGACCCTGGCCGCCGGGCTCGACGCCGTCGACCATCCGCTGTTCGCGGGCGTGCGGGGCCGCGGGCTGTGGCGGGCGGCCGTGCTGACCGGGCCGCACGCGGCCGCCCTGGAGGCCGCCGCACGCGACGCCGGGTTCCTCGTCAACGCGGTCCAGCCGGACGCGGTGCGCATCGCTCCGCCGCTGATCCTCACCGCCGAGCAGGCGGGCTCGTTCGCCGAGGCGTTCCCCGGTATCCTCGACGCCGCCTCCCCCGAGCAGGAGAACTGAACGTGACCAGGCACTTTCTGCGGGACGACGATCTCAGCCCCGGCGAGCAGGCCGAGGTCCTCGACCTCGCCGCGCAGGTGAAGAAGGACCGCTTCGGCCACCGGCCGCTGGAGGGCCCCCGCTCGGTGGCCGTGCTGTTCGACAAGCCGTCCACCCGGACCCGGCTGTCGTTCGCCGCCGGCATCGCCGAGCTCGGCGGCAACCCCCTGGTGATGGACGCGGGCACGAGCCAGCTCGGCCGCGGCGAGACCATCGCCGACACCGCCCGCGTCCTCGAACGCCAGGTCAGCGCCATCGTGTGGCGGACGGGCGGGCAGGAGCGCATCGAGGAGATGGCCGCCGGCACCGCGGTCCCGGTCGTGAACGCGCTCACCGACGAGTTCCATCCCTGCCAGATCCTCGCCGACCTGCAGACCGTCCGGGAGGAGAAGAGCGGCCTCGCCGGCGTCACCCTCGCCTACTTCGGCGACGGCGCCAACAACATGGCGCACTCCTACCTGCTGGGCTGCGCCACCGCGGGGATGCACGTCCGCGTCGGCGCGCCCGCCTCCCAGCCGCCCGCCCCCGCGATCGTCGAGCGCGCGAAGAAGATCGCGGCCGCGACCGGCGGGTCCGTGACGGTCACCGCCGACGCCGCCGAGGCCGCCGCCGGAGCCGACGTCCTCGCCACCGACACGTGGGTGTCGATGGGCCAGGACGGCAAGGACACCTCGCTGTACGAGCCGTACTCGGTGGACGAGGACCTGCTCGCCCTCGCCGATCCCGAGGCGATCGTCCTGCACTGCCTGCCCGCCTACCGCGGCAAGGAGATCGCCGCCTCCGTCCTCGACGGCCCGCGCAGCCGCGTGTGGGACGAGGCCGAGAACCGGCTGCACGCGCAGAAGGCGCTGCTCGTGTGGCTCCTGGAGCGCGCCCGGTGACCACCCCCATGACCAAGGCCGCGCGGCACGCCCGGGTGATCGACCTGCTGACCCGGCACCCCGTGCACTCGCAGGGCGAGCTCGCCAAGCTCCTCGGCGACGAGGGCGTCGAGGTCACCCAGGCCACGCTCTCCCGCGACCTGGTCGAGATCGGCGCGGTGAAGCTGCGCGCCGACGACGACAGCCTGATCTACGCCGTCCCCGGCGAGGGCGGCGAGCGGATCCGCCGCGCCCGCACCGGCGCCGCCGAGACCTTCACCGGGCGGCTCTCCCGGCTCGCCGCCGAACTGCTCGTCTCGGCCGAGGCGTCCGCGAACCTGGTCATGGTGCGGACCCCGCCGGGCGCCGCCCAGTACCTGGCCTCGGCGATCGACCACGCCGAATGGCCGTCCATCCTCGGCACCGTCGCGGGCGACGACTCGATCCTGGTCATCGCCCGCGACCCGCTCGGCGGGGAGGACGTCGCCCAGGCGCTGCTGCGGCTGACCGGCACGCGCGAGCGACGAACCCAGGGGCCGCCGGACGGCCCCGACCCCGCCTCCTGACCCGCGGGGCGCGGCGGATACGCCGTACGCTGTTGCGGACGCCGGCGCCGCGGCGCCCGTGCGGGTGCGTCCGTGCCGTACTCGGCAGGGGGCGGCGTGGTGAGATGGCAGTTGACCGAACGACCAGTGGTGGGAAGAAGAGGATTCTCCGTGACCAAGGCACCGACGCGGCTGTGGGGCGGCCGGTTCGAAGGCGGCCCGTCGGACGCGCTCGCGAGGCTCTCGGTGAGCGTCCAGTTCGACTGGCGGCTCGCCCCCTACGACCTGATGGGATCGCGCGCGCACGCCCGCGTCCTCAACCGGGCGGGCCTGCTCACCGATGACGAGCTCGAGCGCATGATCGGTGCTCTCGACGACCTGGAGGAGGCGTGCCGCGGCGGCGAGTTCCGCCCCACGGTCGCCGACGAGGACGTCCACACCGCCCTGGAGCGGGGCCTGCTGGAGCGCCTCGGCGCCCTCGGCGGCAAGCTGCGCGCCGGCCGTAGCCGCAACGACCAGGTCGCCACCGACCTGCGCCTGTACCTGCGCGACCACGTCCGCCAGATCGTGTCGCGGCTGGTCGAGCTGGAGACCGCGCTGATCGCGCAGGCCGAGCACAACCTCGGCGTCGCCGCGCCCGGCATGACCCACCTGCAGCACGCCCAGCCCGTGCTGTTCTCCCACCAGCTCCTCGCGCACGTCCAGCCGCTCACCCGCGACATCGACCGGCTGCGCGACTGGGACCGGCGCGCCGCCGTCTCCCCGCTCGGCTCCGGCGCCCTCGCCGGCTCGTCCCTGCCGCTGGACCCGCAGGCCACGGCAGCCGAGCTCGGCTTCGACGCCGCCGCGCCCAACTCCATGGACGCCGTCGCCGACCGCGACTTCGTCGCCGAGTTCCTCTTCGCCGCCGCGCTGATCGGCGTGCACCTGTCGCGCCTCGGCGAGGAGGTCTGCCTCTGGGCCTCGCAGGAGTTCCGCTGGATCGAGATGGACGACACCTACGCCACCGGGTCGTCGATCATGCCGCAGAAGAAGAACCCCGACGTCGCCGAGCTGGCGCGCGGCAAGGCCGGCCGCCTCATCGGGCACCTCGTCGGCCTGCTCACCACCCTCAAGGGCCTCCCGCTCACCTACAACCGCGACCTCCAGGAGGACAAGGAGGGCGCGTTCGACGCCGTCGAGACGCTGCTGCTCGTGCTGCCCGCCATGTCCGGGCTCATCGCGACCATGCGGGTCAACACCGAGCGGCTGGAGGCCCTCGCCCCGGACGGCTTCGCGCTCGCCACCGACCTCGCCGAACTGCTCGTCCGCCGCGGCGTGGCGTTCCGCGACGCCCACGAGGTCGTCGGGCACCTCGTCGTCTGGTGCCAGGTCAACGACAAGGACTTCGACGACCTCACCGACGACGAGCTCGGCAAGGTGTCGCCGCACCTGACGCCCGACGTCCGCGAGGTGCTGAACGTGCAGGGCGCCCTCGCGTCCCGCAAGGCCTACGGGGGGACGGCTCCCGACCGCGTCCGCGAGCAGATGGGCGCGCTGCGCGCCCTGGTCAACGGCCACGCCGCCTGGGCCGCCGGCTCGGACGCCTGACCGGCGCGACGGGGGCGGCCGCCGCGGTGCGGACCGCCCCCTAGGCTGGTCGACCGGCGAAGCTGTCCCCTAGACCACGGTGAGGCGATGGACGGAGCGTTGCTGCCCCGCGATTTCTTCGACGGCCCGGTGGAGGAGGTCGCCCCCGCGCTGCTCGGGCACGTGATCAGCCACCGCACCCCGGAGGGGGAGGTCGCGGCCCGGCTCACCGAGGTGGAGGCCTACGCGGGGCCCCTGGACCCGGCCTCGCACGCCTACCGGGGACGGACCCCGCGCAACGAGGTCATGTTCGGACCGCCCGGGCACGTCTACGTCTACTTCACCTACGGCATGCACTTCTGCTTGAACCTCGTGTGCGGGCCGGACGGGACGTCCATGGCGGTGCTGCTCCGCGCCGGCGAGATCATCGAGGGGGAGGACGTCGCCAGGGCGCGCCGCCCCCGCTCGACCGTCCGCGACCTGGCCCGCGGCCCGGCCCGGCTCTGCCAGGCCCTCGGCGTCGCACGCGAGCAGAACGGCCTGGACGTGTGCGCGCCGGGCGGGCCGATGACGGTCCGCAGGGGCGAGCCCGCCGACCCCGCTCTGATCCGCAACGGCCCCCGGACCGGCGTCAACGGCGCGAAGGAGGTCCCGTGGCGGTTCTGGATCGAGGGCGACCGGACCGTCTCCCCCTACCGCCCGCACGTCCCGAGGCAGCGCAAGAAGATCACCGCCGAGGGCTGATCCGACGCGACCGCGAGGTCGGCCGGCGGCCGCCCCGCCGCGGCGGACGTTGAATATCGTTGGCGTGACACCCGCCCACCGGTGCAGCCTGGTGGGTACACGGAAGAGCAAGCCGGAGACGAGGGAGACCGTGACCGACATCCTGGACGATCTCGCGTGGCGCGGCCTGATCGCGCAGTCCACCGACCTGGACGAACTGCGGGCCCTGCTCGCCGCGGGACCGGTCACCCTCTATTGCGGATTCGACCCGACGGCGCCCTCGCTGCACCTCGGCAACCTCATCCAGATCCTGACGCTGCGCCGCTTCCAGAAGGCCGGGCACCGGCCGATCGGCCTGGTCGGCGGCGCCACGGGGCTGATCGGCGACCCGAGCGGCAAGAGCGCCGAACGCGTGCTGAACTCCGAGGAGACCGTCGCCGGATGGGTCGAGCGGGTCCGCGGCCAGGTGTCGGCGTTCCTCGACTTCGACGAGGGCCCGACCGCCGCGACGATGGTCAGCAACCTCGACTGGACCGGCCCCATGTCGGCCATCGAGTTCCTGCGCGACATCGGCAAGCATTTCCCGGTCAACCGGATGCTCGCCCGCGAGACGGTCAGGGCCCGGCTCGACTCCACCGGGATGAGCTACACCGAGTTCAGCTACGTCCTGCTCCAGTCCATGGACTTCCTCGAGCTGTACCGGCGCCACGGGTGCCGGCTGCAGACCGGCGGAAGCGACCAGTGGGGCAACCTCACCGCGGGCGTCGACCTGATCCGCCGGGTGGAGGGGGGAAGCGCGCACGCGCTGACCACGCCGCTGCTGACCAAGGCGGACGGGTCCAAGTTCGGCAAGACCGCGGGCGGCGAGACCTACTGGCTCGACCCCGAGCTGACGTCGCCGTACGCCTTCTACCAGTTCTGGATCAACGCCGACGACCGGGACGTGGAGAAGTTCCTGAAGTTCTTCAGCTTCCGACCACGTGAGGAGATCGAGGACCTGGCCAAGCAGGGCGCGGACCGTCCGGCCGCGCGGGCCCCGCAGCGGGCGCTCGCCGAGGAGATGACCACGCTCGTGCACGGCGCCGACGAGACCGCCCGGGTCATCGCGGCGTCCCGCGCCCTGTTCGGGCAGGGGTCACTGGAGGAGCTGGACGAGCGGACGCTGCACGCCGCCCTCTCCGAAGTGCCCCGCACGGAGGTGCCCGCGGGAGAGCTGCCGTCGGTGGTGGACCTTCTGACGGCGTCCGGCCTGTGCAAGAGCAAGTCGGAGGCTCGCCGTGCCATCGCCCAGGGCGGCGCCTACCTCAACAACGCCAAGGTCGAGTCGGAGGATGCCGTGCCGGCCGCGGCCGACCTGCTCCAGGGGCGCTTCCTCGTCCTGCGGCGCGGCAAGCGCAACGTGGGCGGCGTCGAGGTGACCGCCTCCTGAAACGCCTTCCGACAGCCCGCCCGGACCCTCTCCGGGCGGGCTGTCGTCATGAGGAGGGCAAACTTCGGTAGATACACGTCACAGTGCGGTTACGACGGCCTCCGACGGGGCATGGTTCGAAGACTGAAAACAGTAGATGACCTGCGGATTCAAGCCCCTCCAGGGCTGATTTGACGGTCCTGGCGGCGGGACCTAATGTTCTACACGCCCCACGGGGGAGCGGGACGCCGACAGGCGGCCGGCCCCGAGGGGAAACCTCAACAGACCCGGACGGGTGCGCTACGCTGCGCCCAAAAGGGACTAACGAGGCCGAACCGCCCGAAGTTGGTTAAACCAGGACGGATCGGGTACGATTGAAGGGTTGCCCCGGAGCCGGGGGCCGCGAGAGCGGGGTCCGGCGCGGTGGGTGTCCGTTTCTTGAGAACTCAACAGCGTGTTAAAAGCCAGTGCCT
>NZ_JBEZJI010000109.1:0-10273 GCF_040649435.1 Actinomadura sp. NPDC048955
TTCCGATCGCTCGCCTGGCGGCTCGCTACGTGACCGGGCCTGGGCGAACGCGGCATCGCTTCGCGATCTGCCCGGTGTCGCTCGCCTCCGGCTTCGCGACACCGGGCAGCTCACGCGTTCGCGCGTGGCCGAGGCCACTTCGAGACGGGCCCTGGCCGGCGGGGCGGGGCGGTCAGGCGGGGCCGGGGGTGGCGGACGGGTTCACGCCGACCGTGATCGTGGCGAGCAGCCCGCGCTCGATCCGGCCCCGGTGGACCGGGCGGACGGTCAGCAGGCCCGAACCCGCCTGCCGGTAGATGCCGTCCTCCTCCAGCTTCACCCGGGTGACCGTGTTGCTCCTGTACGGCTCCAGCGCGGCGACCTTCTCCGCCATGTCCTCGGCGAAGAAGAACTGCCCGGTGTGGCTGACATGCCCGCCCGTGTAGGTCTTCTTCTCCGCGTCGACCCTGCCGCCGACGTGCACCTTCACGTGGATGTGCAGCGCCCGTCCCTGGTACCAGCCCGGATAGATCGTCCGGATCTCGGCGGTGCCGTGGCCGTTGGTGAGCTGGACGCCGCGCAGGAACGTCAGGTCGTTGTCGGGCTCGGCGTGCCCGCCACCGCCGGGCGGCGGGCCGGTCGGTGTTCCCGTGGGCGGGGCCGTCGGGGTGCCGGACGGCGGCGGCCCGCCCGGCAGCGTGTTGCCCTCGTACCCGGAGTAGACGCCGCCCGCGTCGCAGTGCCAGATGTCCACCGCGGCGCGCTTGACCGGACGGCAGCCGGCGCCGGTGTCCACGACCGCGACCCGCAGGATCATCGGGACGCCCGGCCGGTCCTCGGTGACGTCCCGGCGGACCATCTCGTAGTCCAGGTAGTACGGGCCCTCGGTGGTCTCCGGGGACAGCACGCAGGCCGGGGCCGTCCCGTCCGAGACCTCCGCCACCGGGGCGGCGGTCCTGCTCTGCGAGCCGTCCGCCAGGGCGGCGCCGCCGGCGACCGCGCCGACCGCGCCGACCGCGCCGAGCCCCGCGCCGCCCATCGCGGTGAGCGCCGCTCGGCGGCTCACCCCGCCCTTTCCTTCCGCCGCCTGTCCGTTCGCTGCCATCGGGAGCCTCCTCGTCACGGGGACAGTGGTCTGGAGGGAGCCTCCATCTATCGAGTTAGAGGGGAATTTGACCAATATGAGAATTGTCTGAGTGACGGCTGTCAGGAAGCGTGAAGCGCGGCGGTGTCCGAGGCTGCTGGTAGCTTCGGGGACCATGCTCGTCGCCCACGCCACCTGGCATGGCGGTGCGCTCTGCCTGTGGGCCGAACGCACCGGCCCGTACGAGCCCTCCCCGGACGTCCACCCCTTCGCGACCTGCGACTTCACCGGCACCTCCTACGAGCCGCTGCTGCGCGCCGCGTTCCGCGTCGAGCTGGCGATGTCGCTGCCCACCGCGGGCGACCACCCGCTCCCGTCGGCCGAGCTCGGCCCCGAGCCGGTGCGCGACGAGCCCGAGCTGCGGCCGTGGCGGGTCCCGGCCCTGGTCCTCGCCCCGTTCCCCGCGATGGCGCTGCTCCAGGCGGCCGAGCACAGCGCCGACGTCATCGCGGGCACCGACCTGCGCTTCCTGTGCATGCTCGCGGACGAGGCGGTGCACCTCGCCGGGCGCGGCCACGTCCTGCCCGCCCTCCTGCGCGAGGACGGCGACCTCGTGGCCCGCTGGCGGCCGGTGATCGACGACCCGGCGCGGTTCCGCGCGCTGGCCCGCGCCATGCCCGCCGCCTGCCGCGCGGCGGGCGGTGGGCGCCCCGCCGCCGAGGTGCTGCGCGAGGCGCTGTCGGCCCTGGTCGACACGGCCGTGCGGGGCGTGGTCCCGCATCCGCTGCTGGTGTCGCGGCGCAAGGAGCTCGACCGGCTGCCCCTCGCCGAACGCTGGGTGATGGCGCTGACCGGGCCCTCTCCCGAGGTGGCCCGCGAACCCCGCGACGACCCCGACGATCTGATCGCCGAGCTGGACGCGTGGGCCGCCGCGGCGCGCCGCCCTTCCGGCCCGCTGCGCGCCTGCTTCCGCCTCGCCGAACCGGGCGCCGAGGAGTTCCAGGAAGACGCCGAACCGGGCGACTCCTGGCGGGTCGAGTTCGCCCTCCAGGGCACCGACGACCCGAGTCTCTACATTCCCGCCGCGCTGGTCTGGGACGGCGAGGCCACCTCGATCCCGCAGGCCGAGGAGACCCTCCTCGCCGGGCTCGGCCGCGCCCTGCGCCTCTTCCCCGACCTGGCGCCCGCGCTCGACGGCCCCGCCCCCTGCGAGCTCCTGCTCGACACGGCGGGCGCGTTCCGCTTCCTCCGCCAGGCGGCCCCGATGCTCGCCGCGGCGGGCTTCGGCGTCCTGCTCCCCCAGTGGGCGGGCAAGGCCAAGCTCGGCATGAGGCTCACCGCCCGCAACGAGGACCCGGAGGCCTCCGCGGGGTCGGCGGCGCCGTCGGGCTTCGACCTGCGGTCGATGGTCGACTTCCGCTGGGACCTCGCCATCGGCGACGAGAGCATCGACGAGGCCGAGCTGGAGGAACTGGCCCGGCTGAAGACCCCCCTCGTCCGCCTGCGCGGCCAGTGGGTGGAGCTCGACGAGCACCAGCTGGAGGCCGCCCTCGACTTCCTGCGCCACCCGCGCCGCGGCCGCATGACCGCCGCCGAGGCGATCCGCGCGATCGTGCACGCCGGCGACGACGTCCTCCCCCTGACCGAGGTCGACGCCACCGGCCCCCTCGGCGACCTCCTCTCCGGCGAGGCCGACCGCCGCCTCACCCCCATGCGCACCCCCGAGGACCTGAACGCCGAGCTGCGGCCCTACCAGGAGCGCGGGCTCGCCTGGCTGACGTTCATGAACGACCTCGGCCTGGGCGCCCTTCTCGCGGACGACATGGGGCTCGGGAAGACAATATCGGTGCTCTCACTGCTTGTTCACGAACGAAAAGATGGTGCGACGACCCCTCCCACGCTAGCCATTCTCCCGATGTCGCTGGTGGGGAACTGGCAGCGGGAGGCGGCGCGGTTCACGCCCAAGCTGCGGGTGTACGTGCACCACGGGACGGGGCGGCACCGGGGCGGGGATCTCGCCGCGGCGGTGGCGTCGGCCGATCTGGTGCTCACCACGTACGGGACGGCGGCGCGGGACGCGGAGACGCTCGCCCCGTTCGAGTGGGAGCGGGTCATCTGCGACGAGGCGCAGGCGCTCAAGAACAGCGGGACGCGGCAGGCGCGGGCGGTGCGCAGCATCCCGGCGCGGAGCCGGATCGCGCTCACCGGCACGCCGGTGGAGAACCACCTCACCGAGCTCTGGTCGATCATGGAGTTCGCGAACCCGGGGCTGCTCGGGCCGCGGAGCGCGTTCCGGCAGCGGTTCGCGATCCCGATCGAGCGGGAGGGCGACGAGCAGGCGGCGCTGGCGCTGCGGCGGGCGACGCAGCCGTTCGTCCTGCGCCGCCTCAAGACCGACAAGACGATCATCTCGGACCTGCCGGAGAAGCAGGAGATCAAGGTCTACTGCAACCTGACGGCCGAGCAGGCGTCGCTCTACCGGGCGACCGTCGACGACATGCTCCAGCAGATCGCCGAGGCGGAGGAGGCCAAGCGGCGCGGGCTGGTGCTGGCGACGATGGCCAAGCTCAAGCAGGTCTGCAACCATCCGGCGCAGCTGCTCAAGGACGGCTCGCGCCTGCCCGGCCGGTCGGGCAAGCTCGAACGGCTGGAGGAGATCTGCGCCGAGGTCCTCGACCAGGGCGAGAAGGCGCTCGTCTTCACCCAGTACGCCGAGTTCGGGTCGATGCTCCAGCCCTACCTGGCGGCGCGGCTCGAACGGCCGGTGCTGTGGCTGCACGGCGGGACGTCCAAGCAGGGGCGCGACGACCTGGTCCAGCGGTTCCAGCGGGACGCCGAACCCTCGATCTTCCTGCTGTCCCTCAAGGCCGCCGGGACGGGCCTGACGCTGACCGCCGCCAACCACGTCGTGCACGTCGACCGCTGGTGGAACCCGGCCGTGGAGGACCAGGCCACCGACCGGGCGTTCCGCATCGGGCAGACCCGCGACGTCCAGGTCCGCAAGTTCATCTGCGTCGGGACGATGGAGGAGCGCGTCGACGAGATGATCGAACGCAAGAAGGCCCTGGCCGACTCGATCGTCGGCACCGGGGAGGACTGGCTGACCGAGCTGTCGGTCGCCGAGCTGCGCGACGTGCTGCGGCTGTCGCCGGAGGCGGTGAGCGAGTAGGTGGACGAGGGCCTCAGGGCGCGCACCAGGCGGGGGTCGATCGGGGCGCGGTGGTGGTCGCGGCGCTTCATCGACCTGGTGGAGTCGTTCGCCGACGCCGGGCGCCTCCAGCGGGGCCGCGCCTACGCCCGCGAGGGCAACGTGTTCGACCTGCGGGTGGAGGCGCACGAGGTGACCGCGAAGGTGCGGGGCTCGGCGCCGGAGCCGTACGAGGTGGCGCTCGGCATCGAGGCGATCGACGAGGACGGCTGGCGCGCGGTGGAGGCGGAGCTGGCGTCCCGCGCGCTGTTCCGGGCCCGGCTGCTGGCCGGGGAGATGCCGCCGGAGATCGAGTGGGTGTTCGCCGAGCTGGGGCTCGCGCTGTTCCCGGACTCCGCGTCCGACCTGCACCTGATGTGCGACTGCCCCGACTGGGGCGACCCGTGCAAGCACGCCGCCGCCGTCCTCTACCTGCTGGCCGAGGCGTTCGACGACGACCCGTTCCTCATCCTCCAGTGGAACGGGCGGCGCCGTGACCGGCTGCTCGGCGCGCTGCGGCGCGCCACCGGCACCGAGCCCGACCCGCTGGAGATGCGGGAGGAGCCGCTCACCGCCGAGGGGTTCTGGACGCCGCCGTCCGGGCTGGCCCGGCTGCGCGAGCGCCCGCCCGCGCCGCCCGTCCCGCCGGGGTTCGTGCTGCGGCTCGCCGCGCCCCCGCCGGTCCGCGTCCGGCGCCGCGCGCTGGCGGACGTGCTGGCCCCCGCCTACGAGGCGCTCGCCGGGCAGGACGAGGACTAGAGCGGCAGGCGGGCGCGGACGGTGAAGCCGCCGTCTGGGCCGGGCCCGGCGTCGAGGCCGCCGCCGAGCGCCTCGGCGCGGTCCCGCATCCCGCGGATGCCGCTGCCGCCGGCCGACGGCGTGGTGCCGGATCCGGGCGTCCCGTCGTCCTCGACGCTGACGACGACGTCCTCGGCGCCGTAGCGGACGCGGACGACGGCGGACGTCGCGCCGGAGTGCCGGGTGACGTTGGTGAGCGCCTCCTGGACGATCCGGTACGCGGCGAGGTCGGCCTCGGCGGGCAGCGGGCGCGGCTCGCCCTCCACCTCGGTGCGGATCTTCAGCCCGGCCGCCGCGAGGCCCCCGGTCAGCTCCTCCAGCCGGGCGAGGCCGGGGGCGGGCGCGACCGGGGCGGCCTCGTCGACCTGCCGCAGGACGCCGAGGGTGGCGCGCATCTCCCGCAGCACGTCCTTGCTGGCCTGCTTGATCGCGGTGAGGGCGTCCTCGGCGCGCTGCGGCTCGCGGCGCAGGCCGTGCAGCGCGGCGGTGGCCTGCACGTTGATGAGCGAGATGTTGTGGCCGAGGACGTCGTGCAGCTCGCGGGCGATGCGCAGCCGCTCCTCGATGGCGCGGCGGCGGGCCTCGGCCTCGCGGCCGCGCTCGGCGACGCGGGCGCGCTCCTGCGCCTCGCGCAGGTAGGCGCGGCGGTTGCGGACGACGCCGCCGATGGCGACGACCGCGACGAACCAGCCGATGAGCAGGAAGCCGGCCGCGTCGGCGAGGTGGTTGACGTCGTCGCGGCGGTCGCCGGCCACGGTGCCGGCCACCGCGATCCCGACGAGGACGACGGCCGCGGTGAGGTGGCCTTCGGCCGCCGCCGTGTAGAGGGCGACGACGAAGGTGAGCACGGCCGGGCCGTCCGGTTCGGTGACCGGGTAGTAGACGGCGCAGGCGGCGAGCGTGACGGCGGCGACCGCGACCGGATGGCTCCGGCGGAAGTACAGCGCCCCGCAGGCGACCACCAGCAGCGCCCAGCTGTAGAGGGGCATCCGCGAGGGCGGCCCCGTGTGGATCGACACGAGGGTCATCGCGGCCAGGACGGCGAAGGCTCCGCCGGCGAGCGCGGCGTCCGCGGTACGGCCGGCCGGCAGCCAGGGGACCGGCCGCGCGTCCCGGTCAGCAAGTCGCACATGTCCATCCTGCCAGCATCGGCTCGCTTGCATGTCCGATACGAGATGTAGTACTCCTACTATCATCAGATGCATCCATACTGCGTTACGTCCAAGGACAGATACAGGAGGTGCGCGTGAGCGGGACCCTCGAAGGGCGCGGGCCGTGATCCGCAAGGCCGACCCGGCGTCCGCCGAGAAGGAGACCGTCTACAACCGGATCCCGGTGCTGAGGGCGGAGCGCGGCGTCTCGCGGCGCGACCTCGCCACCGCGCTGGGGGTGCACTACCAGACGATCGGCTACCTGGAACGGGGCGAGTACAGCCCCAGCCTGCACCTCGCCCTGCGCATCGCCGAGTACTTCGAGGTGCCGGTCGAGGTCGTCTTCTCCCTCAAGCCGTTCCCGAGAATCGGAGACACGTCATGACGAACCGCACCGACGGATGGCTGGAGCGGTCCCGCCGCAAGCGCGCGGACCGTCTCGCCGCGCTCGACGAGGAACTGGAGCGGCGGATGCCCGCCCGCTACGCGCGCCGCCGCGCCCGCCGGGTGCTGGCGGGGGCGGGCGCTGCCATGCTGGGCCTGTTCTGGGTGGACGCCGCGGTGTCCTGGGCGCTGGCCCCGAGCGACACCGCGATGATCGTCAACTTCGTGATCCTCGGCGTGCTGGTGGTGGCCGGGGTGCCGCTGGCCGGCCAGCTGATCGCGATGACCCGGGGCCTGACCTCCCGGCGGGAGCGGGAGCTGGACGAGCGGCAGCTCGTGGCGCGGCTCCGCGCGTTCGCGACGTCGCACCAGGCCACCACGGTCGTGATCTTCGCGGTGCTGGTGGCGACGATGATCGCCGACCGGGACGGCCGCGAGTCGCAGATCCCCGGCGCCGCGCTCTTCCTGATCCTGTTCGCGCTGCTGGCGACGCACACACTGCTCCCCCTCGTCGTCGCGGCCTGGCAGACGCCCGACCCGCCGCCCGCCGACGACGAGGGGGAGGACGGCTAGCGCAGGTCGCCGTTCGTCATGCCCTGCGGCGCGGGCGGCAGCGCGACGAGGCCCATCTCGGCCCGTCCCGACAGCAGCGGGTGGCTCGGCACCACCCGCACGCTGTAGCCGAACGCGCCGCTGCGCCCGAGCGGCACCTCGCCGATGTAGCGGCGCCGCCCGTTCTCCGCCGGGCCGCCGTCCTCCAGCTCCAGGTAGGACGGGTCGACGAGCGCGTCCGCGTCGTCCACCCGGCCGTAGGCGACCTCGACGGCGACGTCCTGCGGGGCGAGCCCGTCGAGGTCCACCACGACGCGGACCGTCAGCCGCGCGCCGACCTGCGGGCTCTCCTCGCCGGTGGACTCGATGTGCTCGACGGCGACCCGCGACCAGGCCGAGCGGACCTGCCGCTTCCAGCCCGCCAGCTCGCGGGCGCCCGCGAACTTGTCGGCGACCATGGAGCGCTCCGACACGGCGGCCGGGGTGTACAGGTCGTCGACGTAGTCGCGGAGCATCCGGGACGCGAGGACCTTCGGGCCGAGGGTGGCGATGGTGTGCTTGACCATCTCCAGCCAGCGGCGCGGCATCCCGGCCGAGTCCCGGTCGTAGAACGTGACGGACACGTGGTCCTCGATCAGCTCGTACAGGGCGGCGGCCTCCAGCTCGTCGCGCCTGTCGGGGGCGGCGAGGCCGTCGGCGGAGGGGATCGCCCAGCCGTTCTGGCCGTCGTACCACTCGTCCCACCAGCCGTCGCGGATCGACAGGTTCAGCCCGCCGTTCAGCGCGGCCTTCATCCCGGACGTGCCGCACGCCTCCAGCGGGCGCAGCGGGTTGTTCATCCAGACGTCGCAGCCCTGCACCATGAGCTGCCCGAGCGCCATGTCGTAGTCGGGCAGGAACACGATGCGGTGCCGGATGTCCTCGGAGCCGGTGAACCGGACGATCTCCTGGATGAGCCGCTTGCCGCCCTCGTCGGCCGGGTGCGCCTTCCCGGCGATGACGATCTGCACGGGCCGGTCGGGGTCAAGCAGGATCGCGCGGAGCCGGTCCGGGTCGCTCATCATCAGCGTGAGCCGCTTGTAGGACGGGACGCGCCGCGCGAACCCGATCGTCAGGACGTCGGGGTCGAGGGCGTCGTCGATCCAGGAGGTCTCGGCCTCGCTGGCGCCGCGCTGGCGCCACGACTCGCGGAGGCGGCGGCGCGCGTCCGTCACGAGGCGGCGGCGCAGCAGGTTCCGCATCCGCCAGACCTCCGGCTCGGGGACGTCGCGCACCGCCTCCCAGCCGCGCCCGGACTCCATCACCGAGGGCAGTTCCCGGGCGGTGAACTCCAGCACCTCGCGCGCGACCCAGGTCCCCGCGTGCACGCCGTTGGTGATCGACCCGACGGGGACCTCGGCGGTGTCGAACCCGCCCCACAGCCCGCCGAACATCTCCCGGCTGACCTCGCCGTGCAGGCGGCTGACGCCGTTCACGCGCTGCGCGAGCCGCATCCCCATCACGGCCATGTTGAAAACGGTGCGGTCGCCGCCGGGGTAGTCCTCGGCGCCGAGCGCGAGGATCCGGTCGACGGGGACCTGCTCCTCCTCGTTCGCGCCGCCGAAGTAGCGGGCGATCAGCTCGCGGGGGAACCGGTCGATGCCGGCCGGAACGGGCGTGTGGGTGGTGAAGACCGTGCCCGCCCGGACCGCCTCCAGCGCCTCGTCGAAGGTCAGGCCCTCCTCCTTGGCCAGCTCGCGGATGCGCTCCAGGCCGAGGAACCCGGCGTGGCCCTCGTTGGTGTGGAACACCTCCGGCGCCGGGTGGCCGGTGATGCGGCAGTACGCGCGGATGGCCCGCACGCCGCCGATGCCGAGCAGCATCTCCTGGAGGAGGCGGTGGTCGCCGCCGCCTCCGTACAGCCGGTCGGTGACGTCGCGGGCGGCCTGGTCGTTCTCCTCGACGTCGGAGTCGAGGAGCAGCTGCGGGACACGGCCGACCCGCGCGATCCACACCTGCGCGTGCAGGCCGCCGCCCTTGGGCAGGCCGATGACGACGCGCACCGGCGTCCCGTCCCGCTCGCGCAGGAGGGTGAGGGGCAGGCCGTTGGGGTCGATCGGGGGGTAGCGCTCCAGCTGCCAGCCGTCCGGCGACAGCGACTGGGAGAAGTAGCCGTGCCGGTAGAGGAGGCCGACCCCGAGGATGGGGACGCCGAGGTCGCTGGCGGTCTTCAGGTGGTCGCCCGCGAGGATGCCGAGGCCCCCGGAGTACTGCGGCAGCGCGGCGGTGATCCCGTACTCGGGTGAGAAGTAGGCGATGCTCACCGGCGAGTCTCCCGGCCGCGACTGGTACCAGCGCGGAGCCGTGAGGTACTCGTGCAGGTCCTCGGCGGTGTCCTGGAGGCGCCGCAGGAAGCGCCGGTCCTCCGCCAGCCGCGCGAGCCGCTCGGGGGCGACCTCGCCGAGCAGCCGGACCGGATCGTGGTGGACGGCCTTCCAGAGCGCCGGGTCCACGTCGCGGAAGAGGTCGAGCGTCTCGTGGTGCCACGACCAGCGCAGGTTGAGGACCAGCTCTTCCAACTGCCGGAGAGGCTCGGGAAGGACGGTGCGTACCGTGAAACGTCGGATTGCCTTCACGCAACGTCACGCTATGCGCTCCGGGGGCATGGGCGCGACGGCGGGGACCACACCGTCACCTCGCGGACCGGTCGGCCCCGCGGTGGCGCGAATCCCCGGAGCCCCTTCCCCACAAGGGCTCTCGTCCCGTCCCAGCCGTTCGTCACCTGGGCGGGCCTCGGCGTCGCGGCCGACCGTTTGCCCAAACTCGACCTTCCCGAGACCCGCGCGGGGCGGCCGGGGTCGGCCATGGGCGGGGCCGCACGCCACCGCGCGTCCTCGGTCGAACGCGGAAAATCACCCGGACTACTCGGCGGTAGTCGGCGGGTTCCGGGCATGGACGTTTTGGATCTCTCGAGAGGGTAGGGGTGGCACATGCACGTCGAGTCCGGAACGTCCAGCATGCCCGGCATTCCGAGGCTTGGCCGCATTCCGATCGTCAACGTCGAGCCGGTGGTGGGGTGCGGCCGGTGGCCGGCGAAGGCGGTCGTGGGTCAGACGGTCGAGGTGTCGGCGACGGTGTTCCGGGAGGGGCACGAGCGGC
>NZ_JBEZJI010000110.1:0-9995 GCF_040649435.1 Actinomadura sp. NPDC048955
CCGCGTCGAGGACGACGGCCTCCCATTCCCGGAGGGCCTGGTCGTCCAGTTCCAGTCGTGTGGTGCGTCCGAGGGTCTCCGCGCTCATGCCGTCACCCTAGAGCCGCCGGCGCGAGGGCGCAGGGGTTACCAGGGGCCGTAGGGGCCCTGGCGGGAGCCGCCGCGGCCGCCGTTGTTCTTCTTGTACGGGCCGACGGCGGGGCGGACGTCGGCCAGGTAGACGGCGGCGGCGATGAACGCGGCGACCGGGAGGATGCCGAGCAGCAGCGCGATGGGGCTGGCGCCGAGCGCCACCGGCGCGACCGCGTACGCGGCGCCGACCACGGTGGCGACGATCAGGATGATCATCCACAGCTTCTTGCTCTGCTTGCTCGCGGCGGCGTAGGCGTTCACGGGCACGGTCAGCGAGTCCACCAGCGCCCAGGCCTCCATCGCGAACGCGATGATCAGCAGCAGCCAGAAGAAGTAGTCCAGCACGTTGAAGCCCGACATCGGCGATCAGCGCTCCTGCTCGTCTCGGACGGCGACTCCTCGTCGCACGCGGGTCTTCCTTCAGCGCAACCCTATGCGCACCGTCCACCGGTGCGGCCTGATGGAACGGGCACCTGTAGGGACGACGGAGCCCGGCCGGGTGTTCCCGGCCGGGCCCGATCGCTCGACGCCGTTACTTCTTCGTGGTGGAGCGGGACTGCCCGGTGGCCCGGCTCTGCGCCGTCCGGCGCTGCGCGGTGCGGGCCTTGGACGCCTGCTTCGGCGCGGCCTGGTCGGCCGCGGCGATCTCGGCGACCTCGGAGGCCTCGCGGTGCACGACCTTCTTGCCGCGCTCGGCGAGCTCGTCGATGAACTCGAAGGCGCGGGTGCCGAAGTGCGTGGCGTACGCGACGGCGGCGCCCGGCAGTTCCCTGGCGTCCACGCGCTCCTGGTACCGGGAGACCTCGCCGCGGTAGCGGGCGGCGGTCTCGCGGACCTGCACCCGGTAGCGGTCGACGGTCTCGCGGACCTCGCCCTGGTACCTGGTCACCTGCTCGGGGACCTCACGGATCTTCTCCACCGCGAAGTCGCCGGCGCCGGCCACGGCGTAGACGGCCTTGTTCTCGCGGAGGTTGCTGGCCAGCGTCATCCGACCTCTTCCTTTCCCTTGTGCTCTGGTCCGGCCTGTTCAGGGCCGGTCTGTTCCGGTTCGGCGGTCTCGGCGGGCGCATCGGGCTCGGCGCCGAGGACGCCGCTGGCTTCGTTCTCCTTGAGGAACGACGCGTAGATGTCGAGCAGAACCTGCTTCTGCCGTTCCGTCAGGACGAGGTCGGCCCGCACGGCGGCCTGCACATCGGTGTCGGCCTCGCGGTCCTCCAGGATGCCGGCCTGCACGTACAGCGCCTCGGCGGAGATCCGCAGCCCCTTGGCGATCTGCGCGAGGATCTCGGCGCTCGGCTTGCGCAGGCCGCGTTCGATCTGGCTCAGGTACGGGTTGGAGATCCCGGACACGTCCGCCAGCTGGCGCAGCGAGATCTTCGCCCGCGTCCGCTGCTCCCGGATGTACTCCCCGATGGAGCCGACCTTCGAACTCGCCATGTCTCCACTCTCCGTCATGGTGCTTGCTATTGCAAGCACCATAGCTAGCACTTTGTGGTGAATCGCCTCACATGACGGAAATGCCAGGTGGCGCAGGTCACGCGCCCCGGGAGTCACGCGGGTCGCGGCGCCGGTGTCTTGCGGACGAACCACTCGTCCACCAAGGAGGAAGCTCATGAACACGGCGCTGTGGATCGGGGCGGGGCTGCTGGCGGCAGTGGCACTGACCGGCGGTTTCACCAAGGTCTTCGTGCCCACGGCCAAGCTGGCCGAGGCCCCCGGCGGGCAGTGGACCGGGGACGCCGGGGACGGCTTCGTCAAAGCGCTCGGCGGCCTGGAACTCCTCGCCGCCGTGGGCCTGATCCTGCCCGCCGCGGTCGGCGTCGCACCGGTCATGGTGCCGGTGACGGCCGTCTGCTGGGTGCTGCTGATGGTCGGCGCGATGGTCACGCACGGCCGGCGCGGCGAGGCGAAGTTCGTGGCGTTGAACCTGGTCTACCTCGCGCTCGCGGTCTTCGTCGCGGTGGGCCGCTTCGGCCCCTGGTGAAGGACCGGGGCCGGGGTCACAGGGACGGGGCGGCGTACGGGTCGTGCTCGGCGAGCAGCTTGTCGAGGCGGGCCTGGTCGACACGGGTGCTGATGGCCTGGGTCTCCTGCCGGTCGCGGACGCACTTGGCCAGCGTGAACGTGGACGTGATCACGTACAGCAGGCCGAGCGCCAGGAACGCGCGGACCCACGCGCTGACCGGCAGGTACGCCACCCCGACGGCGACGGCGGTGCTGGAGACGGCGAACGAGATCGCCGCCTGGACGAAGAACGCGGAGGAACCGGCCTGCGCGGGCGGTTTGGAGGTCGTCATGGGACGAGTCTGCGGCCCGCCCGCGTCCCGGGCCTGAGTACCGGCACTCAACCGCCCCTGCGCGAGGAGCTCAGAACCGGGCCGGGGAGGTCAGCTCACCTTGGACGGGGACGCGATCCAGGTGTTGCAGACGGTCAGGTCGCGCCCGTTGAAGCCGGTGATCACCCAGCCCGCGTAGTGGCGTCCCGAGCCGTGGTCGCGCTTGTCCGGCGGCTGGCGGTCGTCGCCCCTGCCCAGCACGTCGTTGATCATGGCCGTGTACTGCTCGCGGGTCATCGGGAGGGTGGTGCGCTCGCTGCCGAGGAAAGCGCCCGCGAAGCACTGGGCCTGCAGCTCGATGCGGCGGCTCGCCTCCGTCCGGGTGGCGGTGTCGCCGGACTCCATCTGGCCGTCCCCGTAGAGCAGGATCCCGGCCCGGTCCTGGACGTGGTGCCCGTACTCGTGCGCGATCACGCGGGCGTAGACGGCGTAGTGGGACAGGGGCTCCCCGCCCGACGTCTCCACGACGTGCCGCAGGCCCACGTACATGGTGTTGTTGGCCGGGCAGTAGAACGCGGACGCGCCGGGCGCCGGGTAGGAGCCGCAGGGGCTGCGCCCCGGCTCGACCCAGAACACCCGGTCGGGCCTGTCGAACGCGATGCCCGCCTTGGTGAACTGCTTGGTCCATGCCGAGTCCAGGCAGTCGCTCAGGGTGTCCATGAACCCGCGCATGGACTGGGCGGACGGCTGGATCGGCGGGAGGCGGCAGCTCACCGGCGTCAGCGGGCCCGTCTTGTAGATCTTGCTGTTGGTCGCCTTCTCCCGCGGCGTCGAGGGGCCGCCGGACGTGGTGGTGGACGTCCCGGTCCCGCCGGCGGCGCCCTGGTTCCCGCCGAACAGCGAGATCCCGAGGATCGCCAGGACGACCAGGGACGTCAGGCCGCCGAAGATGCCCGCGATCGTCCCGCCCGCGCTGCGGCGCGGCGGCGGGCGCATCGGGACGTACCGGTACTGCGGCGGCCCGTAGGCAGGAGGCCCGTATCCCGGCCCGCCGTACGGCGGTCTCCCCTGCGGCGGCGGCCCACCGTACGGCGGCCGGCCGTAGGGGGGTCCTGGAGGCGGCGGCGGAGGGGGCGGCGGGGGGTAATGACCTGCCATAGCGCAGAATCATCGCACGCATTCCCGATACCATTTGCGGCCATGTCTGCTCTTGCGGCGATGTTCCGGTCGCGTCCGGCGGTCCTGGCGGTCTCGGCGGCGCTGGCCTTCCCCCTGCTGACCAGCACTTCCGCGGTCGCGGCCGAGGTCGGCGAGGCGCCCGCGGCCGGTGCGGCGGCCTCCCGTCTCGCCGCCGCCGAGCGGGTGCTCAAGGACGACGTCGTCCTCACCGCGGTCCAGGGCGGCACGGTCAGGGTCAAGGAGACGATCGTCTACCGGTTCGCCGGGCACGACGGCTTCCAGCGGACGTACCCGACCCGGACGCACGAGAGCCTCACCGAGGACCGCGTCTACAAGATCGAGAACCTGCGGGCGGCCAGCCCGGACGGCGGGCCGTCGAAGGCCACCGCGTCCGGCGCGGGACTGAACACGACGGTCAGGGTGGCGGGCGACCGGAAGCTCACCGGGGACCACACGATCGTCCTGGAGTACGACGTGCGCGGCGCGATCACCCGGATGGGGGCGGCGGAGGAGCTGCGCTGGCCGGTGGTCGGCGGCTGGAAGGTGCCGCTGGACGAGGCGAAGGCCACCGTCGACGGCGGCGCGATGATCCGCAACGTCAACTGCTTCACCGGGCCGATCGGCAGCACGATCGGCTGCACGCAGTACTACACGAACCACACGCACACCCAGGGCGTGTTCGCGCAGCAGGGGATGCTGCCCGGCGAGTACCTGACGGTCGTCGCGGGCCTGCCCGCCGGGACGACGGGCGGGCGCGCGATCTACGAGCGCCGCCACACGGTCGCGACCGCGTTCTCCGTCAACGCCGTGACCGGCGCCGCGCTCGCCGGCCTGCTGGTGCTGCTGGGGGGCGGCGTCCTCGCCCTCTACCTGCTGCGCGGCCGGGACGCGCGGACCGTCGGCAAGCGGGCCGCCGAGGGCGACCAGGTGCCGGTGGCCGGGACGGAGTTCGAGCCGCCGAACGGGGTGCGGCCCGGCCAGATCGGCACGCTGATCGACGAGCAGGCCGACGTGATCGACGTGACCGCGACGATCGTCGACCTCGCCGTGCGCGGCTACCTGCTTATCGAGGAGGAGGACCGGGCCGTCACCGGCCGCCTCGACTGGGCGCTGCGCCGCCTGGACCGCCCGCAGACCGACCTGCTCCCCTACGAGCGGATCCTGCTGGACGCCCTGCTCACCGCGCCCGACGGGTCGGCCCGGGACGCCGTCCGGCTGTCGGAGCTCGGCGGGACGTTCGCGACGAAGCTGGCGCAGGTCAGGTCCGCGATGTACGACGACGTGGTGAAGCAGGGCTGGTTCGCGCGGCGGCCCGACACCGTCCGGTCCCGATGGACGGTCGCGGGCATCCTCGTGACGCTGCTCGGCATCGCCGGGACGGTCGCGCTGGCGTTCACCACCGAGTGGGCGCTGGCCGGGCTCGCGCTGATCATCGCGGGCGCGGCGCTGGCCTACGGCGGACAGTACATGCCGGCGAAGACGGCGCGCGGCGCCACGGTGCTCGCGCACACGATCGGTTTCCGGGCGTTCCTGGAACGCGGCGCCATCCCCGACGACGGCTCCATGGCGGCACGCCAGCGGATCGCGCTGTTCTCGCGTTTCCTGCCGTACGCGGTGGTGTTCGACGTCGTGGCGAAGTGGGCCGAGACGGTCGAGGACGCGGGCGAGCGCGCGACGGGCGCCGACAACCTCTACTGGTACGAGGGCCCGGCGGAATGGGACCTGTCGAAGTTCGCCGAGTCGATGCGCACGTTCACGCTGGCCACGTCGGGGTCGATCTCCCAGTCGCGCGGGCTGTGACGGCGCCGGGCGGTTAACCGCCTGGCGCCGGGTAAAGCCTGGGGCGAGGAGGTGTCGCCTCATGGTGGCCGCTGCGATGCTCGCCGCCCCCGTGCTCGCCCGATCCGACCGCTTGGGGGACGCTGCCTTCATGGCCGTCGGCCCGGCCGTCATCTTCGTGGCGCTCATCGGCTGGGTGACGGTGGTGCTGACGACGTCGCGCAAGCGCCACCGCTACCCCAGCGCCGAGGACGGACTGCCGCACCGCGGGCCCGTCATGGGCGGCGTGATCATGGGCAGCCCGGCGCAGCGGACGCGCCGCGATCCGGCCCCGTCGGTGACCCACCGCGAGGTCATGGCCCATATCGAGCGGGGACGTGCGGAGGAGGAGGCGGCCCGCACGCGGGAGCGGGCCGAAGCGGAGAAGGTCCGCGCCGAGCCGCCCGCCAGGAGCCGCCGCAGATTCGGCCTTCCCCGGCTCCGCTGACGCGGAGGCCGGAGCAGAGGACGCGACGCCCGCCGGGTCAGGCGACCCCGTACCCGCTCCGGCGGGCGCCGTAGACGCCCGCGGTGGCGGCCGAGACCCCTCCCGGCCGCCACCGCGGGTCTAACGGTCGAATCGGTCTGCTCGTAAGATGTCTGACATCTTACGAGGGAGGCTTTCGTGGCGTTGAGTCCCGTACCGGGCGGATCGACGGTGGACGCCGTGCTCGACCAGCTCCAGGCGCAGGTCAGCGCGGGCGCCTGGCCGGTCGGCCGGCGGATCCCGGCCGAGCTGGACCTGGCCGCGCAGCTCGGGGTGAGCCGTCCGGCCGTCCGGGAGGCGATCCGGGCGCTGTCGCACGTCGGGGTGCTGGAGGTACGGCGCGGCGACGGGACGTACGTGCGCAGCAGCGCCGACCCGCGCCCGCTGCTGCGCCGGGTGTCCCGCGCGTCCGCCCGGGACGTGTTCGAGGTGCAGCTCGCCTACGACGTCCAGGCGGCCCGGCTGGCGGCGCGCCGCCGCACCGGCGCGGACCTGGCGCGGCTGGAGGGGCTGCTCCGCGCCCGCGACGAGGCCACCGAGCCGGACGCGTTCGGCGCCGCCGACGCGCGGTTCCACCTCGGCGTCGCGGAGGCGTCCCGCAACCCGGTGCTGATCGAGGCGATGCGGTTCTTCATCGACCGGCTGCACGAGTCGATGCGCGCGATCAGGATGGACCGCGAGGTCCCCGAGGCGGGCCCGGCCCGGCACCGCGCCGTGCTGGACGCGATCGCCGCGGGCGATCCGGAGGCCGCGGCGTCGGCCGCCGCCGCCGTCGTGGAGCCCACCCTCGCCGTCCTGGAGTCCCTGCTCGGCGACGCCGGGACGCCCGGGGAGGACGCGTGACCGGGCGGCGCGCCGGGCTGGCCGGCGCCCTGCTGATGATCGTCCTGCTGGCGGTCAACCTGCGGCCCGCGATCGCGGCGGTCGGGCCGCTGCTGACCGAGATCAGCGACGCCTTCCGGCTGTCCGGGACGGCGGCGGGCGCGCTCACCACGCTGCCGCTGGCGTTCTTCGGCTCCTACGGCCTCCTCGCCGCCTTCCTGCGCCGGCCGCCGCGCAGCGAGACCCTGCTCGTGTGCGCGATGGCGCTGCTCGTCGCCGGGCTGCTGCTGCGGCTGCCGGGCGGCGTGGCGGCGCTGTTCGCCGGCTCCCTGGTCGCCGGGATCGCGATCAGCATCGGCAACATCGCGGTGCCGGCGATCATCAAGCGGGACCACCCGTCCCGGATCACCACGGTCACGGCCATCTACACGGTCGCGGTGACGGCGGGCGCGTCCCTGTCGTCCGGGCTCGCCGTGCCGGTGGAGGACTGGTTCGGCGCGTCGTGGCGGCTGCCGCTCGGCCTGCTGGCGATCCCGGCGGCGCTCGCCGGGCTGCTGTGGCTGCCGAAGGCGCGGCGGGCGGCGCACGCGGCCCGCTCGGCGCCGCCCGCCGCGCCCCCGCGCGGCGTCGCGGCGCTGGTGTGGCGGTCGCGCCTGGCCTGGCACGTCACGGCGTTCATGGGCCTGCAGTCGCTGCTGGCCTACGTGGTGATCGGCTGGCTGCCGACGCTCTGCCAGGACCGCGGGATGGACGCGGCGTCCGCCGGCTACGTGCTGGCGCTGGTGGCGGCGGTCCAGGCGGTCGGGTCGCTGGCCGTCCCGGTGCTGGCCCGCCGGACCCGCGACCAGCGCCCCCTGGTGATCGCCACGGTGGCGCTGACCGCGCTGGGCTTCGCCGGTGTGACCTGGGCGCCGATCGGCTCGGTGTGGGCCTGGACGGTGGTCCTCGGCCTCGGCCAGGGCCTCGGCTTCGCGACCGCGCTGTCGTTCATCGGGCTCCGCGCGCACGACGCCCACGTCGCCGTCCAGCTGTCGGGGATGGCGCAGGGCGTCGGCTACGTCATCGCGGCGCTCGGCCCGCTCGCCCTCGGCGCGCTGCACGACGCCACCGGCGGTTGGACCGTTCCGATGCTGGGCGTGCTGGCCGTCTGCGCCGCCCTGGCCGTCCCGGGACTGCCCGCCGGGCGGCTCCGCACGGTGGGCGCGCCCGCCGCCCCGGCGCCCGAGGTGGTTAACACGGGTTCCAGCGGACACATCCCTAACTGAACCGGCGTGGTCCGGTCCGCGCCATCGGGAGGTGGTCCGCCTTGCTCGCCACGATCGTCGCCGACCCCGTGCTGGCGAACACGTCCCCCACGGGCGCCCGGTACTTCGTCTGGATCATTCCGTTCTTCATCATCGGCGCGCTGGTGGCCTGGGTGTACGCGACGCGCGCCGCCTCGTCCAGGAAGCTCCACTGCTCCCGCAGGAACAACCAGCTGAACCAGCGGGGCATGGAGCAGGGCGGCTACTACACCTACGCGCCGGGGATGTTCTCGCACAGCTACCCGCCGGCCAAGGAGGGCCAGCCGCTGGAGTTCCGCAAGGACAACCCCCAGCCCGGGCGGGAGCCGAAGAAACCGTGGCCGGAAGGCGTCCTCTACGAGCAGACGATCTTCAAGGGCGAGTTCGAGGACCTCAAGACGCCCAAGGACCCCGAGCCCCTCTAGCCCGCCGGCCGGGAGGCCGGGTCCCGCTAGGCGCGCGTGTAGACGGTGACGACGAGCCCGGAGTCGAAGGCGTGGGTGTCGGCCGGGGTGAACGCCGCGAGGCAGAAGGGCCCGTCGAACAGCGGGATCCCGGACCCGATCACCAGCGGGTGGCGCTTGATGACCAGCACGTCGATCTCGTCCGCCACCGCGGCGGCGAGCTTCCCGCCGCCGGCAAGCCAGATGTCGAGCCCGTCCCCCTCCTTCAGCTCGCGGACGAGACCGACCGGGTCGTCGGGGACGACGGTCACCGCGGGATCCTCGCCCCTGATCGTCGCCGAGACGACGTACTGCTCCAGGTGCGGATACGGGCTGGTGATCCCGGCGGCCAGGGCGGGCTCGTAGGTTCCGCGCCCCATGACGACCGTGTCGAAGTGCCGGTTCGGGGCGTCGGCTATGCCGAGCGGGCCGCGAGCGTGGGCGGGCAGGCTCTCGGGGTACTCGGCCTTGATCATCTCGGCCGGCTCGCCCTCGAAGGGAAAGAAGTCGAACTGCCCCTCCGGCCCGGCGATGTAGCCGTCGAGGGTGGCGGAGACGTAGTAGACCAGCTTGCGCATGCGGTGCTCGCTTTCAGGCGTGGAGTACGGAAGGGAAGCGGGCCGCGCGTCAGCGGGCGGAGCCGGGTTTGCGCGGCGGCCGCGGCCGCGGAACGCTGCGGGGCTTCGGAACGTGCCGGTCCCAGCCGGGACGTCCCGCGCGGGCGGGCAGGGCGGTGCGGTTCTGGGGCAGGCGGAGTGCGGAAGGGGTGGTGGACCGGGCACGCATGCGATCTCCTCGACACTGGATTTGATGTACTCTGAGTGGAGTGGTTTGAACTTAGTACTGCACTTGCAGTGATTGCAAGCGGGTGTGATGGAGGTCACAGTGCGACGCAACCCCGCCCGTCGGGCCGCCCTGCTGGACGCGGCGATCGAGGTCCTGGCCCGCGAGGGGTCGCGCGGCCTGACGCTGCGCGCCATCGACGCCGAGGCGGGCGTCCCCACCGGCACCGCCACCAACTACTTCGCCAACCGCGCCGACCTGCTCACCCAGGTCATGCACCGCACCCGCGAGCGCCTCACCCCCGATCCCGAGGCGCTGGCCGAGACGATGCGGCAGGCGCCCACGCACGCGCTGGTCACCGAGCTGATGCGCCAGCTCCTCGGCCGCATGCGGGCCGACCGGACCGGCTACCTCGCCATGCTGGAGCTGCGGCTGGAGGCGACGCGGCGCCCTGAGCTGCACGCCGAGCTCGGCGGCTTCCTCACCGCCGAGCACGAGGAGATCGTCCGCTACCACCTGGACGCGGGCCTGCCCGGCGGCGCCACGGGCGTCGGCCTGCTCTACTTCACGATGGCCGGGCTGCTCCTGGACGACTTCACCGCCCCCGCCATCACAGAGCCCTACGACACCGACGCCCTGATCGAGACGATGGTGGACCGGCTGCTGCCGGAGAAGGACTAGGTGTGATGTCCAGGGAGGTTGTACCGCTCGGCATCGGTGAGTCTGTCTGACAGATGAAGGCCTCCGGTTGTGAAGTGGAGCTGTCTAGTTC
>NZ_JBEZJI010000111.1:0-9884 GCF_040649435.1 Actinomadura sp. NPDC048955
TGATCGGCGGACGGCACCTGGGCGCCGTCATCGTCGAGCTGTGACGTCCCGAGAGGAGCCCCCATGCGGATCGGCGACGCCGCCGCGGCGGCGGGAACCACGCCAGGGAGGCAAAGGGATTTGCAGTAACGTGTGGACGTGAATGGGCAGTGCGAATGAAATCATGCTGGCATGCCCGCTCCGATGACACTTCAGGGAAGCCTCGTTCGGCTGGAGCCGCTGGCTCCCGAGATGGTGGGCGCCGTGGTGGAGGCCGCCACCGAATCAGGAGGGACGTCGCTCTTCACCCTAATTCTCCAGGATCTCGACGCGATCAGAATGCGGGATGAGCCCTGGCGTTCGCTATTCGGACAGTTGAGCATGACCGGATCGTCGTCTGCACGCCTGGGGCGAACCCGCGGCCTGGTCGGCGACGTCCCGATGTCGCTAAGATCGGCAGTACCTGGCTGGCGCCGTCGGCGCGCCGCACCGGAGCGAACCATGAGGCCAAACTGCTCATGCTCAGCCACGCCTTCGACACCTGGAGAGTTCATCACGCATCAAGACTGATGCCGTAACGCACGCTCTCGCACTGTCATCACTCGCGGGGCGCTCATTTTGAAGGCATCGACGCTCACATCTCCGGCACCGTCCGGGACACTGCATGCTTCTCGATCATCCGCGCCCAAATTGCCTGAGACCCGGCAATGACTCCGCGACTACTACATATCCCAGCCACGGGCCGTCACAACCCGTGCCCTGCTCCGTAGATCGCACCAGGGCAGGTTTCGGTGTTCGCTACACCCCTCGGGCAGCCAGATTCAGCACAGTGAGGAAATTCCAACCTGAGTCCGCAGGTCCCGGACTGGTTGCGTCCCGCGCGGCGTAAGCGACAACAAGAGAGCTCCTGGTAGATCGAGATTTGCGATCTTGACCACCAGCAGCTTCGATGCTGTTCTATCGCGCTGCCCTCGATCTGTCTCGCTCGGCTCGCAGGTTCGTGGCCGATCTGATCCGCAGGCATCGGCGCAGGGGCGGGTCACGGTGGCGGCGGTTGCCGCCAGACCGCTAAGCGCTGCCAGTCCTGTTGCACCTGCGCCGCAACGAGACCTTCGCCGACCTGGCGGCGGCGTTCGGTGTCGGGGCCGCGACCGCGCACCGCTACGCCACCGAGGTGATCGAACTGCTCGCCGACCTGGCTCCTGACCTGTGGCAAGCCCTGAGCATCGCTCAACGCAAGGCCTACGTCATCCTGGACGCCACGCTGGTCGCCACCGGTCGACTGTCGGGCCCAGGCGACCGGCTGGAGTACTCGGGCCGTCATGGCGTGAACGTCCAGTTCCTCACCGGCCCGCATGGCGAGCTGATCTGGGCGTCGCCGGCCCTGCCTGGCTCTACCCATGATCTGCCGCCGCCCGTGAGCACGGCATCATCGACGCTCTGACGACCCGGGCGATCGCCTGCGATGCTGACAAGGGTACGTCGGCGCCGGCGGCGCGGTTGGTCCCCCCTACATGCGCAAGAAGCATCGCAGCTGGACAACCGCAAGCGGCTGTTCAACCGGCACCACGCCAAGGTCCGCGCCCTGGGCGAGCGAGGCGCCGCTGCGCTCAAGGGATGCACATCTTGCGGAAGGCCCGCTGTTCACCCGGCCGCCAATCCACCATCGTGCAGGCCATCCTCACCCTCCATCACCAGGACAGATAAGGATGGAATCAGCTCAGTTCACCATGGGCAGTACCGCACCGCATCGCCCCTCCATGCCCACCCCACCGTCGCTGGATCCCACTCGACCGAACGTCCGGCGGACGGAGTCGGGACGAGTTGAGGCGCCCCCGGGCCGTGTACTGCTTCAGCAAACCTCAGGGAAGCGCCAGTGACCTTGGTGGCGTCGGGCACCCGGACGCCGAGACCGATGCTTGCCTGACCTCCGATGAGCATGCACTGTCGCCGGGGTGCCGAACGCCCCCGTGCGGCACGCGGTTCTAATCGATCAGGCGCGCTCGCAGAGCGACGTCGTTGGGGGCATGGGGTCCGTGACGGTATCTGGAGCACTGTCCGGCCGAGGTGGCGGAGTTGCCGGGGCAACCCGAGCCGTCCTAGATTCAGAACAGCCTCGTACCGTGATTAGCCGGCGGGGACTTCGGTACTGCCTGGCGCGATCGACGGCGACCTCGAGCCGAGCTTTCACCGTCCGCAACGCCGACTCACGTTACGCCACGCTCTTCACCTGCCGAGTTCCGTCCACACCGCCGTGGACGCACCCATATACGGAGCACATAGGAGCCTTATATGGTCTGGGGGCAAAGGGCACGGAGGGGACTATGGTATCCGAGCGCAACAAGGTCGGCTCCAGCCGCGCCCGAGGCCGGCGATCGAGAGATGATGTCCACACCCGCCGACTCTCAGCCACGTCGGAGGAAGCGACAACGAAACAGCGCGCCCGGCTCGCGCCCCGCCGCGGACACAGGCCGACCGGTGCCAAGGGACCGCCCAGGGCACCTCCTGGCCAACTCCGACCGGGCGCAGGACCCAACGATGGTTCCTGACGACTGCCAGGGCGGGTGAAGCGCCAGGGCATGCACTATCTGGCAATGGACGAGCGCCGCCCGTACCCGAGAGGCGATCTTGCCCGCATCTTGACGACGCGGCTGCTGCTGCGGACCGGCCCGTCAGGAAGAGGTTATCCGCTGGAATAGTGGCTTGCCCATCACCCGCCGTGTCCAATCCGCATGAAGATCACGGCGACCCGTGAAGGTTCATGTTCGCCCGCTGGCGAACCACCCGACGCCACTGTCCCCAAACACCTGCCACAAAAGGAGGATATGTTTCATGTGGAAGCTCCGCACTATCCGGTACATCGCCGTCGCCGGAGCGGTCGTTAGCGCCGCGCTGCTCGGAATTCCAGGTCAAGCCCAGGCGCTCGACCCTTGCCTGCACAACAATATATGTTTTTACTGGGGCGGCAACCTCAGTGGGGCGGTGCGTGGTTACTATATAGATAATCCTGACTTCGGCGGAGATACATTCTCCGGTCCTGGCGCTGGTTACGGGGAGCGAGTGAAGAACAATTCCGCGTCCGTGTACAACGACTTCCATCTGCCCGCTTTGGTTTGCTACAACGAGAATTATGGCGGACCGTGCGACTATATCAACCCGCACAGTTGGAGGAATCTAAATTACGCCTGGAACGACAACGCTTCGTTCCGCTGGATCTATTAGGGTCACTGAAGGTATCCCGACGGGGAGTCATCTTCAGGTGGCGGTGAGGACGAGGACGGCTTGGCGATGGCATCGGATGCGGCCGGGGCTGAAGGTCCTATGCCGCAGGGTCCGCCGGTGCGGCTTCAATTCGGCTACGACGCGCCGCCGCAATACGTAAGCACGATTTCGATGGCGGGCGGTGAATGATGCGGTGGATGGTGGAGCGGCCGACGCCGTACTCGGTGGCCAGGTCAGCCAGCGACACTTCGCCTTCGGCTTAGCGTAGGCGGATGAAACGCCGCGCCGACTCGAGCAGTTTGGGCTGCTTGCCCTTGAGCTTACCGTTCTTCTTGGCCAGCGCCATGCCCTCGCGAGTGCGCAGATGACCCAGGTTCGCCTCGACCTCGGCGGCCATCGCCAGGGTCTGCAGGAACCGCCGACCGAACGGGTCGTTCCGGGCGTAGACCGAGCCGCACAGCCCGAACAGCAACTGCCGGCCGGACAGGCGGTGAGGATCTGGCTGGCCCGCCATTGGCCCTGGACCGGCCTGATCGCCTCGGCGATCATCCAGCTCCAGATGCTCCCGGCACCCTGACCAGCACGAACCGCCCCATCAACACCACGAAGGAGAACCCCCGGGCCCGTGGAGCCCCGCCCACTCGACGCGACAGTCGGGCCCAACGGCTGACCCGCTACCAAAAAGAAGCGTTGGTTGGGTCGCTCCGCGACCCAACCAACCTCACGAAAGATCGAGGCTAACGGCTGTCCGCAGTATCACCCCGATGAACCCACCGACCAGCACTACCGTCCAGCGCACTGTCCGATACGGAGGACACTCAGGTATCGGCGCGATGCTCGGTCGCCCATTCGCGTGCGGATGTGCTCGGCGATGGCATCGAGAAGGGGCTCACGGACGTCGTGGTCGAGTGCCGCTCATGGAGATCGGCGGTCTCGGCGTACACCTCCGCCTCTCCCGGCCGGCGGACAACGACATAGCCGAGCAGTGCCATCCAACCTCCGGGACGAAGTACGGCGTGCGCTCGCTGCCAGCCAATCGATGGATCCACCCAGTGCCACGCCGACGCGGCCACAAGAGCATCGAAGCGCCTACCGCGGTCGTCCCACTCCTCGAACGTCGACGTCTCGACTGTGACGTTGCAGAAGGGGGCGAGCCGTCGGCGAGCGAGTGCGGCCATCTCCGCGCCCGGCTCGATCGCGGTCACTGAACATCGGAGCGCTGCCAACGAACGCGTCGCCTGACCGGTACCGCAGCCCACCTCAAGCACCGACGACCGTTCGCTCATGCCCGTGATGGAGACCAGGTCGGAGAACATCTCATCTGGGTAGGTCGGCCGGACCCATCGTAGAGCTCTGGCACCTCGTTGAACACGCGACCGAGGTTTCCTCGATTCGAACCCACCATCGCGCCATTCTGCCGCGTTGCTGCCGACGCCGTCGCGATGGCGAGCCGCACGTCCCGCCCTGGCAAGGAGAAGAGAGAGAGCAGGGCGCCGCAGCGCTCACAAGTTGGCACATCGGCGGAAAGCCCGCTGCTCACCCAGCCGCGTGACCACCATCGTCCAAGCACCATCGTCCCCCACGACCACGCCATGAAGTTGCAATCAGCTCGTTCCGCGCCGGACTTAACCCAGTCATCGACGGGCTCACGCCACGGTTTATAAGGTATTCGACGCGGCGCGCTAGCTGGTCCACAATGAGTTGCTGCAACCCCGCAGCCATGGCGACACCTGCTCAGCATGTACTTCGCTGTTCGCCCGTAACGACGGACGCCATGCTTTGACCTCTACAGCGGAGACCCCAGGCGATGGAACCAGTCCGGCAGACGCGATCCGGCAGCACCTTCACCACCACCGTCATGGGAGGCACAGGAATCGTGATAGAGATGGACAGGCAAGTTTGCCAGACCATCGATCAAGCCGTGAACCTGGACAAGGTCAGGTGGACCGTCGAGGTCCTGCTTACGCTGCTGCCGCAAAGCGGGCTGACCGGCCCCCACGAGGGAAAGATTCGACACTACGCCGCCGAAATCATCCAGGAGCTCGTCCTGCCCGCGCCCGATCACTCCCGGATCCGTGCGCTCCGCGCCGACATGCTCCGCATAGGTGAGGCTTCTTCAGTCGGCGTGATCAGGGCGCTACTGACGATTCCCTGGTAGGGGTGGAGCCATGCCCGCATCGCACTTATGAGAATAACTGCCCTGCCGAAGGCGCCTGCGCCGCTATGGCGGACGCCGATACCCCTGGATCCTGTGCACCCGATCTGCGTGTGGCAGCGGAGCGCCAAGCGTTGGTGGCGGTGCCGGTTTCGGGCAGCGCTGGGGAACGGAGTTGACCGTTCTGCTACGTGAGCGTGCGGTCGTGCGGCGAGACTCCGCTCTGCCCATCTACCCAGACCGCGCTGGCCGAGTCTGTGCAGTCCGCAACGACCCTGCCCAGTTAGTGCGACTCTTGGCCGGACGAGCGATGCCGAGACGGCCGAACTTCGCCAATTCGCGGGGGACGAGTGCTCCTACGGGCAGTCCTTGACCTTCGGAAGCCCGTCGACGCCCAGACCGAGAGTCTGCGCGAGCTGGCGTCATCCCGGCTAGGCCAGGGAATTCGGCGACCACGCGGACGGTAAGGAGATGCGGCAGGACTGGCAACACCCTCAGGAGGAGCTATACCGATGCGATAATCCGGTTCGCTCCTGTACAAGCATGAAAGAGACGACCAGCCTCAAAGGACCGCCCCGAGCCGTTCCACGCCGAGCACCTCCGGTAGAGGAGCGCGGCGCGAAGGAGACGAAGCGCTGAGGCTGCTCTCCTCATTCAGGTCCGCAGCAGTTGCAGCGCGGCCCCGGACGGGCTGGCGTCGGCGGCGTTGAAGACGAGCAGGCGTTGGTCGGGGTCGTCGGCTAGGAGCAAGGTTTCCAGTTCCAGGCTGAGTTCCCCGACCTCAGGATGGTGCAGGCTCCGGGGGCCGGAGGCGTGTTGGGCGACCGGATGGGCCGACCACAGGGCGGAGAACTCGTCGCTGTTCATGGTCAGCTCGCCGATCAGGGCGGCCAGTTCGGGGTCGTCGCGGTGTCGGCTCGCGGTCAGCCTCAACGACGCGACCGCGCAGGATGCCGAAGTCTGCCACCGCGGGTACAGGTCACGGTGGTGTGGGTCTAGAAAGAGCAGGCGGGTGAGATTGGGTCGCTGGTCCAGGTCATTGGGAGCGTCGCGGTCGAGGTGGCCGGCCAATAGCCGATGCCCGAGCGCGTTCCACGCCAGCACCTCGGTGCGCATCCCCGTCAGCACAGCGGGAGCGTCCAGGGAGTCGATGAGACGCCGGGTGCTGCCGCGTGCCGTGGCGGGGTCCGCTGTTAGCGGCGGTACCGGAACGGGCCTGGCGAGATGGTGCAGATAGACCCGTTCGTCGGCGGTGAGCTCCAGCGCGCGCGCCAGCGCGTCTAGGACCGGCTCTGACGCCTGGTGGCTCTGGCCCTGCTCCAGCCGCGTGTAATAGGTGACGCTCACCCCCGCGAGCTGGGCAAGTTCCTCGCGGCGCAAGCCGGGTACTCGGCGTGCACCGTGGGAAACGATCCCCACGTCCTGTGGGGTGAGCCTGCCGCGCCGGGTCCGAAGGAACTCACCCAGCGTCGCTCTGTCCGCCATGCGCCCCATTGTGCCCGCCTGGCGCACCCGCTGCCTAACCCTGGCTGTGCCAGGTAGCCGCTGCCCACCCATGCCGTGGTCTGGAAGCCGTTTCGTACGTTGACGATTCTGGACGCCATGAAGCAATGGACGATGAGGGCTGCTGGCCGCGCCAACCTGGAACTCACCGAGGTCCCGATTCCCGATCCGGCGCCCGGTCAGATACTGGTCAAGGTCTCGGCGGTCGCACTCAACTACCGTGACCGGCTCGCAATCGACGAGGGGCTGACCATGGTCTTCCCCAGCAACGGCGTGTTCGTGCCGGGGTCGGATATGGCCGGCGAGGTCATCGCTGCGGGCGGGGGAGTGGACCAATTCGCACCAGGCGACCGAGTGATTTCCACTTGCCTGCCCGGCTGGATCGATGGCCCCGGCCCCGGCAACGCCCGCTTCGGCGGTCCTGAAGCCCTCGGGAGCGGGCACCTGCCCGGAGTCTTGGCCGAATATGTCGTTCTGGACCAGGAGTGGGCCGTCCGTGCACCCCACAATCTGACCGACACCGAAGCCAGCACACTCCCCATGGCCGGGTTGTCGGCCTGGACCGCCCTGGTCGAGCAAGGTCGAGTGCATGCCGGGCAAACCGTGGTCGTGCACGGGACGGGCGGTGTGGCTCTGTTCGGTCTGCAACTCGCCGTGGCGCACGGTGCCGAGGTCATGGTGATATCCCGCGACGACGCCAAACTCGCCCAGGCTAGGGAACTCGGCGCCGCCCACCAGATCAACCGGACGACCCGGGACTGGGTCGAGGCAGTCTATGAAGCCACCGAAGACCGCGGGGCCGATCACATCCTGGACACCATCGGCGCACACCATCTCGCACACTCGATCGAGGCGGCGGCAGTTGGTGGACATATCTCGCTAATCGGCATCTTGGAGGGTTACGAGATCTCCGGCCACGTCGCCCATCTCGCCCGCAAGAAACTGCGCATCGACGGTTTGCAGGTCGGTCACCGCACTGCGTTGGAAGGCCTCGTCCGCGCGGCTGACCACCTGCGCCTCCGCCCCGTCGTCGCGGCCGAGTACGGCTTGACTGACCTGCCCGCCGCGCTCGCCCACCTCGAACACGGCGCTTTCGGCAAGATCGTGATTGCCGTCGCCTGATCCCTGGCGCTTTAGTCTCTGGGGCGGCCATCGCAGGTCGCGGGACCGGCTGACCCCGGCGCTGCTGCCTGCGCTGTCGGCGTCGGTCAAACTTGCCGATTTTGCGGTGCTCTCCGGCGTTCTGGACGATCACAGCATGATCGCGAGTTGACGGAGTCAGCGACAGATGCGGAGAAGCCCCTGGTAGACGGGTTGATCACCACAACCCACACCGTCTCACCAGGAGCTTCTGCATGCTGTTCTACCGTGTTGCTGTGGATTTGTCGCGTCCGACGCTGAACTAGGTGGCGGGGATCGTCCGCCGCCATCGCCGGGCGATCAGGTCGCGCTGGCAGTTGCTGAGCCCCGGCCAGCAGGCACTGCTGTTGCTGGTGCACCTGCGCAAGGGCGAGAGTTCGCCGAGGCCGCCGCGGGCCTCGGGGCATCGGTGGCCACTGCTTGGCGCTACGTCGAGGAGATCGTCGTGCTGCTGTCGGCGCGTTCACCCAAGCTCGAGGCCGCGTTGCCCAGGGCCAAGACAGACAGGCTGACGCACTTGGTCCTGGAAGGCACACTGACCCACACCGACCGGGTGAAGGTCGACCGCCCTACTTCTCCGGCAAGCATTGGGTGCACGGCATGAACGTGCAGGTGATCGCCGAGCCGGCCCAAGCCCGAGTCGCAAAAGCAGGCCAACCGGGCGCACGCCAAGCTCCGCGGCCCCGGCGAATGCGCAAACGCCGAGCTCAAAGCCCGGCGAATCGTTCTTGCCTTGGTAGGGGGTGATGACGACCGAGGCTTCGGCTCCTCGGTAGGCCTTGTCGGCCAGGGTGAGGATCCCGGCCTTGTACAGCGCGCGCAGGATTCCCCAGATACGGGCGGCGGTCAGGTCGTGAATCTTGCCGGGCATCGCGCCCGAGGTCCACCGGAGCGGCCCCTGCGCAGCTCCGCTGCGGGCCCAGGAAGGCCGGCCGCCTGGTCAAGGCCATCGCCGTCCTAACCGAGCAGGCCGCGTCTGAAGTGCTCTACCTGGTCCTCCGCCAGCCGCTGAAGAACCAGCCGAACGTCACCGGCAAAACTCCCGACTGGAAGGCAGCCCTGAACGCCCTGGCGCTGCACTACGGTGACGCATCACCCTGAACTGAGCTGGTCACTGCCTCACGCACAGACTTTCAACAATCCCGAATTGGCTGTTTGGGGTCAAAGAACAGGGGCCCGGCGGTGGCCGGGCCCCTGCAGAGTGGGAGTGAGTCAGCCGCGGGTGGCGCGGCTGTGGATGTAAATGCCGGCCGTGAGTGCGAGCAGACCGCCGACGACGGCCCGGTACACGGGGGGCATGTCGAGGCCGTGGCTGTAGAGGCCGAGCCCGCTGACGAGCAGGCTGGCGGCGGAGAGGCCGTGGGCGAGGCCCAAAGCCTCCTTCCGGCCACGGTTGAGGTAGATCACCAGGCTCATCCCGGAGCAGAGGTAGCCGCCGAGCAAGCCGCCGATGACGCCGCCGACGATGACGCCGATGACGCCACTGCCGGTGATGCCACCGAAGATGACACCGCCGAAGATAACGCCGAAGATAACGCCGACGATGCAGGAGATGGCAGAGGCGTTACGCCTGGTCATGGGTTCTCCCCTTGTCTTTTCGTTGTAGTGGCGCCCAGAGGCACGCTATGCAGGTGACCGTCCGGGATGTACTGCGTATCGCAGCAGGTAATCGGCGGGCGGCCCGCCCAGGCCGTGCGTGCGGCCTGGGGGGCCGGTCCCGGCCCGGCCACCCGCCGAATGACTCGGCGGCAGAGCCGGTGCCGTAGGCCGGCGGAGTAGGCCGGCGGGTTGTAGGCCTGTGTCGGCCCGCGGCCTTGGCTGGGCGTCGGCGGCGTGGACCGCGCCGGGAGCGGGTCGGTGGGGCGGCTATGAACAACGGCTTGAG
>NZ_JBEZJI010000112.1:0-9767 GCF_040649435.1 Actinomadura sp. NPDC048955
CGGGTTGAGTCGCTGCTGCCGAGGGTGGAGCGCCGTAAGCGCCATGCTGGGCGTGGGCGGTTGGACGACCGCAAGGTGCTGTGCGGGATCTTGTTTGTGTTGCACACCGGGATCCGGTGGGAGTTCCTGCCGCAGGAGCTGGGGTTCGGGTCGGGGATGATGTGCTGGCGGCGGCTGGCCGAGTGGCATCAGGCCGGGGTGTGGGAGAGGTTGCACCGTCTGCTGCTGGAGGAGCTGCATGCGGCCGGGCAGCTGGATTGGTCCAGGGCGGTGATCGACAGCTCGCACGTCCGCGCGCTCAAGGGCGGCCCAGAACCGGGCCGAGCCCGGTCGATCGCGGCCGGCCGGGCTCCAAGCACCACCTGCTGACCGACGGGCACGGCACCCCGCTCGCGGTGTCGCTGACCGGCGGGAACCGCGGGCGACGTCACCCAGCTGATGCCGCTGCTGGACAAGGTCCCGCCCGTCCGAGGCCGGGTCGGACGCCCTCGCCGCCGGCCCGAGCGGCTGCTGACCGACCGCGGCTACGACCACGACAAATACCGCCGCCTCGTCTGGGCCAAAGGCATCAAACCAGTCATCGCCCGCCGCGGCGCCCCGCACGGGTCCGGGCTGGGCGTCCACCGCTACGTCGTCGAGCGCACCATCGCCCTGCTGCACTGGTTCCGCCGCTTACGCATCCGCTGGGAGACCCGCGACGACATCCATGAAGCCTTCATGACCCTCGCCGCAGCTGTCATCTGCTGGCGACGCCTCGCCCGCTGATTCTGTTACGACCTCTAAGCGTCGCGCGGCTGGTCACGGAGTCCTGCGCCCGTCCGATCGCGTCGTCTTAAGGGACGTCGGGCAGCATGCTGCGGCTCCCGATGTGCCAGCGCAGCACTCGGCCGAGGCCCAGCTCGCGGGTGATCCGGTAGGCGAGGGTGGACTTCCCGGCGCCCGGGTCTCCGGTGTCCAGAAGCGGCCGACGCAGCGACAGCGCCGCGTTGACAGCGTCGACGTCCGCGTCGTCGAATTCCGCCAGGTCCAGACGCAGGGTCGCAGCGCGGCCGCGCGGGTGATGGGGCCGAGTTGGACCTGGCGGACGCGTCGCGCCGCGTGCGGGGCCGGAGCTACTCCGCTGACGGCGATCATGCCTTACCGGTACATGATCTGGCGTCTTCGTGGCGTGCCTGCGCTGGTCATCCACGTGAACCCCTGTCCGGTCACGGCCCACGATGTTGGACGCGACCAGGCGCCTCTACTGCTCCGCGGAGCTGCGGCGAATCCAGCATCTCCAAGGTGCCGCACGTCCACTGGTCCACGTCGGCAATGAGGACGTGCAGCGGCAGCACGAACCTCACCCCAGGAAAGTCGCGAGTTCGCAGCCACAAGCCAGGGCTCTGCCTCCGAGAGTGCCCTGATCAAGACCTGACGAACACGAGCGGACCTCCCGCCCGCGGTTTCAGGGAGGCTCAGGGCTTTCTGGCGACGCCGCCGTAGGCCTCGACGGTGTCGGGCGGGATAGGTGAGGGGTCGGGTCGCCAGTGCGGTAGGGGTACGACTCCGGGGTCGATGAGGTCGAGGCCGGTGAAGAACGCGGCGATCTCCTCGGGCAGCCGGAGCCGGTAGGGGGCGGCGCCGGTGGCGTCGTAGCTTCGCTGGGCGTCAATGAACGCCTGGTCGGTGGCGGTGCCGTCGTAGAGGGCCAGGAAACTGCCCGGCGGGAGCGCATCCAGCAGGGCGTCGACGATGGCGTGGGCGGTGTCGTCGTCAGGGATGTAGCCCATGACGCCCATCAGCATCAGCGCAATCGGCTCGAGGAAGTCCAGGAACTGGCGGGCGCCGGCGAGGACCTGCTCGGGGTCGCGCAGGTCGCCGTCGAGGTAGTCCGCAGAGCCTTCAGGGCTGCTGCTCGTCAGAGCGCGGCCCAGGACCAGGACCAGCGGGTCGTTGTCGACGTAGACCACGCGGGAGTCGGGCGCGGCGCGCTGGGCCACCTGATGGGTGTTGTCGTCGGCAGGCAGCCCGGTCCCGATGTCCAGGAACCGCCGGACGCCTCCGTCGAGGGTCAGGTAGGCGACGACGCGGCCGATGAAATCGCGGCCCGCGCGAGCCAGCGGAACGATCCCGGGAAAGGCCTGTGCGTAGTCGTCTCCGGCCTGCTGGTCGACCGGGAAATGATCCTTTCCTCCGATCCAGTAGTTCCAGGTACGCGCCGAATGGGGAACATCGGCATTGATGGAAGATTCGCACCCGTCACCGGATGTATTATCGGGTTCGTGACAGCATTTCCGGTCATCGCTGCACATTGTGCCCTCGGTCTGCGCGTGGAAGTACCCCGGGTAGACATGAGAGCAGACCGAGAGCCGTACTGCATGGCGGAGCGGGTCATGGCTAGAGCTGGCCACGCAGATGCAGCAGCCGGGTGACACTGTCGTGGGGCTCCAGGGCCTGGACGGCGAGCCGGTGGAACCGCAGCAAAAGCTTCTCGCTGGTCTGGGCGTCGTCGACGTAGTGGCCGTAGTCGTTGTGATGCTCGTAGAAGACCAGGTCGCCCAGTGCGGTCTCGGGGAAACGCATCAGGGTGAGCGGCCCGTCGGGGACGGCGTGTTCGGCGTCGGCGACGTGCAGCAGTTGGATGGTGACGTGCGGGTAGGCGGCCAGGGAGATCAGGTGCTGGATCTGCTCGCGCAGTACCTCGGGCGGCGCCGCGCACCAGCCCAGGGCGCGCTGGTCGATCACGGCCCAGTAGTGCGGGGCGTCGGGGCGGTGCAGGATCTGCTGGCGCACCTGGCGCAGCTCGACACGCCGTGCGAGCTCGTCGGAACCGATGCCGGGCAGGTCCTGGATGACGATGTGCTGGGTGTAGCCGGGGGCCTGCAGCAGTCCAGGAACGCGGTGCGGCGCGAACACGCGGATCACTGACAGCAGACGCTCCAGCGTGAGGTAGGGGCCGAACCAGTCGGGGACGTAGGGGCGGAAGTCGCGCCACCAGGGGTCGTCGTCGGCGCGGATCCGCTCCAGTAGTTCTCGCGTGGCCTGGCGGGCGCTGTGGCCCGGGGGCGACCCGCCGGCGGCCGAGAAGAACGATGCTCCGAGTCCCATGCTGGCGGCCAGCGGGTCGTGGGAGATCAGGCCGGTGCCGCGCCCGGATGCCCGGCCAGGCGCTGCCGCTGGTGTCTGGCGCGGCGAGGCCGGCTCGTGCCGCGCATGCCTCCGTTCGGTCGGCGCGGCGGATGGGAGGGTCGCGGGCCGGGGCTGGTGGAAGGTGCGGTGGAGCTCTTCCCAGGACGTCATCGCCTGGGTGTTGATGGCGTGCTGCGCGGCGATGTGGTGGATCACGGCCCACAGGCTCGCCACCACCGGGAACCGCAGCCGGCTGGTGTGCTTGCCGCGCAGGACGTCGTTGGCCGTCGCGCGGGGCACCTGCTGGACCGTCACCCCGTACACCGTCCGGCCGGCCAGTGCGGACGAAATACGCTCAATTTCGGCGAATGGGGGTTTATTGGCCGTATGGCGATCACGGTTCAGCAGGTCCACCACTGCGGAGTACCGCTCTCCCTGATCATTTTTTGTCATGTTCTGTCCGATCTCTTCCGGTCGCCCGCCCGTCTTGTCGCCGACCATAGCGGTGGCGCGCCAGGGGATTGCGGGTCACATGACACATGCCAGTCGAGCTAGTTGAGGATTACTCAACCTGCTGCACGGCAGCGATTTCAAGCGAATGGCTGAATGGCCCGGGTTCCCGGACACGGCCCGGATACCGGCCGGTATATCCGGGAACATCCGGGAACCGGCGTTTAGGGGGCGTGGGTCTACGTGCGGCCGTCAGGGTGAACCATCCCCGCAGCCCCCGGTCTAGCTCCCGGGGACGAGTGCGGGCACCTCATTCATCGCACCGAGGAGATCACCGTGTTCCGCCCCGCCTCGCCACTTCGCCGGCTCATCGCCGCCTCCGACCCCGACGCCTCCTGCCCAGCAGGCTCGGCGGTCACCGGCACGGGCGCCAGATGCCTGGACGAAGCGCGGGACGCTCTGTCGCTGATCACCATCCGGTCGATCCAGACCGGCAGGATCCCGCCAGCGGCACCGCTCGCAGAGCTCACCGCCGACCAGCTCATCGACTTCTGGGCCGACGAGTCCATGCTCGACTGATCTCCGGCCCGCCCCGTCGCCGGATAGCCCATCGCGGTGGACCCCACCCGGGCGGGCGCTTCACGTTCCCCTCAACCCCGCCCACACTTCTAGCGAGTCAACATCATGCACACCACGCTCATCGGCGTCGACATCTCCCGGTTCGGAGACCACCGGCGCGACGACGACGCCCACCGGCTCCTGCGCAAGCACATGTACCAGCACCTGCAGGAAGCATTCAAGACCTCCCGCCTGCCGTGGACGGCGTGCTACACCGAGGACCGCGGCGACGGGGCCTTGATCATTACTCCGCCCGAGATACCGCCCACCGATGCCATGGACCCCCTCGCCCATCACCTCACCGCACTGCTGCGCCGCACCAACCGGCTCGCCAACGACCTCGGACGACTCCGGCTCCGGATGGCCGTCCACGCCGGCGCGATCGAACACGACGACCACGGGGTCCTCGGTCAACCCCTGATACACCTGTTCAGGCTGTTGGAAGCCCCCACCTTCAAGCAGCATCTGGACCAGGCACCCGACGCCGACCTGGCGATGCTGGTCTCCCAGGAGCTCTACCAGCACGCCGCCGAGACCGGCCTCATCAACCGCGCCGCCTATCGCCCGATCACCGTCCGGCACAAGGAGACCCAAGGCTGCGGGTACCTCTGGCTGCCCCCGGCCTACGCCACCGGGCGCTGACCGGCCCCGCCCGAGCCAGCCCTTAGGGGGCGTCGGGCGGCCCGGCGCAGGAGACGATTCCCCGCCCTGTCGGGCGCCCGGCTCTGAGGACTCGCGGTGGTTGCGGCGGATGCCCGCGCCGCGGTGCGCTCGGGTCCTACCCTTCGTGACATGAGCATCGCAGCCGATGAGTCACCAGCGGCCCTGCGCAGCGCGATGGTCGACCAGCTGGTGCGCTGGGGATCGGTTCGCGACCTGCGGGTCGAGGCCGCGATGCGGGCGGTGCCGCGGCACCGGTTCGTTCCCGGCGCCACCGTGCAGGCGGCCTACGCTCAGGACGGCGTCGTCACCCATCCCGGTGCCGACGGTCGGCCGCGCAGCATGGCCTCGGCGCCGGCGGTGGTCGCGCAGATGCTGGAGCAGCTCGACGTGCAGCCCGGCCACCGGGTTCTGGAGATCGGCGCCGGCACCGGCTACAACGCCGCGCTCGCGGCGCACCTGGCGGGCCCGGCCGGGGCGGTTACGACGATTGACATCGACCAGGACGTGGCGGACGGCGCGCGCACCGCGCTGGCCGCATCCGGATTCGACGCCGTGCGGGTGGTGTGCGGCGACGGCGAGTACGGCCACCCGCAGGGAGCCCCCTACGCCCGGATCATCGCCACGGCCGGTGCTTGGGAAGTTCCGGCGGCGTGGACCGACCAGCTCGCGGCTGGCGGGCGGATCGTGGTGCCGTTGCGGGTGCGGGGCCTGACCCGCTCGGTCGCGCTGGAGCGCCAGGACGGCGTCCTGGTGAGCCGTTCCCTGCAGTATTGCGGGTTCATCCCGATCCGGGGGGCCGGCCACTGCGCCGAGCCGACCATCCGGCTCCGCGAGGACCCGCAGGTGTCGGTGCGGCTGGACGACGGTATGTCGGTCGACGCCGGCGCGCTGCGCGCCGCGCTGGAGCATCGGCCGGTGCACTGCTGGCTGAGCGTGAACGTCGTCGAGGACCGCGTCGGTGATGTGGAGTTCTGGCTCGCCAGCGCGGACGGTTTCTGCCGCCTGTTGGTCGGCGGCGAGGCCGCCGCGCACGGGCTGGTGGAGCCCATGTACCGGTGGGGGAGCATGGCGGTGGTCCAGCACGGCTCCATCGGTTACCTGACCATGCGGACCGCGTCTCCCGCCCCGGACGGGCGGCGCGCTTTCGAGCTGGGCGTCTGCTCCTACGGCCCGGTCAGCGACCAGATCGTCGCCGACCTCGCCGACCGGATAGGCGGTGGGAACGCCAGAGCCGCGCCGGTGGTGACATCTCGATCGAGGTGCACCCGGCCGGGTCCAGGCCGGACGGTGAAGAGCTCCTCGCCGCCGACAAGCGGTACACCCGCATTGTCGTGCGAACCGCCCGACCGAAGACCTGACGGTCCGCCGGGCGTCCCGGTGGAGCTTCACAACCCCCACATCAACGCGAGCGCGGTGGTTCCCGCTGGTTGTTCTGCTGCGGGGTTCCGCGTCCTTCAGGGGCTGCGAAGGTCGAAGGTGGCCCACACCACTTTTCCTTCTGCCGCGTGTGCCTCCTTCCGTGCGCTGGTCGGCGCTTTGTACCAGCCCCACTGCGAGGTGAGTGCCTGGACCAGCAGCAGGCCCCGGCCGCTCTCCTGGAGATCGTCAGGGGCGGACGGTCTGGGAGGCGCCGGGCAGGCGTCCTCCACCTCCACCAGCAGCAGCGCGTGAGGGACCGGCCCGAACCTGAGCACGATCTGCGGCAATGGGCCGGGGAAGCTGGCAGGACCCGCGGGAACGAGAAGCTGTTCGCCCGCGGTCGCGCCGTGGGTGAGGGCGTTGGTGACGAGCTCGGTCACCACGGTCTTGATGTCGGCGTGGAACGTTCTCCGAACGCCGAGATCCTGGAGGCCGGCGCTGAGGAAGGTTCGCGCGGCTCGCGGGGCGCCGCGGTCCTGTGCTAGGGCCAGTACCCGCTGCCCGTCCCGCAGGCATGGGCGGGGCGGACGGCTCGTGAGGTCGGGGCTGGGGGTGCTGGGGGTGCTCATAACGGCTCCTGCCTTGCGCCGGGTGAAGTGCCGGGACATGCGAGGGCGTGCGATGAGGTCCGGACAGAGGCGGGCCCATTTGCGGACGCTGGGGCGACGGGGCCAGGGTCTCGTCCGATCCCCATCTTGCGCGCTACATAGATCAAATGCAACACGTCTCATTTGATTTATGTCCCGTTCGCTACACTCGGGTGAAGGTGCGAAGATCTGCGCAGTGATTCACGAGCACGGGGAGGGGCGTAGGTGCCAGCGCCAGAGACACCACCGAAACCGCCGATGGCCCGCAGACTGCTCCTGGGCATCAAACTGCTGGAGCTGCGCGAGGCGGCCAGACTGACGTCGACGGAGGTGTACAAGAGGACCGGGATCGCCCGAGCGACCCTGCACCGACTGGAAACGGCCGAGACCTCGCCGCAGCCGCGAACGCTGAAGGCCCTGCTGGCGCTCTACAAGGTCGACCCGCAACAGGCCGCTGATCTTGAAAGATTTGCGCGGGAGGCCGATCAGCAACCACGGCTGCCCCCCGTCGGCGACCTGGCTCCCCAGTACCTCACCTTGATCGGCCTGGAGCGCGAGGCCCGCCGTCTGGAGACCTTCGAGGCGTCGCTGGTGCCCGGACTGCTGCAGACGCCTGACTACGCACGCGAGGCCATACGCAGCGTGTGGCCTGATGCCACTGAATCCCAGCTTGCTCAGCGAGTCGAGGTACGGTCTCAGCGCCAGGAGGCCATCCGCCTCGCCGGCATCGAACTGCACGCGATCATCGACGAGGCCGCGCTGCGGCGGCGGGTTGGCTCCACCCAGCACATGCGCGGGCAGATCGACGCCTTGCTGGAGGCGGCCACCAGACCACAGATCACCCTGCAGGTGCTCGGAAGCGGCATCGGCGCCCATCCCGCCGTCCACGGCGCCTTCATGATCTTGGGCTTCGGCCCGCCGCTCAGCACCGAACTCGTCTACCTCGAAGGGCTGGTCACCGACCAGTTCCTCAGCAAGTGCCACGAGGTTCGTGGCTATGCCGACGCTTTCGCCGCGGTTCGCGACCTGGCGGTCTCTCCGGCCGAGACGCCGGCGGTTCTGGCTCGACTGCGTGACGAGGCATGATGATGGAAGAGAGAGTGCAGATGACCAAGGCGTTGGACGAGACGCGAGTGTATTGGCGCACGGCCTCAGGCAGCGCGGCTCAGGGCAACTGCGTACAGCTAGCCCGGATGGGCCCCCAGGTCGCCGTTCGCGACTCCAAGAACCCCTCGGCGGGCTTCTTGTTGCTCAGACCCTCCGAGTTCCGCGCCCTGCTCGCTGAGATCAACGGCTGACCGACTCGGGGTCTAGCATGCCGAGCCGCTCACGGCCTCGGCCACAGTAGGGTTGGCCGGTGCCCCCCATCCGCTTGCCTCATTGCCGGTCCCACGCTCCCGGGGAACCAGACCGCGGCGACGGGCGGTTGTATCTGGGAGCATCGCTAGAGCGGGTCGTGTGGCGGCAGTGGCCGGACGGCACAGCTGCGCCGAGCCCGGTCCTGGTAGCGGTCATCCGGAGATTGGCTTCCCTGCCTGAGGTCCTCAAAGCCGAACTCGGCCGCGAACTGCACAACATCTTCGTGGGGCCGGGCGGCGTGGCGGACCTGGACTCAATGGGGCACCTGCGCGGCCGTACTCTGCCGAGCGGACTCGGTCGATGGGAAGATTGCGCCGGGGCCTACATTGAACGCACTTTGCTGATCGGGGATCGACCGACCCCGACGCCGGATGTCGTGCTTCACGAGGCCGGGCACGCTCTGGACGAGCTCCGCGGAGACCTCTCCGGCAGGCCGCTGTTCCGAGCGGTTTACCAGACCTGCCTGCCGGCTCTGACCTTGCCGACCCACCTACTGCCCGGGGAGCTGGGGCGGCGCGAGCTCTTCGCCGATGCTTTCGCCGCCCTGCGAGCGGAGGCTACTGTGGAGTTGCTCGGTTGGTTGAGCGGCGAGCGGCAGCTACTGCTTCTGGTGGATGCCTACTTCCGCCAGGAGTTCCCGGAGTTGAGGTGGTGAGAAGCGTGCGGAACGTGGTGTTGCTTCCCGACGGCTCGTTGAACGTGCCCGACGCTGTTCTTGATCCGGCGGTCGGTGGTATCGCGCACACTGTCCACCGCATCGGCCCCGACCACCCTGACTACGAGCACCTGAAAAGCCTGGCCGTTCGTGAAGGCACCCCTGAGGAACCTGACACCGGACAGGATCCTCAGCAGGCCGACCTGGCCGCGTTCCTGAGAGATCATCGTCGCGAGGGCGACTCGATGCTTGCTCTGCTCGAGTGGCAGGTCCAGCACCGTACTCGCCGTGCGAGCTGAATCCGCTCAGATGAGGCGTGCGCTCTGGGAGCGCGTGGCCTGGTCATCTCGTCCATGAGCTAGACGCCGAGGAGCGAGCGGTGGCCTGCCTGGGCAGTACACCTAGGCCGTGTTTCGAAGTAGGTGGAGCCATTCGTTGATGGCGGTGTTTTCGAGGGTTGCCTGGTAGCGGACGGAGAGCTTGTCGTATCTGGTGGCCATGGCCCGGTGGCGCTTGAGGCGGTTGATGCCGCAATCCACGGCATGGCGGGCGCGGTAGTCGATCGGGTCGAAGGCGGGTGGACGGCCGCCGCGGCGGCCTCGCCGCTGCCGGTGCCGGGCCTGGTCGGACGGGACCGGGATCGTGGCGGGGATACCGCGGCGGCGCAGATGGGCGCGGACCGCCCGGGAGGAGTACGCCTTGTCGGCCCGCACCCGATCGGGGCGCGTGCGGGGACGGCCCGGCCCGGGGCGGGCGACTCTGATCCCGGCCATCACCGCTTGGAATTGCGGGGCGTCGCCGCGCTGGCCGGCGGTCACGACCATCGACAGCGGCATCTGCCCCTGCTCGCAGGCCAGGTGCAGCTTGGTCGAAAACCCGCCGCGCGAGCGCCCCCGGGAGTGATCGGC
>NZ_JBEZJI010000113.1:0-9474 GCF_040649435.1 Actinomadura sp. NPDC048955
ACGGTCTGAAAGCCGGAGGGTTTGCGGCACCCGGCGGGCGGCGGCAGTGTCGGATTCGCCGGGAACGGGGGGAGGGCATGCCTCTCGACCCGCCGTCCAGAAGCGGCCCCCTCCCGGCACCTCGTTCAGATCCTCATCCGCAGGGAGGGGTCCTGAGCTCGCCCTTCGACCTGTCAGTCTTTGGTGCCGCCATCGAGCAAACGTTCGACCTCCACCTGGGCTGAAGGATCCCGCCGCACCGCCGCGTTCGAAGTGACGGAGCGAGCGCTCCGATGATGAGCGTGGAACGTCAAACTGCTAGCGGGGCCGGGCCGCTGGCAGGGGATTCGATGTCCGCCTGTGGTGCCCCCTCCGTGACAGGCAGGCGAGCAAGAGCGGCGCCGGGTCGCGGCCGGACACCCTGCTCAATCGCCTCAGCCGGTACAGGATGTGGAGGTCGACGACTGGCGTGTCGGTCCGGGGACATGGCGGTCACCATTTCCATCCGCTGACGGGAACGGGGCCGTCCGCTTGCGCCGCCAGCTTGATCGCCTCTTTGATCGAGAACCTGTGTTTGATGGTGTGGTCGATCCGGTCCTCCAATGCGGCGTAGCGTTCGGCGAGCTCCGGCATCACCTGACAGGCCCGCACCAGCGCCGACTTGGACGCCAACACACAGAAAATGCACGAGGCGCGGGGGAAACCGAGCGTGTAGGCCGGGTGCAGAAGTGTCGGCTCACGGCGGCAACGGTCAAACACCTGAGCCGTGGTCCAGTGGTGGATCGGGAGCCAGCGGTCGATGTGCTTGCGGGTGTTGGAGCGGCCTTTGGGCCGCTCCTGCTGCGGCAGGCTCTGGCAGCTCGGACAGGGGCATGTGCGGCCGCCGTCATGATGGAAGACCGGCATCGCCGCCCGGTCGGTGGATTCCTGTGCGCGGTTGCCCAGCACCGACAGGATGGGAACCGGGCCAGTGGTCCCTTCGGCGCGGGCTTCGGCCGCTAGGCGGGTAATCAACCGCCCGCCAGGGGCGGTTTTCATATCGGAAGTGCAGTAACGCGCGTGAGCCGAGGGGAACTTCCCGCGTTCCTCGATGTGCTCCAGCAGGCTTTGCTGGCGGCCGTCCTTGGTGATCCGATGAACGATCTCGAACCGCAGCCCGTACGCGGCGGCGTGCTCTGTTGACTGCACTATCTGGTTGCCTCGGTGGCGCATCTGGGTCTGCGGCTTGGAGCATCGGTCCTTGTGTCTGGAACAAGAGAGTTCACTGGTGCCCATCGCGACCTGATGGACGGCCGGGTGGACCTGCCGCGGGTCGGCGAGGTGCTGCTCGGCTCGACGCCGTCGCTGCCGTATGTCGTGGTCGATGCCGCCGACCGGGAGATCGAGCCGATCAGCCGGTACCTGAGGGACCTGCTGCTCGGTGACGTGAGCCCGCTGACCTGCCGAAGCTACGGCTACGATCTTCTGCGCTGGTTCCGGCTGTTGTGGGCCGTTGATGTCGGCTGGGAGCAGGCGACGGAGACGGAGACATCGGTTCTGGTCGGGTGGTTGAGGACCGCGCGGAATCCGCAGCGACGGCGGCACCAGGAGGGCACCTTCCCGCCTGGCTCTGTGAACCCGAACACGGGGAAGCCGGTCCTGAGCTCCGGGTACGCGCCGCGAACCATCGCGCACAACCTCTCGGTGGTCCACGGGTTCTACGCGTTCCACCTGCACTTCGGGCGTGGTCCGGTGGTCAACCCTGTTCCGGAGAACAAGGCCCGTAGGCAAGCGCTGGCGCATCGCTCTCCGATCGAGGCGAGGCGTCCACACCGGCGAGCTCGGTTGCGCCCGAAGATCCCAGCGCGTCAGCCGCGGGCGATACCGGACGGCCAGTGGGACGCGTTGTTCGCCCAGATGCGGTGCGACCGGGACAGAGCCCTGCTGACCTGCTATGTCTCGTCGGGTGCCCGCGCATCGGAATTGCTGGGGATCCGCCTGGGGGACGTGGACTGGCAGAAGGGCCAGGTCTGGGTGATCTCCAAAGGCAGCCGGGCGCGACAACCAGTACCTCTTTCGCCCGAGGCACTCGCCTATCTGGCCGGCTATCTCGATGCTGCGGGCCTGCCCGACGCGGGTACCCCGATCTGGCGAACACTGAGGGGCGAGAGCCGACCGCTGACCTATTGGGCCGCACGCCGGATCCTTCAGCGCGCCACCGAAGCCCTCGGCGCGAACTGGACCCTGCACGACCTGCGGCACACCGCCGCAACTCGACTGGCACGCGACCCGGAGATGACCTTGGTCGAGGTTCAGACGATCCTGCGGCACGCGCACATCACGACCACCGCCCTCTACACCGTGGTGGGGCTGGAGGACCTGATCGACAAGCTTGCCGAGCACTACGCCAGGCCTGTTCAGCCTTCGGCCTGGCCGGAGCGCTATGGCGCCGACGACATCCAGGCAGTGTTCGGTGCCGGGCAGTAAACCGGGCGACAGCCTCCGTCTTCAGGGGCCGACCACTGGCCGCACTCGACGTCACGAGATCAGCGACGATCCCTCGCTCGGCCGGTTCGAACCGACGGCGCTGGTCCCCGCTGCGCCATCGGTTCCGAGCAGCCCACCGCGATCCATTGGCGACTACAGCGCCGCCTCGATCGAAACGCTCGCCGAGGTCATACCTAGACACTTCTGCCCATCGGAGAAGCACCTCCACCTCAAAGCGCCGCCGGGTTCTGGAGTTCTTCGGGCACCTCGCCCAGTTCTCCGGCGACACCTGGCAAGAGCGGTGGGAAGCCTCCGGCTATGACCGCGGCGACCGACAGGTCGGCGATCTCGCCGGTGACGATCTCAACTACCGTGGCCGGCTGAACACCGCCCTCGGCCACGCTTTCGCGATGCGGATCATCCGGCCCAGCCTCCCGGGCTTCCGAGTCCACAAGTTCACCTGCTACTCGCCCTGGTTCCGGAGCGTGGCCCAAGATCCATGGCTGGAGGAGTTCTGCGACCGGGCCGACCGGCTGCCCGTCAGCTCGGCCCGACGAACCCGGGCGAAGTTCGATGTCTGCTGCGCCTTGACCGTCTTTGGAATCGACCTGAAAGACCTGACGGCCGAGGCGTTCCTCCACTACAGCGACGAGTCACGCAAGCAGGGCCTGGTCGATGGCGGGAAGAGCGCTGCCTGGGCCGGCACTCTGGCCTGGCCGGTGTTGCACCAGATGGGCCAGTTCGCGCCCTCGACGCCGAGCACCCTGCGCGCGGCCGTTACCCGCGGCCAGCTCTCGATCGAGGAATCCGTCGACCGGCATCGGCTCAAGAACCACGAGGTCCGCGACCTGCTCGTCGCCTACCTCCGGCAGCGTTCGGCCGATCTCGACTACTCCAGCCTTCAGACCATGACGAACCTGCTGGTCAAGACGTTCTGGAAGGAGATCGAGCGGATCAACCCGGACCAGGCAGACCTCCGGCTCTCCGAGGACACCTTCACCACCTGGAAGGAGCGCCTGCTTGTCACGCCGAAAGGACAACCTCGACGGGACCTTGACGGCCCGATGCTGGCCGTTCGGGCGCTCTACCTGGACCTTCAGTCCTGGGCCGCCGCCGAGCCCGAGCGCTGGGCCAAATGGGTCGCGCCGGTCCCGGTCCGGGACCAAGACCTTCGCTGGGCCAACCAACGGCGGCGCCGACTGCAAGAGCGCATGGCCAACCGGACCCGAGACCGCCAGCCGCTCCTGCCGATCCTCGTTCAGCACGTCAATGACCAATGGCATCGGCTGCGTGAGCTCCTCGACGCCGCCAAGCAGGTCGCGCTCGGGGAGAACTTCGTCGTTGACGGCGTGACCTGGACGCGGGCCTCGACCAAGGACCAGCGGCACAACCGTCCGCCAATCCACGCGATCAACCGCACCACTGGCGAGGTGGTGAAGCTCTCCCGAGCCGAAAACCTGGCCTTCTGGCAGTGGGCCATCATCGAGACGCTGCGCCTGGCGGGCCTGCGCGTCGAGGAGCTCAGCGAGCTGAGTCACCTCAGCATCCGCCAGTATCAGCGGCCGAACGGCGAGGTGATCGCCCTGCTGGTCGTCACCCCTTCCAAAAGCGACCGCGAGCGCGTCATCCCCATGTCCGCCGAACTCTTCCACGTGATCGCCCAGATCATCCGCCGCCACCGCGAAGAACACGGCACGGTCCCGACCTGCGCCCGCTACGACCCCTACGAGAAGACCTGGAGCGAGGAACTGCCCTACCTGTTCCAGACCCTCTACAGCGGAACCTTCCGCGCCATGTCCGGTCACACGATCTGGAGGAACATCCACCGAGCCTGCGACGAACTGATCCCCACGCATCCGGACTTCGCCGAGATCCGATTCGCGCCACACGACTTCCGGCGCCTGTTCGCCACAGAACTCGTCAACAACGGCCTGCCCATCCACATCGGGGCCGCTCTCCTCGGACACCTCGACATCCGCACCACACGCGGCTACGTCGCGGTCTTCAACGAAGACGTCATCAGCCAGTACCAGCAGTTCCTCGCCCGACGCCGCGCCGAGCGGCCGCCAGACGAGTACCGAGAGCCGACCAAGGACGAATGGAACGACTTCAACGAGCACTTCGACAAACGCCGGGTCGAACTCGGCTCCTGCGGCCGCCCCTACGGAACTCCCTGCCAGCACGAACACGCCTGCATCCGCTGCCCGATGCTGAGCATCAACCCCAAGATGCTGCCCCGCCTCGACGAACTCGAAGAAGACCTCATCGCCCGCCTCCGCCGCGCCCAGGACGAGAACTGGCGAGGCGAGATCGAAGGGCTCGAACTGACCCTCACCTTCCTGCGAGGCAAACGCGCCCAAAGCATGCGACTCGCCCGCCTTGGCCCCGGGCGAATCGACCTCGGGATGCCCACCCCACCGCCCCACGGATGACCTACTCATGCCATCACCCGGAACTTGGTGCAGAGAAGCTCGCGGGCGAGCTCCGGAGTGCCGGGCCATTCGGCGCCATCGCCGAGATCAGCGTGCGCGACGACGACGCGGTCCAGTACACCCACCGCGTCGGCCTGCTGGACCAGGACGGCGAGGCTGGATTGGGAGTCTTTGCCTGCGCTGCTGAAATGCACCGCCCACCGGTAGCGGCGGAGATCGGGGATCACCGAGGGCGGGCCGGGCTCGGGAACCGGCCCGGCGGGCAGAGGGAGCGATACCTGGGCTGCGCCTGAGCACCAGTCGAAGCGGACCTCGGCGGGGCGACGGACGGCCGGACGCGTGGTGGCCATGTATACCTCGGGTCATGAAGGGGGGAGGGTATCCGGCACGGCCGTGCCGCCGTTCTCGGTCGCGGAGCTCATGGGTTCTGTTGCCGGATCGTGTAGGTGATGCCGCCGGGGAGTGTGAACGGCCTTCCTGCTCGGGCGGCGGCGGCCGCGGCCTTCTCGTAGCTGCTGCGGGTCGGTGGCCAGTCCGCATGGTCGGCGGCCAAGCCTTCCAAGAGGCGCACGAGCTTGGCCCTGGCGACGTGTTCGCTGGGGAAATTGCGAGGGATCGGCCTCTCGGTGCCGTTTCGCGCCACGCGGATCAGCCGCCAACATCCGTCGGTCGGCTCACTATGAGGGGTGGTCACCTGTTGCTCCTTCTGGATTGATCCGTGGTGGGTGGAGTGCTCACTCGGTGTGCTCTGAAGACGGGCTTGGCGACTGCCTGGGCGTTGTTCACTCAGGTGGCAGGGCAATCCCGCTACTGCTCAGCAGTTGGGTGAGCCACTGCGCGATACGGTCGCTGAACTGCCACATCGGGGCAGCTTCACCGCAGTTGGGCCGAAGCAGGATCGACATCCCGATGCGGGCCTGATCATGGTGACCAAGCCGGGCAAAGATCGGGCAGTGCAGCAGCGAGGCCAACGCACAGAACCCGCTGACTGCTTCACCGTCGCACTCGTCGCACCAGCATTGGTCGTCGGGTAGCAGGAACCGTTCGCCTAGTTGGGTGCGCAGTGTCGTGGTCAACGTGGCTGCGACGGGCCCGGTCAGCCTGTGCGCCCAGATCGAGGTGCCGGTGCCGTCTGGAGCGTCGCGGCCGCCAGTGTCGTAGATGACGATCATCGGCGGGTGTTCGGCATCGGGAGCCTGGTCACCGTAGGGGTCGGGCAGATGTTCGTGGGCGAGGCTGATGGTGTCCCGCAGGGTGGCGGCCAAGCGTTCGGCATGCTTGCGGGAGGTGTCTCGCACTACCAACTCGGCCAGTCGGGTAGCGGCGGCGGCGGCGAGCGGAAACCGGAAGGCCATGTGCTCGGCTGGCGGACAAGGCGCGCTGGTGGCGAAGGTAAGCACTCCAACGCAGTCGGCAGGGTTCGGGGAGGCGGGGGAGTCGCTGGCTTTCCCCCAGGCCGAGAGTGCACTGATGAGGTCAACGGACGTCGTGATCAAAGAACCTCCATGTGGCGTGGGTCCGCTGGACGGCGGTATGCCGGAGCGCGCCGGGCGGGCGGCGTCAACCCCAGGGGCCCCGAAGGGGAAGGGTTGACGCCGCCCGCCCGGTGCGCTGAGTTAGGCCGTCCAGCGGACCCACGCCCCTGACGGGGCGGGTGCCGCGAGTGACGCCGGGTCAGGCGTCCTCCCATGCGGCGCGGGACCCCCGACGGTCTTGTGCATGGTGTTTCAGTGCTGTGGCTACTGCGGGCGAGACCGCGGAGTCAGCTAGGCGCTGCACGGTCGAGCGCCCGGCACATCACGTCTCGGACGTTGTCCGGCCCGACCGTGGTCTCGATCTTCGCCAGCAGCGCGGCCCGCGGTCGGCGAACTCGAGGATCTCGGGCCGGTTGTCAGGTTCGCTCGTGGCCGAACCGTAGGCGGGAACGGCGAGCATGGTCGGCTGAGCGGTGGACGCTGCGGTTAACGGGCAGTCCCTGCGCGAAGCGAGGATGGTGAGATTCTTGCGAGTGCCAAAGCACCGGCGAGCCGCCCCGCCCGGGCTGGGGTTCCTGGGCCAGGCCGGCTCACCGGTGCAGGTCAGTGCTGTGGCCTGAGCGGAATCAGTTCCAGCAGCGTGGTGGCCAGGACGAATCCGTCGCTGCTGCGGCGCCGTGAATTCATCCCGGCCCGTGCATTGCACGAGCAGCCCCGGCAGGCGTACATGCTGTACTGACGGATGGTCGCCGTGGAGCCGTCCGGGGCGGTGAGGGTACGGCGGATCCAGAGTTTCCAGGTGGCGTGGCGGTTGCAGGTATGGCACGCCACCTGCGTTGCACGGGAGCGGTGCCGCGGTGCCGGGGGTGTCACGGTCTGGGCAGGCATCGGTACCTCCGTGTTCGAGGGGTGGTTCGTCGTCAGCACGCCATGGCTCAGCGCGCCGGCGGGCGGGCGGCAAGAGGCTTTTTTGCCGCCCGCCCGCCGGGGTGCTGCTCTCCTAGTGCTGACGACGATCCGCCGCGGCGCCCGCCCGGCACCGACTGCGGCGGCTGTGAGGACCGCGTCACCGACCATCGCCGAGTTGCGTTTTGGCGACGGCCATCTCTTGGGGCTACGGCCAGCGGCCGCGGAAACTGAACTGCTGCCCGGGGCCGCCGCCGTCTCCTGGAGTTTCGCCCCGCTGAGGGGCACTGGCGCGTCAGTTGAGCGGCCGGCCATCCCGGTCGGTGCCGGTGGAGCAGTCCGCGGCACGTTCTAGGCCGTCGCCGCTCCGGCGGGGACGGGCGCGAGCGTAGACAGGCCGCCTTGCAGTACGGGAAGGTGCGGGATCATCTTGCGGATCGCGCGGACGTCCTGAGCATCGACGCGTGCGCGTATCGGGCGGCGTCATCGAGGACCGCGGTAGCGCGGCCGGTGCTGATCAAGGTCGCCTGCATGTGAAGGTCGGCGGCGCGCTTGTCGTCACCGGCCGCCTCCGTTTCGCGGATCGGCCGGGTCATCCGGTCGAGCGCGGTGAGGTTGTGCAGCGCCATCTCCAACGGGCCGGTCCGCGCGGCCGTGGCGTCGCGCTGTTTCTGGTGCTCGTGCTCCCGGCCTTCGCGCTCGATCATTGTCTTCTGTTCTGCGCCTTCTCTCGGCCTTGGCCTTCTCGATCACGGCGGCGCGGGCCGCTTTCACCCACCGAGTCCGCAGCTGGGTCGCGTTCGGCAGCATCGGCGCGTGGCGGGTGGGGCCGGGCTCGGTGAGGGCGTCGCATTGCAACTGGTCGACCGCCAGATGGAATAGCACCCGGTAGAGGCGGTGCGCGCGGCCTTCGACCATGGATCTCTGCCGTTCCCTGATGTCGTGGCGTGTGGTGAACGCTTCGAGACTGGCGAACGAGGCTGCCGTGCGTTGGATCAGGCGCTCGGCGGCGGGCGCGTTCCCGTCTGGCCGAGTGGTCGTCGGGTAGTAGGGCTGTACGTTTATGCAGTTCATCTCGCGCGTCAGCTCGTTGGTGAGGTCGCGGATGGCCCCGATAGCGGAGCCGTGCACTGTCGGCTGCAGGTAGTGCGGACGGACGAGGCGGATCTCGCCGACGAGGACGAGCCGAGCCACGGTGCGGATCGCGGCAGCCTGCGCGAGCAGGCGCTGCTCCTCCTCGGGGTCCATGTTCCATTGCGCGTAACGGGCCTCGATCTGGGCGTGGATCCGCTCACGGATCAGGACGCGTAGAAGTCGCTCGTACCGGTCGGGGTGCTCGACGCCCGCGCCGTCCGGGTCGCTGCTGGTCTGTATAGCCGGCTGGCTGGCCCCCGGCCGTGCGGTCTGGTCGTCCACGTGGGATTTCACTTCTCTATGAGGGACCGGGCTGGTGGCCGTGTGGCCGCAACCCGGCGGGTCGGTTCACTGAGGGAGCGGTGACTCGCTCGTGCCGCGGATGACGCTCACGACACGTGGTATTTGGCAATGCGCCCGGCCCCGACCTTCCTGCGGACGAGGAGCTTCGTACCGCTCCCGGCATGTTCCGGGAGCGGTACCTGCCGTCAGGCCGCTGGAAGGCCGGTGCCCGTCACATGGGTTTGTCGTCGCAGTCGGTTACGCCCTTGCGGCTGTAGTGGAGGCCGCCGCACTCGGCATGCCGTTCGTCGACCTGCTCCGCGTCGTCTTCGAGATCCGGGTCGGGAAGTTGCTCCAGGATGTGATGGGCGGCGCTGGCCACCTGAACGTCGCAGCTGGTCCACATCAGCACTTCCTGCGCGGCTGCTCGACCCGCTCTGATCTCGACCACTCGCTCTGCCAGCTTCTCTTGGTAGAACTCCAGGTCCTCGCGGAGCTGGTCTCTCACCTCGGCGAGGACGTCCACCTGACGCTTGGTCCGGGTGAGCGCGCCGTTCAGGTTCTCGATCTCGGTCACTGCGGCTGCCATGTAGCTCTGCCGTACGGCGCTGCGGTACTGCTTGAGTGCCGCCGTCCACTCGACGTCGTCCTCGATGTTGGCGGCGCGCAGGGCGTGTTCGGCCTGGTCCATCTGGTTCTGGTTACGCAACGAGCGCATGATCTGCCTCCTGGTGTTTTTGGGGCGCGCAGGAAGGCCGGTCCGCGCTCGTCCTGCGGCTCACCCTGACCGAGGTCATGGA
>NZ_JBEZJI010000114.1:0-9360 GCF_040649435.1 Actinomadura sp. NPDC048955
GCCCGCGAGACCGGCATGCGCGCCGAACTCTTCACGTCCCCGGCCCAGGTCCGCGCCCTCACCGCCTACTAGGCCCCCCGCCGGTCCGGACGCGCCTCACCGTCCGCGGCTCACGGACCTTCGGGGTCGACCGCGTCGCGGTCCGCCCAGAAGGGCTCCATCAGGGAGCGCAGCCGCTCCGCGCCGACGCGCTCCAGCACGTCCAGCGCCGCGATGTTGTCGGTCAACTGCTTCATGCTGCTCGCGCCGAACAGGACGGTCGCGGTGGCGGGATGCGTGAGCGTGAACGCGATGCACAGCTGCGCCGGCGTCGCGTCCAGTTCGGCGCCCAGCCCGGCGATGCCCTCGGCGGCCTCCAGGATGCGGGGGCGGATCTCCCCCGGGTCGCGCCCGATCTGCCGGGACGGCCTGGTGTTCCCCGCGAGGATGCCGCCCTCCAGAACGTCCGACGCCTGCATGGCCACGCCCTCGGCGAAGACGGCGGCGAACGGCTCGCCGTCGGGGATGGAGCGCCGGCACGGGCTGTACTTCAGCTGCGCGAGCTGCGGGCCCGGGGAGCCCGCGGCGAGCGCGTGCTCGCGGATCGTCCGGATCGCCGTGGCCGACCAGTTGTTGACGCCCCAGCAGCCGAGGAGGCCCTCCTTCTCCAGCGCGGCGAGGTCCTCGGCGAGCCGCCTCAGGTCGATGTCGTCGCCGCGGATGTCGCCGAGGACGGCCACGTCCGCGTGGTCGGCGCCGACGCGGAACAGCGCGCCCGCGAGCTGGTCGCGCAGTGATCGCCCGGGATACCCCTCCAGCCACAGCTTGGTGGACAGCAGGTAGTCGTCTCGGGCGATCCCGGCGGCGCGCACGATCGCGGAGAACAGCACGTCGGTGAACACCGGCGGGTGGCCGGGCATCCCGTAGACGGCGACGTCGAAGAGGTCGATGCCGGCGTCGACGGCGTGCCGGACCATGGCGACGGAGTCGGCGAAGTCCATCCGGTCGTAGGTGTGCCAGGAGCCGAGGGACAGCACGGACGCCTCGGGCCCGGCGGCGCCGAGCCGGCGGCGGGGGATCTGCGTGGGCACGGGTCTCCTATCGGTTGGGGTTGATGACGGCCTTGACCTGCTCCTGCCGGGCCATCGAGGCGAGCGCGCCGGACGCGTCGCCGAGGCCGCCGGGAGCGCCGAACAGGTCGTCCCAGGCGAAGCGGTCCTGGAACCCGCGCAGGAACTCGACGGAGCGGTGCAGGTCGCCGACGTCGCCGTTCAGCGAGCCGAGCACGTCCAGCTCCTTACCCATGATCGCGCCGAGGGCGAGCTCCCCGGGCTGCGGGCCGGTGCTGCCGACGATGACGAACCGGCCGCCGAACGCGGCCATGCCGACCGCCTCGGCGCCCACGCCGGGCGCCCCGGCGAGGTCGAGGACCAGCTCGGCGCCGCGGCCCTCGGTGGCCTCCATGACGGCCGCGACGCGGGAGCCGGCGTCGCCGTCCAGCCCGACGGTCAGGTCGGCCCCGAAGCGCCGGGCCAGCTCCAGCCGGGCATCGGGCGCGCCGATCGTGATGACCCTGCCCGCACCGGAGACGCTCGCCACGGCCGTGGCGACGATCCCGAGCGCGCCCGCGCCCTGGACGACGACGGTCGATCCCGGCCGCACTCCCCCGGCGCGGTCGAAGGCGTGCAGGACGGTCTTGACCGCGCACCCCGCCGAGGCCGCCCAGGTGTCCTTCACGTCGTCCGGCAGGACGAGCTTGAGCGCTCCGGGCGTCACGTAGTTGTGCCCTGCGAGCCCGCCGGTGGCGTAGGGGAACCGGTCGGCGCGCAGGAGGAAGCCGTAGCCGCGCTCGGCGCAGGCGACGGGGTTGCGCAGCACGGTGCAGCCGTAGCAGTGGCCGCAGACCGACTCCGACCAGCCGATGCGGTCGCCGACCTTGACGTCGCGGCCGAGAGCGTCGCGGGTGCCGGGTCCGACCGCGCAGACGGTCCCCATCATCTCGTGGCCGAGGACGATCGGCAGCATCTCCGGGAACGTCATCGCACCGGACCACAGGTGCACGTCCGTCGCGCACAGGGTGGCGCAGTCGACCCGGACGACCGCGGCGCCGGGCTCGCACTCGGCGGGCAGCGGCAGTTCCTCGACGCTCAGCTCGGCGCCGTGCTCGCGGAGCACGGCGGCCCTGGTGGAGGCCGGTTGTGACATCTTCGCTCGTTTCTCTATCGGCTGTGCGCGGTGTCCCAGACCTCGCGGCGGCTGCGCCACCACAGGAGCACGAGGATCACCAGGAAGGGCACGACGCCCTGGTACTTCTGGATGGAGCTGAGGGAGGACGACAGGCCCTCCAGGCAGCCCAGGATGAGACCGCCGGCGAGCGTCAGCGGCAGGCTGCGGAACGCGCCGACCATCGCGACGGCCAGCGCCGTGCTGATCAGCCCGGCCAGGGTGGCGTAGTCGCCGCCGAGCCGGGGCGCGACGAGCACGATGACCAGCATCGTGATCGCGCCGACTCCGGCCCAGACCCCCACGGCGAGCCGCGGGGCGGGGATGCCGACCACCTCGGCGGTGCTCGGCCGCTCCGACAGCGCCTGCAGCTTCAGCCCCAGCCGCGTGCGGGTCAGCATGAGCCCGACGGCGAGCGTGATGAGCAGCGCGAACCCGAGCGACACCAGCACCGACTGCGGGACGACCACGCCCCCGACCGTGAAGACGGGGTCGGCGAACGGGGACGGGAAGCGGTGCGCGCCGGTGCTGTTGCCGCCGAACAGCCGCAGGCCGATCGCGGTCAGCGCCACGTAGAGCGCGACGGTGACGGCGGCCTTGGTCCGCTCGCGGTGCCCGGCGAACCAGCGGACGAGCGCGGCGCCGAGCAGCCCGGACAGCAGCGCGGCGGTGGCGGCGCCGACGAGCAGGGCCGGCCAGACGTTCAGGCCCTTGTCGGTGAGCGACACCATCACGAAGGCGCCCATGGCGCCGACCGCCGTCATCGCGAAGTTGACCACGGCGACGAGCCGGTAGGTCAGCACGACGCACAGGCCGAGCAGAGCGTAGCCGCCGCCGCTGGTCAGCCCGGCGATCACAGAGTTCACCATCGGATACCTCCGGGTGGGGCCGGGCGCGCGCGGAGGGTGCCGCGCGCCCGGCGGCGGGACGGCTACTTCTTGGTCGGGACGGTGAAGCCGCCGGGCAGCACCTTCCAGCCGCCCTTGTCCGCCTTGACGAACTGGCTGCCCTTGATGGGGCTGTGCTCGCCGCCGGGCCCGAACACCCACGGGCTCCCGGCCATCGGGTAGTCGATCGGCTTCATGTCCTTGAACGCCTTGGTGACCGACGCGCGGGTGATGTCGCCCTTGATGCCCTTGAGGACCTGGACGAACACGTCCGCCGCCATGACGGCGCCCTGGCTGAACGCCGTCTTCTGGATGCCGTTCTCGTCGACGAGCTTGGCCCAGCGCTCGTTGCCGGGCAGGGCCGGGTCGGTGTAGGGCTGCCACTCGGTGCCCGCGTAGGCGTTCATGTCCGCCGGGATCACCTTGGCGTTGGCGTCGGTGTAGCTGTTGGCGGCGAGCAGGAAGTCGACGTTCTGCATGCCCTGCGTCCTGGCCTGCGCGAACCAGGGCGCGACGGTCGCGTTGTACAGGACGGCCTGGCAGCCGGCGTTCTTGTCGGCCACGAGGTAGCGGGTCGGGTCGCCCTGCCCGACTGCGAGGTTCTTGTGCGCGAGGGACTTGCCGGTGAGGTTCGTCCACTCCTTGATGGCGTTCTCGATGCCGCCGCCGCTGCCGGGCAGGACGGTGTAGTCGATGCAGACCTTGTCGCGCTTGAGCGTCTCGGACGCGTAGTACAGCATCGCCGTGGTGAGCGCGTAGGGGCCGGGGTTCACCGGGGCGATGTTGGGGCTGGTGAAGCAGGACGGGTCGACCCCGACCGCGGGGATCGAGACGATCTTCTCCTTGCTGTAGGTGGCGCGGTTGAGGCCGCAGTCCACGGCGCTGGACGACCCGGCCATGGCGACCACGCCCTCGGACTTGATCAGCTCGCGGGCGGCCTGGCCGGCGCGGGCCGGGTCCATCGCGTCGTCCTTGCTGACCAGCTCCAGCTTGCGGCCGCCGATGCCGCCCGCCGCGTTGACCTCGTCGAAGACCGCCTTGACGGCCTTCGGGACTTCCGGGGTCTGGAAGAGCCCGGTGATGCCGTTGATCGAACCGACCTTGATCGGCCCGTCGGACCCGCCGGAGGACTGGCAGCCGGCGGCGGTGAGTGAGATGGCGAGCGCGGCCGCGGCCGCCGTCGTGTATGTGCGCTTCATCGCTGAGGCCCTTGCTTCGCGGGGAGGGTGGGTGGAGGGGACGGAACGGTCAGGACGCCGGGACGTCGGCGGCGCCGAGGTAGGCGGCCCGGACGGCGGGGTCCTCCAGGACCCGGCCGGTGGGACCGGAGGCGATGACATGGCCGAAGTCCAGGACGGTGACCTGCTCGCAGGTGGCCTGGACGAGCTCCATGTCGTGCTCGACGAGCAGGACCGACACCCCGAACCGCGCGGGCACGGCCGCCAGGCGCCTGGCGAGGCGCAGCGACTCGGCGGCGGACTGGCCGGCGGCGGGCTCGTCCAGCAGGGCGACCTTCGGCCGCGCCGCGATCGCGGCGGCGACGTCCAGGAGGCGCCGGGTGCCGGCGTCGACGATGGACACCGGGACCTGCCCGGGCGGGCAGCCGAAGAACTCCAGCAGCTCGTCGGCCTCCGGGCGCGGCAGCCGCCGGCCGGAGCCGATCGTCAGGTAGTCGTACAGGCTGAGCTCGGGCGCGATCGCGGTGGTCTGGAACGTGCGGCGCAGGCCGAGCGCGGCGCGGCGGCTCGGGCCGAGGCCGTCCAGCCGCCGCCCGGCCAGCGCGACCGTGCCGCCGTAGCCCGCGACGAAGCCGCTGACCGCCGCGATGAACGTCGACTTCCCGGCGCCGTTGGGGCCGATGAGCCCGACGACCGCTCCCTCGGGGACGGTCAGGTCGACGGCGTCGAGCGCCACCACCTCGCCGAACCTGACGGTCAGCCCCTGCACGGCCAGCACCGGGGCGCCGTCGCCGGCGGGGCGCGGCGCGGGCGCCGGGAGGGGCGGCTCGTCCGCGTCGGCGGCGGGCGCCTCCTCGGCGGCCTTGAGGATCTTCCGGGCGTCCCGCTCCCGCTTGCGCATCCGGGTCAGGTCGGTCTGGCTGAGCCCGCTGCGCAGCGCGAGCAGGGCGCCGGCGCCGAACAGCACGCCGCCGAAGTCCTGCGGCAGCGAGATCTTCTCCATGATCGTCGCCATCACCGCGCCGAAGATCCCGCCGAGCACGGCGCCCTCCGGATGGTGCGGGCCGATCATGATGGCCACGGCGAACAGCGCGAGGGACTGGCCCATCGCGAAGTTCTGCGGGACCACCAGGCTGAGCTGGCCGACCAGCAGCCCGCCGCCGATGCCGGCGACGAACGCGCTGATCGCGAAGGCGGCGAGCTTGCTGCGCGCCACCGAGACGCCGTGCGCGGCGGCGGACCTCTCGGAGTGCCGCAGCTCGTACCAGGACAGCCCCAGCCGGGTGCGGCCGACGATCCCGAGGACGACGGCCAGCACGGTGAACACGATCACCGTGAACACGAAGTAGCCGCCGTCGGTGTCGAAGGGGGCGGGCCGCTCCAGCATCGTCAGGTCGGCCGAGCCGGGGAACGGGTTGACGTTCAGCACGATGTCGGTGCTGACCGCGAACCCGAAGGTGACGACGGCGAGGTTGACGCCGCGGATGCGCAGCGCGGGCAGCCCGATCGCGACGCCGACGGGCACCGCGGCGAGGCCGCCGAGGAGCAGCCACAGGTAGAAGCCGCCCGGCGCGTCCGCCACGTTCAGCCGCAGCATCACCCAGGCGCCGATCGCGGCGAACGACATCTGGCACAGCGACATGACGCCGGCCCTGCCGACGATCACTCCGAAGCTCTGCATGATCACCGCGCTGATCACCGCGCTGATCGCCAGGTAGATCCAGTACGGCGGCAGCACCAGCGGGAGCAGCGCGCAGGCGAGCACCGCGATGCCGAGGCCGATGCCGAGGCCGCGCTTGTCGACCAGGTTCATCGGTGCCCGCTCTCTGCCGCTCCGGCGCCGCCCGCCTCGGCGGCGCTCACCGGCGGCCCGCCGAAGTAGAGCCGGTGCAGGCGCCGTTCGTCGCCGCGCAGCTCGCCGCACGGCCCGGAGAAGACCACGCGTCCCTTGCGCAGCACGTGGGCGTGGGAGCCGACGTCCAGCGCCAGGTTCGCGAACTGCTCGATCAGCACGACCGCGATGCCCATCCCGGCCAGCTCGCCGACCGTGGCCATCAGCCGGCGCACCACCAGCGGGGCGAGGCCGAGCGACATCTCGTCGATCAGCACGACCTTGGGCGCCGAGACCAGGGCCCGGCCGAGCACGACCATCTGCTGCTCGCCGCCGGACAGGTACCCGGCCTGCAGGGTCCGCCTCTTCTCCAGCTCCGGGAAGAGCCGGTAGACGGTGCCGAGGTCGCCGTCGCCCTGCTGGGAGACGATGAGGTTCTGCTCGACGGTGAGCGTGCGGAATGTGGTGCGGGCCTGCTCGACGTAGCCGAGGCCGGCGCGGGCCCGCTTGTAGGGGGCGAGCCTCTCGATGGCTTTGCCGTCCAGCCGGATGGTGCCGGACCTGACGGGGGCCAGGCCGGCGATGCCGTCCATCAGCGTCGTCTTGCCGGCGCCGTTCGCGCCGAGGATCACGGTGACCGCGCCCGGGGCGGCGTCCAGCGTGACCTCGTGCACGACCGGGACCTCGGCCCGGTCCACGGCGACGCCGTCGAGGGCGAGAGCCGGAGCGGTCATCACTCGCCGTCCGTGCCGAAGGCCGAGCGCAGGGCGGCGGCCGTCCGGGCCTGGGCGTCCCTCGCCACCGACAGCTCGGTGGCCAGCGGGCCGAAGAACGCGTGGATCATGCCGTCGTAGCGGACGAGGTCGGTCCGGACGCCCGCGTCCTTGAGCCGCACGGCGTACTCCTCGCCCTCGTCGCGCAGCACGTCGCACTCGGCTTCGAGGACGAGCGCCCGGCACAGCCCGGCGAAGCTCTTGGCCCGCAGGGGCAGCAGGTAGGGGTCCTCCAGGTCGCGCTCGTCCCGGGGGTAGGTGGTGAAGAACCAGTCCATGCTGGACCTGGAGAGGAAGTAGCCCTCGGCGAACTCGCGGTAGGAGGCGCGCCCGTCGTCGGGGTGGCCGACGACCGGGGAGACGAGCACCTGCAGGGCCAGTTCCGGGCCGCCGAGATCGCGTGCCTTGAGCGCGACGACGGCGGCGAGGTTGCCGCCCGCGCTCTCGCCGCCCACGGCGACGCGGGACGGGTCGGCGCCGATGCGCTCGCCGTGCTCGGCGACCCAGCGGACGGCGGCGTAGGCGTCGTCGGCCGCGGCCGGGAACGGGTTCTCGGGGGCGAGCCGGTAGTCGACCGACATCACCACCGCGCCCGCGGCGGCGCAGACGGCGCGGCAGGAGTACTCGTTCTCGTCGAGGCCGCCGATCGTCCAGCCGCCTCCGTGGAACCAGACGAACGCCGGGAAGGGGCCCTCCCCCTCGGGGGTGTAGACCCGGACCGGGATGTCGCCGGCCGGGCCGGGGATCGCGGTGTCGGCCACGGAGCCCACGTGCGGAAGGTCGTCCGGCACCACCCACATCCGGCGGAACCCCTCCCGCATGGCCGCGACGTCCAGCGGGGCGCCGCCGCTCGGGTCCTCGGCAGGGGTGCGGTCGATGATCCGCTGCGCCTCGGGATCCAGGGGCATCGTTTACCTCCGAAGGCCCGGTGTGCCCGCGCCTCCCGGCCGGGCACTCCAAAATCGTATCTGATTCCGTGTACGTTAATTGCAGCCCATCGACGGTGTCCAGAGTTGGAGCAGGATATGCCGGATGTTTCCGCCGCCGACCTCGTCCTGACCGGTGGCCGGGTCCACACGGTCGACGCCCGGGATCGCCTCGCCGAAGCGGTCGCGGTGCGCGGCGGGCGCATCGCCCGCGTGGGCACGGCGGACGAGGTCGCGCCCCTGATCGGCCCCGGCACCCGGGTCGTCCCGCTGGACGGCGGGTCGGTGCTGCCGGGCATCAACGACTCGCACCTGCACGGGGTGTGGCTCGGCGCGATGTGGCCGAACCTGCTGATGGACCAGCTGGCCGCCTCCGGCGGGCACGCGCACGAGGCGCCGGCGCGGCTGGAGACCGCCGAGGACCGGCGCCGCGCGATCCTGCGCACCGCCGACCTGCTGGCCTCCCTCGGGATCACCAGCTACACCGAGCCCGGCCTGGGACCCGGCGAGGACGAGGGCCCGAGCGGCTGTTTCGGCTCCGGCGCCCTGCACGACTACGCCGAGCTGGCCGCGCAGGGCCGGCTGAAGGCCCGCGTCACCGCGCTGATGCTGTTCGGGGAACTGGACGGCCGCAGCACGGCGGCGGACCTGCTGGCGGGCCTGCGCGACTTCACGCCGCCCGCGGGCGTCCCCGGCCGGTTCCGGGTCACGGGCGTGAAGATCTTCGCCGACGGGATCCCGCCGATGCGCAGCGCCTGGACCGACCGCCCCTACGCCGACGGCTCCCACGGCGCCCTGCTGGTCGACGGCGGCTCCGACGGCGAGCGGGAGGCGGCCCTGCGCGCGATGATCGACGCGGCGCACGACGCCGGGCACCAGATCGGCGTGCACGCCACCGGCGACCGCGCGACCCGCGTCGTGGCGGACGCGTTCGCGGCGGCCCTCGGCCGGGACGGGCGGGACGCCCGGCACTACGTCATCCACGGCGACCTGCTCGCCCCCGCGACGCTGACCGTCCTCGCCTCGAACCGGATCGGGCTGAACACCCAGGCGGGCATCCCGGTGGCCACCGAGCCGATGCTCGCCGCGGCGCTCGGCGAGGACGCCCTGCGGGACGCCTGGCCGCTGCGCGACGCGCTCGACGCGGGCGTCCCGCTGTGCCTCAGCTCCGACTCCCCCGTCCTCACCCCGGACTGGCGCGCGGGCATGGCCGCGGCGGTCACCCGGCGCGGCCTCGACGGCGCGGTGCGGGGGGCGGCGCAGCGGCTCGCCCTGGCCGAGGCGCTGCACGCGTACACCGCCGTGCCCGCCTGGCAGGACGGGCAGGAGAACGTCAAGGGCTCCATCGAGCCGGGCAAGGTCGCCGACCTGTGCGTGCTCGGCGGCGACCTGTTCGGCGTGGAGCCGCAGGCCCTGCCCTCGGTGCCGGTGGCGATGACCGTCCTCGACGGCGAGGTCGTCTACGAGGCCTAGGTGTGATGTCCAGGGAGGTTGTACCGCTCGGCATCGGTGAGTCTGTCTGACAGATGAAGGCCTCCGGTTGTGAAGTGGAGCTGTCTAGTT
>NZ_JBEZJI010000115.1:0-9338 GCF_040649435.1 Actinomadura sp. NPDC048955
CGTGAAGCGGCTGCCGGAACGGATCGGCAAGGCCCGCGCCAAGGAGCTGCTGTTCACCGGCGCGCGCCGCTAGACGCTAGAACACCCGTCAGAAGCCCGTGAGCCGCTAGCGGGACCGCTAGGCCTAGCGAGGCGTCCGCTAGACGTCCACGGCCCGCTAGATGTACTGCCCCGGGACGTCTGCGAGACGTCCGGCGAGCGTTGCCGAAAGAGCGGACGGCGGACGACGACGAGCACCAGGACGAGCACCAGGACGACGTCGGCCGCGGGGGCGTCGCAGGCCAGCGGTTGCCGAAAGAACCGGCGGAGCAAGATGTGAGATCAGATATCTGATCCGCCGTCCGGGCGGGCTGAGGTTCCCCCGTAGCACGGACAGCTTGATGTTGCCCCGGTTACACGGACTCGCTGGTCAGGAGATCAGGTTCAGCGGGTGGGTGTTTTCGAACTGTATCGGGCTCATGTAGTCCAGGGCGGAGTGTCGTCGGCGGCGGTTGTAGAACCCTTCGATGTATTCGAAGATCGCGTTGGCGAGCTCGACGCGGGTCCGCCAGGCCGACGTCGAAGAAGGCCATCTCGACGGTCTGAGTGCCGGCGAGCGCGCTGAAGGCTTTCATGGGGTCGTAGGTCTGGCCGGTGTGGAGGCAGTGAAAGAGCTGGCCGAGCATCCGGTTAACAGGTGCCGCAGGGCGGCCCAGTGGCGGTCACCGCGGTCGCGGCGCTGGTCGTAGTGTTGGCGGGCTGGTTGGTGGTTGACGATCGCGCTGAAGGCCCAGGTGCATCCTGCGGCTTTGAGCCGGTTGTTCTTCACGAGGCGGCGGGTGATGGTCGTGGTCCGTCCGGATGCCCTGGTCATGGGTGCCGACCCGGCGTAGGCCTTGAGGGCGCGGGCGTCGGCGAACCGGTTCCGGTCGTCGCCGATCTCGGCCAGGATGCGGGCACCGTTGAGGTCGCCGATGCCGGGGAAGCTGGTGATCACCTCGTAGTCGCGGTGCTGGGCGAACGCCTCGGCCGAGGCGGCGGTGAGCTGGTCGGCGTTGGCGCATTCGGTGTCCAGGGCGCGCAGGAGGGCCTGGGCGTGCTCGCCCAGGGCCTTCTCGATGAGCGGCGGCTGACGGAGCTGGGGGCGCTGGAGCGCCTGGCGCAGTTCGGCGGCGAGCTCGTCGACGCCGCGCTTTCGCCCTGCCCGTCGAGGGGCGGTGGCGATGCGGGCTCGGGTGAGCTTGAGCGCGGCGGCCGGCGTGGGCGCGATCGCCAGCACCGCGCGGGCCTCTCTGCTGGCCAGGTTGGTGTTCTTGGTGGCGAACGCGGCCAGGAAGCCGGGATAGAACTCCCTCAGCAGGGACCGCAGCTCGTTGGACGCTCTGGTCCGCCGCCAGGTGGCGTCCTGGGCCGCGCGGGCCAGGACCGCGATGGCGCGGCCGAGCTCGCTGTCGTCGGGCAGCGCACGGTGCATGCGGATGTCGGTGCGCAAGATGTTGGCCAGCGTCATCGCGTCGACGTGGTCGGACTTCTTGCGCGCCACGCTGTGCCGGTCCCGGTAGCGGGCGACCGCCATCGGGTTGATGGCGTAGACCGGGCGGCCGGTCTCGCGCAGCGCGGCCACCAGCAGACCCCGCGGGGTCTCGATCGCCACCGGGATGGGCGCCTCGGCGGTGCCGCCGGCCTCGGCCAGCAGCCTCAACAGCTCGCCGAACCCCTCCACGCTGTCGCCGATCCGGCGCTTGCCGACAAGCTGGCCGTCCTGATCGACCAGGGCGACGTCATGGTGGCCCTCCTGTTCGCCCTGCTCAACCCCCTGGTGGAGCCCCTGGCGAGAACGCGCGGCACCCTAATAACGAGGCTCTGGGCCTTCCCTCCGATTGAGCCGTTCGCGCTCCCAGCAACCCGCACGGCTCCGCTCTTGGGGAGAGCTCCAGGCTCAGCACAAACAAGGTGTGTGCCATGCGGGCGGGCTCGAACCACGATCAGCAATCTGCCCGTACTGGCGGCCGGGGAGGGTTCAGATCCCGCAAGAAAATGCTCGCGGGACCTGAACCGCCCGGCGCCAGCCTCGGCCAGCCGGTCTAGGTGGAGGCCTCAAAGGGCCACGGCATCTACAGGAGTGCCAGAGGCTGCCAGCGCCTTTATTAGGCATTAATCAATGATCACGGTCGGGAACGCCGGAGGCGTCACCGGGCGCCGTGACGATAGGTCCGGGCGAAGGCGGCTCTAGAGAGGCGATGGCCTGGGATGACACGCTGGCATGCTCGGCCCCATGAATGTGCGACGACGAGTGGTGATCGGCAACCACAAAGGCGGGAGCGGCAAGACCGCGTTCGTGGTGAACGCCGCGGCCGCGTTGGCGACGGCGGGCAAGCGGGTGCTGGTGGTGGATCTGGATCCGCAGGCGAATGCCTCGCGCCGGTTGGGGTGGCGCTACGACCCTGGCTAGCCGGTGCCGACGGTGTCGGAGGCGATCAAGGCGGACGCCGTTGGGGTGGCAGCAGACACGATCTACCGGTGCGGCTGGGACGGCGGGGGCGCCGAGCTGATCGATGTGATGCCGGCCCGGTTCGATCTGGAGAACCGGATCAGTGAGGCCGGAGTGGTCGGCGCGGGCAGCCAGGCTGCGCAAAGCCCTGGAGGGGCGGACGACGCCTACGACGTGACCCTGCTGGACTGCCCGCCCAGTCTCGGGCATCTGACACAGATGGCACTGGCGGCCGGCCATGTGGCGGTGTGCACCGTTGAACCGGAGTACGACAGCGTCGAGGGCGCGGTGCACTACCGCGACTTCATCACCAGCCGGGGCGGGGACCTGGGCAACCCGGATCTGGCCCTGATCGGGTTCGTGGTGTCACGGGTACGCGCCAACGTCGGCGCGCACGCCTACCAGCTCGGTGGACTGCCCGAGCTGTTCGGCGCCAACCGGGTGTGGAGCCCCCACATTCCTGAGCAGGCCCAGATCAAGGACGCCGCCGACGCCGCGGTGCTGCTACGCCAGCTCGGCCACCCCCGGGCCGACGAGATGGCCGACCTCTACGACCAGCTCACCGCCCGGCTCACCGCCGAACTCGGCACCACTGCCCAGGCGCCCGCGCCCCACGCTCCAACACCACCCGCTCGGCCCCGGTCACGGAAAACGGAGTCTTCGGCCGCCGGTCCTCGCCATCCACCCAGCGACAATCCGGTCCCGCCGGCGATTCGTGAAGCAGACGTCATCGGCGGCGGGACAGCAGGCCGCTGGCCAGGTAGGCGGCGTGCCCGTCCATCTGGACCCCGGCGTGGTCGTAGCGCTGCAGGGTGGCCACGGACGCGTGCCCGGTCAACTCATGGATCTTGTTCGGGGGGACACCGGCGGCGCTGAGCAGTGTGACGACGGTCGCGCGGAGCACGTGCGGGGTCAACTGCCCGGGACGCAGGTCGACGGCGCGGGCGGCGCGGCGCAGCGCGGTGGTGACCCGGCCCCGGTTCCACGGCCGCCCGTCGGGGTGCTGCAGCAGGAACTCGTGGTCGGCGCGGCCGCGCAGGAGCGGCTCGACCAGCAGCCGCACCCGAGGCACGACCGGCACCGGGAGGACCTTTCCGCCTTTGACCCGGAACCGGGCGACGAAGTGCCCCCCGTCCCAGGTGAACGCCGACACCGGCATGGCCTCGAGTTCCCCGGTGCGCAGTCCGATGTTCAACAGCAGCGCGACCGCGGCGGCGTCCAGGGGGTGGTCGCCTGCGATCGCCTCGGCACCGTCCATCAGGTCGGTGGCCTCGTGCTCGGCCAACGCGGGTGTCATCCCGATCCTGGGAGTCTCCGGCGGGTCGACGAACACGGCCGGGTCGTAGTCGATGACGTGCCGGCGCAACGCGTAGGCGTACAGCGACCGCAGTGCCGAGACGCGCTGCGCGGCGGTGGACGCGCCGAGCGGGCGCCCGCCCTTCAGCAACTGCGCGGCGTGACCGGTGCCGGTGAGGATCTGGTCCTTGTAGGCGACCAGGACATCCTCGGTGACCACCCACAGCCCGGCACCGGGTACCGCGATCTGAAGCCACCGCAGGAATGCCGCGAGACAGTGCAGGTAGCCGCGGCGGGTGGCGACGGTGTTGCGGGACTGCAGCCACGCCGCCACCGTCGGCCACTCCTGCCCGGCAGGCGGCCGCGGCAGCCGGTCGACCAGGTCGACGTTCGCGGCTGGGACCTCCCCCTCACCCCGGCGACGCCGCGGTGAGAGCCCGGGAATGTCCCCCACCGTGATCACCATGGGCGCTGGGGCGGGTGCCTGCCGGGGCCCGGCCCCCGGCGCAGGCGGCGCACCCGCTTGGTGCAGCCGATCCGGCGTGGACGGCGGTGCAGATCTCGGACCGGGACCCGGTCCCGGTTCGCGGCCCGATTCGGGCATGCCAGGCGGCGTGAAACCGGGCGGGTGGATCGCGGTGGGCTCCAGCGTCTGCTCGCCGTCGACTTCGCTGGGAGGGGTCATCGGGTGACCATCACGGCGCCGAGGAGGGTGAAGCGGTGGCACGCTACCCGGAGGCGGCGTCGCTCGGTGGGGTGGGCACGCTGCCGCCAGTTCGCCATGGCGGGCGCATCCAGGATGACCTCGAAGGCGGGATCGGGTGCCAGGGCGTGCGCTGTCACGGCCTCGCGCACGATGCCGGCTAGGTGATCATCGGCCAGGTCAAGAAACTCCCGGGTCAACGCCGCGACCACCGCAGGGGCGTAGCCAGCGGCCCGGTCACGGCTCGTGGACCGGCGGGACCAGATCATCGGTGTTCTCCTTGCTGACAGTGGCTGCCGTGCCGCTGTGGCTTGCCGGCAAATCGGCAGTCGAGATTGCCGACTGGGTGTCAACGCCCTGGTCACGAGCCCGTCTTCGCGCCGGTGGGCACAGTGCGGCAGGCGAGCATCCCTCCAAGGCTTACTGACGGGAGGGGCAAATGCCGCTGACATCCGATGACACCCCCAGGACAACTTGGCGGCAAATCACAGCCCACATCACTCTTTGCCGAGACGGCATCAGGTCGGCTGAGCCATGACAACTGTGGCGGTCACCGAGATGGTCTCACGGAGCGAGACTCCGCACAATCAGCATTGTGTGATGTCTACCAACCTGACCAATTATCCGTTCCGTTCCGTTCCAAAAACGTTTTTGGAACGGAACGGAACGGATGATAGCCTGGCTCTGTGACGGATGATCATGATGAAGCCGGCCACGCTGAGCCCAAGGACCTCGTCGACGAGCTGACCACTGCGCCGGCCGATGGCCCGGTGCCGGGCGACGACATGGCCGCCGACGCGATCGCCGGGCGAGCCGCCGCCGCCCGGGCCGCCGGCCGCCGCCCCTGCAAGCACTGCGGCCGGCCGATCCCCCGCGGCGTACGCAGCCACGCCGAGTACTGCAGCCCCGAGCACCGCACCGCACACCACAAGGCCAGGCGCACGGCCGAGACCGCCGAGCTCGCGCCCACCCGAACGCTGCGCGGCGAGACGGCCCAGCTCGCCCAACTGCTCACCGCGTTCGGGGAGCGCACCGGCGCGCTGACCGCACTGCTGAACGGCGCGGTCGCCGACACGGCGGAGGAGGCCGAGCAGGCGCTCCGCGCGGCGCAGACCGCGCGCCGCCGGGCCGATGAGGCCGAGACCCGCGCCGACCTCGCCGAGGACCGCGCCGACGCGGCCGACGCCGCGGCGAAGGAGGCGCGCACCGAGCGGGATGAGAAGGTCGCCGCCGCGCGCCGCGACGCGCGCGAGCAGGTCGCCGACGCGCGCGCCGACGCCGAGCGGGCGTGGCGGCAGCAGGGGCAGGCCCAGCGCGCCCAGCAGGCAGCCGAGGACGAGACCGCCGCGGAACGGCACCTGCGCCAGGTCGCACAGCAGCAGGCCGCTGACGCCGAACAGGCACGCGCCGACACCGCCGCGCAACTGGACGCCGCGCACCAGGAGACCGCGCGACTGCTGGAGGAACTGCAGACCGCACGCGCCCAGTTCGCCGAGGAGCAGGCGCGGCACACCGCGGCCACCGGCCGCGCCGATCAAGCCGAGGCGGCCCTCGCCGAGACCCGCGACCAGCTCGCCGACGCCCAGCGGCAAGAGCGGACCGCGCAGGAAAACGCCGCGCGCAGCGAGCGCGCGGCCGAGGAAGCCGCCGCAGCAACCGTCGCCGCGCGCGCGGATGCCGCCCAGGCCCGCGCCGACCTGCAGGCCGCCCGCGCAGCCGCCGACGCAGCGATGAGCGAGGTGCGGCGCCAACTGGAGGAGGCGCGCGCCGAAGCCCGCACGCAGCGCGAACGCGCGGCCACCGCCGAGCAACGCGCCCAAACCGCCGAGCACGCCGCCGAACAGGCCGCGCGCGCGGCGCCCGACGACCGATGATGACTGCCTCTCGGGCTCTCGGTCCGCTGGCGTGTCCGGCCGCAATCCGTGGGCTCCGCAACCAGGCGATGCGATGAGTCAGCGCCCGGGTAGGGGGTTGTGGGAGCTGTTCCAGCGGGTGGTGCGCCCTGCTCCGAGGCGGCCGCAGGGCGGTGGTCGGTGCCGGTACGGCGATCGTGAGGGGCGGGCGGCGATCATTTGTGGCGACCGCGGGCTGTACGTGGCAGCCGTTGCGGTCGGTATTCAGGCCGTCGGATCTGCCGCCTTACAAGGGCAAGGACAGGCCCGAGTCGCAGAAGCAGGCGAACTGGGCGCACGCCAAGCTCCGCGGCCCCGGCGAACGCGCGAATGTCCAACTCCCTTCTCGCATCCGGTCAGCGCTCCGGCTAGCGGTTCTGTGCAGCCGGGAAGCATCGGCGGGCGCAGTTGGGCGGGCGGGCGATCGGTGGACGGCGCCTGGGAACAAGTCCGACTCGCTCGTGGCCACGAGCCCGAATTGCCACGCCGAACGGAGCGCGCGGCGGCTCATGCGTGCGCCGGGCGGCCGCCGACGCGTCATCGCCGTGCGGGTGAACGACGCCGAGTATGAGGCGATCAGTGCCCGCGTGCAGGTCGGCGCCGTGCTCGGCCAGCCACGCCGTGAACGCCCGGCAGGCCCGCCGGTACGCCCGCACCGTGTGGGCGCTCAGCCATTGATGGCCGAAGTGAGCGTGGCAGCGGTGGACGTCGGTCGGACGGTGGAGGCATTAATCCCTCGCGGCGGCGCTCACCGCCTCCTTCGCGAAGGCGACGGCTGCTTCGCTCGCTCCCTCCTGCCCCAGGATGGGGCCACTGGCGTGCAAGCCGTCGATGAGCAGCATGATCTTGTCGGCCAGGATTTGTGGATCCGGCGCTCCTGTTCGCTCGGCGAGGTCGTGCAGGTGTTCCCGCCTGGCGATGTGGTAGTCCAGGATGATCAGGCGTGCTGGATGACCAGCATCGGGAAAGCTAGGCAGGCTGTTACGTAGAGGGCAGCCGCGGAATCCGGGGATGGCGGAGCGTTCGGCCACCGCAGTGACGATGGCGATGAGCTGGCCTGCCGGATCGTCGCGCAACGGCTGGGTCGCCTTCTTGATCAAATCGTCCCACTCCTGCCAGCAGCGATCCAGATAGGCGATCACCAGATCATCCTTGCTGCCGAACTCGCGATAGAGCAGCTTCTTGCCGCAGCCGCATTCGTCGATGATCTGCTGCAGCCCCACCCCGTCGGGGCCGTGCTCCTGAAAGAGGCGGGACGCAACGCTCAAGATCCGCTCGCGCGCTCCCGGATCGGGTTTCGGTGGCATGTTCCCCTCCCTGCCAAGCAGTAGACCGATCATGGCGGCCTTGACATCCGTCAGATCTCGCCCCCAAGATAGGGACCGAACGGTCCCGGACTGATCGGTCCCTATCGTAGAGAACATCTTCTCTCGACAATCGGCCTGGTCAGCGCCTCGTCTCGGACCAGGTCCGGTGCAGCCAACGACGGCTGGGCAGCGATGCCTCAGCCCCTCTAAGTGATCACGTTTCCCACAGTGTCGCAGCGCCAGCCCACGCACAAGCGGTGCATGGGACCAACCTTCAAAGCCGTACGACAAGAAGAAGCGTCATGAATCCTCCGCAAGCAGCACTAAGCCCTGGCAGATCGAAGCTCACTTTGGCCACACTGTTCCTGGGCATGTTCGTTCTGGGGAGCGCTGAACTGCTCGTGGTCGGCGTGCTCAATCTGCTCGCCGCCGACCTTCAAGTCTCCGTCCCCGCAGCCGGGAGGCTGGTGACTGCCTACGCGGTGGGCATGGCGCTCGGGGGCCCGGTATTGACCGCGCTGACCCTCAAGCTGAACAGGCGCTTCGTCCTAGCTGGCGCGCTTCTCCTATTCGCGCTGGTCAATCTGCTGTTGGTACTGATCAACGATTACAGTCTGTTCCTTACTGCACGGGTCGTATCCGGAGCGCTGCAGGGCGTGTTTATCGGCGCTGCCTTTACGGCCGGTATCGCCGTCGTTCCGCCGGAACGTATGGGCCGGGCGATGTCAGTGGTCATCTCCGGAATCACGGTATCGGCAGCGCTGGGCGCGCCGCTGGGCACGCTGGTCGGTCAGGCGCTGGGCTGGCGCGGCTCGTTCACCGCCGTCGTCGGGCTAACCGTGATCGCGTTGATCGCCACCCTGGTGCTGGTCCCGTGGGTCCCCGGCGCCGGTGGCGGCACCTCGAGTCAGGCAAAGCACGCCTTTGCTCCACGCGTGCTCGCCGCGCTGGGACTCAACCTCCTCCTCTACGCCGCGCTCTTCGCGGCCCTGACTTACCTTGTGCCATTTCTCCAGGAGGTCACCGGCATTTCCGGCACGCTGGTCAGTGTGTTCCTCCTGGCTTACGGCGCGGCCACGGCGGCAGGTTCGTTTGGCGGCGGCCGGCTCGCCGACACCAACGCCGCGCGCACCCTCATCATCGGGACCGCAGGCCTCGCGGTCTGCCTGCTGGTGCTCTTCCTCATCGGCGCGATAGCGGTCCTCGCGGCGCTGGCGCTGTTGGCCTTGGGTCTGTTCGTCGGCGGTATGACACCCTCGCTGCAGTACCGCGTGATGAGTCTGGCCGGCCCTGGCGGCGTGTTGGCACAGGCCCTGCCCGCCTCCGCGGTCAACCTCGGCATTGCGTTCGGCTCGGCCGCAGGCGGCGTGGCGATCGCCAGATACACCGCCTCCGCCGCGGTGATCACCGGCCTGATCATTGCTGTGATCGCCATACCGGTCGCCTGGGCGACGAGCTTCCTGAAGCCGCCAGGGCCCCAGAGTTCGACTGCTTCAACAGCTGCCACGAAACCTGCCGCCGAGCCGGCTTAACAAGGCCGTGCCGGGCCCTTGGGGTCGGGGACTTGCGCCACTAAGAGGTCGTAACAGAATCAGCGGGCGAGGCGTCGCCAGCAGATGATGGCTGCGGCGAGGGTCATGAGTGCTTCGTGGATGTCGTCGCGGGTCTCC
>NZ_JBEZJI010000116.1:0-9309 GCF_040649435.1 Actinomadura sp. NPDC048955
AAGCTGATGGAGGACCACCGCGACGAGGTCGTGGTCATCGCTGCCGGATACTCGGCCGAGATGCGCGAGTTCCTGGCCGCCAACCCGGGGTTGAGTTCGCGGTTCTCCCGGACGGTGGAGTTCGAGAACTACAGCCCCGCCGAACTCGTCCAGATCGTCGGCACACAGGCCGACAAGGACGGCTACCAGCTGGCCGAGGACGCGCGCACCGCGCTTCTGGCGCACTTCACGTCCATGAAGCGCGACGCCTCCTTCGGTAACGGCCGCGCGGCGCGGCGGGTGTTCGAGGCGGCGGTGGAACGGCAGGCGCAACGCCTGGCCGACATGCAGGACCTGCCCTCCGGTGAGGAGCTGTCGCGGCTGGTCGCCGAAGACCTCGACGTCGACACCGGCCTGGCCGCCCGGTTCGGAGAGGCCCGCGACCCCGACCAGGTCACCGCCCTGCTGGCGCGGCTGGCGGCGATGACCGGACTGGACGAGGTCAAACGCGACATCCGCGACCTGCTCGACCTGATCGCCTCGGCCCGGCGCCGCCGCGCCGCCGGCCTGGAGGCCGAACCCTTCACCGGCCACCTGATCTTCGCCGGCCCACCCGGCACCGGCAAAACCACCGTCGCACGCCTCTACGGAGAACTCCTCACCGCCCTGGGCGTCCTGGCACAAGGCCAGGTCGTCGAAGCCGCGCGCGTCGACCTGGTCGGACAGTACGTCGGGCACACCGCACAGAAGACCAGCGAGGTCTTCGAACGCGCCCGCGGCGGCGTCCTGTTCATCGACGAGGCCTACTCCCTGTCGCGTCCGGGGGGCTCGGGCCACGATTTCGGGCAGGAGGCCATCGACACCCTGGTCAAGCTGATGGAGGACCACCGCGACGAGGTCATCGTGATCGCGGCCGGATACACCTCGGAGATGAAGGGGTTCCTGGCCACCAACCCGGGCCTGGCGTCGCGTTTCGCGCGCACCCTCACCTTCCGCCCCTACGAGGTCGACGGCCTGGTCTCGATCTTCCTGGGCAAAGCCAAGACGGCCGACTACCGCGTCCCAGAACCCACCCAGCAAGCCCTCACCACCTACCTGGCAGCCAACCGCGACCGGTTCCGCGAGGGCAACGGGCGCGAGATCGACAAACTGTTCCGTTCCGCGGTGACCGCCCACGCCCGCCGCACCGAACAACTCGCCAACACCGGCGCCGAACTCACCACCGAACAACTCGCCACCCTCCTCCCCGAGGACATCACTCCGTGATCTCGCTCGCCGAGATCACCGCCGCGACGCGCGCCCTGCGGGCCACCGCCGACCGGCTGGACGACGACGAGGCCCGCGCGCCCTCCCTGCTCCCGGGGGGACGCGCGGCCACGTACTGACGCCGAGGGCGTCGGCCTCCCCTTCCTCTACCGACCGCCCATCGCGGCGCGGCCGCCGAGGTCGCCGCGACGCCCGTCCGGCCGGCGCCCGCCGTAGGCGACACGCTGCGCCAGAGCGCCGAGGAACCTGATCCGGGCCGACCCTCGCCGGGCGAGCTGGATCAGGCAGTAGCCGCGCAGCGCGCAGGGCAGGACGAGAAAGATCACCATGAAGGCGGTGAGAAACGGGTCGTCATCGGGCACCGGGGCGGAGCCGTACCGGAGCCCGCTGTAGATCACGAAAGGGATCATCATCGCGATGAAGTAGGAGACCGTCAGCGCATCGATGAGAGCGCACTGCATCGCGTGGTACCGGACGTCCCGGCTTCTGCCGAACATGAGGGTCACACTGCTGAAGAACGGCATGAAGTAGGCCAGGACCGAACGGCTGCGTAGGGGCTCCACCCCGATGGCGCCCGTCGGCGCCATCACGGGAGGGCGCGGCGCCGGGACCGGCGGCGGAGCGGGCGGCGTCCACACCCGGCCTGGCTCTGGGCGAGGCCGCGGCAGGACCGGGGCCCGGTGCCGCTCGCGGAAGGGGCCGGCCCGCTCGATCTCCGCGACGGCTTCGGCCGCGCCGCCGGCCACCGTGCGGCTGTCATCGCCGAGCAGCGCCTTCAGCCGCTCGTACGCGAGCAGCCCGGCCGCGTCCCCGGCCAGCGCCAGATCCTTGAGCGTGCCGACGGCGGCGGCGCGCACCGACGCCAGCGGATGGCCGGCCGCCGAACGCACCTCCTCAGGCAACTCGGGGGGCCGGAGCGTTCCGGGACTGCGGGCGACGATCAACTCACCGCTGACATCGGAGAACTTCGTCGGCGTCTGATTCGGGTTCACGGCCGTGACCTGCGTGTACGTGTAGTCGTAGAGCTCGTCGACGGAGATGCGCCCGTCCCGGTCGCGGTCGGCCTCGCCGGTCACCAGGCCCCGGACCAGGGCTTCGGTGAAGATCGACGGACGGCCGCCCTCCTCCCTGGTTCCGTAGCGGGAGATCTCCTTGGTGACGCGCCGCCGGTCGAGTTCGAACGCGTACTCCAGCGCCGAGGACGACGAGAGGATCGCCCGGCCGGAGCCGCTCAGCCGCTCGTTGATTCCGACGCCGCCCGGGCCGCGCACCACCATGCCTTCGACGAACGCCCCGCTGTAGCAGCAGTCCAGAAGCAGGATGATGTTGCGCGACATGCTGTGGGACATCTGCTCGCTCACGAAGGTCGACGCGATCCCCGTCGAGCCGAGCCGCTTGACCCGGGTGTTGGTCGTCGCGAAGTAAAGGCGTCCGGCATCGTCCTTGACCCCATGGCACGAGACGTACAGCAGCAGGACGTCATCGGGCTGCTTGTCGCAGAAGAAGTCCTCGATCGCGGCGTTGACCTCGTGAGCCTGCCGGTTGAAGACGTTCTCCACAGCGAACCCGCCGATGCGCGGGTCCGCGAGGGCGGCCGCCAGCGCCCGCACGTCGTGGGCGGGCGACCGCAGCGAGCCGAGCCCCGGATCCTCGTACCGGTCCGACGCCACGAGAAGCGCTAGTCTCCTCGGCCGTCCAGGCTCCGGTCCCCCGCTTCCCCGTCGCACGTCAGCAGCCATTCGAGCAGTTCCCGCCGTTCCCCCGGAGTCGCCGCGGACAGTTCCACCGATCTGTCGCCACAACTGATCTTCAGGCCCCCTCTCCGGGGACCGAGCCATTCGAAGACACCGTTCACGAAGGCCTTGAAGGCCGCCGTTCCGGCGAGGCCCACCACGAGCGTCGAGATGGCGACCGCCGATGCCGCCTTCGCTCCCGCGGGCGCCTCGACCGGTCGCCGATCGGTCCGCAGTCCGAGTCTTCGCAGGTCCCTGAGGAGATTGCGGCTGAGCTGGTCCAGCCGCACCGGATCGGCATCGTGGTCGAAGATCTCGACCAGGAGTGTCCGCGCCATCGATCGCCCCGTCCGGATTCCGTCGCGTTCCGCCGTCCATCAATGGACGCGCGGCCCGGTGGCGCGGGGGGCCACCGCGGGGTATCGATCTGGAATACACCGGCGAGTAGCCGCCACAAATCCCCCCATATTTAAATGCTCATCTGCGCGATCGCGGCGCTTCACGTGGAAAACACGGAACCATGGCGGTCGCACAAGAGCGGCGAAGGGACCGGCTCACGGTGACACCGGTCCCTCGCCTTCCGTGGAGGGTCAGACCGCCGGGCAGGTGGTGGCGGGCTGGGGGAGGGTGAGGGAGGTCAGGTAGGCGTCGATGGCGTTCTGCATGCAGGGGCCGCGGTTGTAGCTGCCGTGGCCGGCGCCTTCGTAGGTGAGCAGGCGTCCCGCGGGGCCGAGTTGCCGTGCGACGTTCTGCGCCCAGGCGTAGGGCGTGGCGGGGTCGTGGACGGCGTTGGACAGCAGGATCGGCGCGCTGCCGCGGACGCGCAGGCGGTGCTGCGGGTTGCGGACGGGCTGCGGCCAGCCGAGGCAGGCGGAGATCGCCATGACGGGACGCGCGAACGTCATGTCGGGGGCGACCTTCTCCGTGCGCCGCATGAGCCTCGCGTACTCGCCGTAGTCGCGGACGGGCAGGCTCCAGTCGGAGCAGAACTGCGCGGTGAAGGGGTCCGTGGCGGTCTCGCCCGCCGCCGGGGCGGCGGCAGGACGCGAGCCGGGCTTGAGGGGCGTGGACGCGTCCAGCGCGGCCAGCCTCGACGCCAGCTCCGCCCAGTCGGGGCCGTAGAAGCTCTTGTAGGCCATCAGGACGAGGCCGAACTCCGGTAGCGCGGCGCCCGGCGATGAGGGGTCGGGCAGTTCCCCACGGGCGGCGCGGGCGCGCAGGTCACGCCAGACGGCCCGGACGTCCCTGCCGTGCAGGGCGCACTCCTGGGTGCGCCCGCACCAGGCGACGAACTGTTCGAACGAGTCCTGGGCGGCTGCCAGTTCGGACGTCAGGAAGCGCCGGGCGTCGGGGACGCTGTGGTCGTCCACGCTCTCCAGCACCATCGCCCGGACGCGTCGAGGGAACGTCTCGGCGTACATCTCGCCCAGCAGCGTGCCGTAGGAGCTGCCGTGGAAGGTCAGCTTCGACTCGCCGAGGGCGGCGCGGATCGCGTCCACGTCCCGGACGGTGCTGAGCGTGTCGGCGTGGTCGTAGAGCGGACCGGTGCGGGCGCGGCAGTCGGCCCGCACCCGCGCGTTGTGGTCGAGGGTCGCCTGGAACTGCGCGGCACTCTTGATCATTGGCGAGGGCGCGGCCCTGAGCAGGTCGGCCGAGCAGGTCACCGGATTGCTGGCGCCGATGCCGCGCGGGTCGAAGCTGACGATGTCGAAGCGCCGGCGCAGCCGGTCGCTGAACCGGTCGATCCCGCTCTCGACCCTGGTCACGCGCTGGACGCCGGAGTCGCCGGGCCCGCCGGGGCCGAACACGAGCGTGCCGACGCGGGCGCCCGGGTCGAGGGCCTTGCGGCGCGCGATGGCGAGGCCGAACGTGGGGCCGTCCGGCCGGGACCAGTCGACCGGCAGCCGCAGGGTCGCGCACTCGGCCTTGCCGTCGTCGCCGCACGCGCGCCAGCCGATGGCGGACGGCGCGCGCGGTGCGGGCGGTGCGGGCGAGGCGGTGGCGGGGAGCGCGACGCCGGCCAGCGTCACGGTCCCTGCCGCGGCCGCGCCCAGGACGGCGAGCCTGTTTCTGCGCAGCATGGAGATCCTTCCGGTGCGGGGACGTCAGAGGCCCGCGTCCTCGGAGGCGGGCGACGGTCCCCCGCCCGGCCGTGGCGGGGGACCGCTGACGATCAAGCTAGGTGCGGTCCCCGCACCGGAACAGGGTGATCAGGGGCGATTCAGGGTCGGTTCAGGGTTCGACCAGGGGCGGACCGCGACCGCCCCTCCGCCCGCGGCCCTATCAAGAGTCGCCAATCAGTACGTCACAACGTCGTGGTATTCGACAATTCCTGAGAGAGGCGGGAAAATTGAGTCCAACGACTCAACGACCGTCCAGGTCCCCGTTCTGAATCGTGTTCAGGAGGGCCTGCCACTGAGCGGGGGCGAGGGCGAGGAAGCCGGCGGAGGGGTTGCGCGAGTCGCGGACCAGAACCGACGGCCCGGAGGCCGCCACTTCGACGCACTGGCTTTCGCCGCCGCTCGCACTGCTCTTGCGCCAGTTCAGCACCACCCTCGGGGTCGACCGGTACACCATCCAACCTCCATCCGTTGCCGACGCGTGCGCTCTCACCCGCCATTAGGGCGAGGAACACGCGCGGGGGCAGGCGGCCAAGTAGGGCACGACAAACCACGACCTTGTGGAAAATTTCCCGATCACGAGTGTAAACGGTTCTAGTTATCCCGCCTACAAGGGAACACAAGATCACCCTGTGTGCTATGTCGGCCACTCGCCTTGTGGATGCCGGATGCGGCGGTCACCTCCAGGTCGGGTCGGTCGCGGGCGAGGTCAGTTCATGAGCGTCTCGGCGGCCTGCCGCATCATCGCGACCGACTCGTCCGCCGGTAGCGCCTGGTCCAGCAGGAGTTCGAAGGTCTCGCGGTACTCGGCGACCCGGTCGTCCTCTCCGAGGATCATCACGCTGGCACCCGACCGCCCCTCCAGGTACAGGACGTCGTCGAGGTCGCCGTCGAACTCCAGGAGGCTGAACGGCCCTTCCAGCCCGAGGTGCGCCCCCGTGCTGAACGGGATGACCCTGACGGTGACCAGATCGTCACGCTCGCACACGTCCGCGATGTGGTTCAGCTGGGCGGGCATGATCGCCGGATCGGTCCCGATACCGACATGCCGGCGGATGACGGCCTCGTCGATGATGTAGTGCTGGCGCGGCGGGTTCTGCCGCTTGGCGAACTCCTGCTGGCGCTGGATGCGCAGCTTCGCCGCGAGCACCCTCGCCTGCTCGGAGACCTTGCCGGTGGACAGCACCTCGGCGTACTCCGGGGTCTGGATCAGCCCGGGGACGACCGTCCCGTGGAACTGCCGGATGTAGGCCGCACCCGCGGAGTACCCGACATAAGCGAGAAAGTTCGGGTCCAGATCGCCGCGGTAGGCGTTCCACCAGGCGGGTTCGCGCGCACCCCGGGCGAGCGCCTGCAACCGCTCCTGGCGTCCCTCAGAGGTGACGTCGTAGACCGTGAGCAGGGCCTGAAGATCGGTGCGGGTGATGGCGTTCTTGCCGCCCTCCACCCGGATGAGCTTGGACGGGGACCACTCGAGCTGCCGTGCCACCTGCTCCTGCGTCAGCTTCTTCTCTTTGCGCAGGCGGACGAGCTCGGTGCGCAGCAGCGCGCTCTGGACTATGGGGCCCTGGTCACTGACCATTAGTTCGCTCACTCTGAGTAGTGCATGCCACCCAACTGGATGCTACATGGCAGACGGGGACCTGGCATCCCACTCCCCCACACGACGCTACATGTCCCGGACATCTGATCTTCGCTCCGCCCACCAGACCCCGCCATATCGCCCAAAACTCGCGTCGGTAGCTTCCAGAGTGCTGCATACCGTCGGACTCTGTTGTAATGTGCTACATAGCAGATTAGCAGACGACGTGATGCAACGAGTCGCACTGCAACATCCGAGCACGGATGAAGTTGAACACAGGGTGAAGACCCGGCCGGGGACGGCGCACCACGGCAGGGGCGAGACGCAGGCGGAGACGGGCCGGCCGCCGGCGGGAACGAGAAGGCCCGCCACGCGCCACACGGGGAGGCCGCAAGGGGAGAGGAGACTCCGGCGACGCCGGAAAGGCGGCACCGGACGAGGAACACCAGAAGAAGCGACGCCAGCGAGACAACAGAGTCGCCCGCCGCTTCCCGCCGATCAGCGGTTTGGCAGCCACGACGATCGGGGGGAGAGCGGAGAGCGACTCCCGGGGCCGCTGAGACAGCCGGGCCGATCGCCCCACCTTCTGCGAGGACGCAGAAAGATCCGGGCTGACCTGCCAAAATGTCTCTGCGGACTCATCTAGTCTAACCGCGACCACGCGGTGCGGACCATAGGTGATGTGACTCCGGTCACCCGCGGGCCATACCGGACCTACCCGGTATCCCGGCGGACCACGGAGTCGCGATTCGAGGCATGGGGTCCCTGACATGTCCAGACAGCACGTACCGTCCCCCACCTCCGCCGTCCACTCCACGAGTCCGGCGGGCTCGCCGCCGCCCGCCCGGCCGGGCCCCCGGCGGGTGAGCCGATGAACGAGCACGCCCGCCACCACGACCCGGACAAGATCGTCCCTACCGGGATCGTCCCGCGGCAGCGGTCCCTCCGGCAGGCCGAGTCCGCCCGGCGGCCCGGGTTCTGGCACGGCCTCACCACCATCGAGCGCGCCGCGTTCCTCGCACTCGCGCGGGAGGTCGTCCACCCGGTCGGCGCCGTGCTGTGGACCGAGGGCCAGGACGCCGACCACACCTTCGTGATCAAGGCCGGCTCGGTGCGGATCTCCGTGGAGCGGGACGGCCGCGAGCGCTTCGTCGCCTTCCGCGGGCCCGGCGACATCATCGGCGAGCGCGCCGCCCTGCTGCTGCGCCGCCGCTCGGCGACCGTCGTCGCCATGGACGCCCTCCACGTCCTGTGCCTGACCACGCAGGAGTTCGTCGCCTACCTGAGCGACCACCCGCACGTGGTCGCCGTCCTCGAACGCGAGATGTACGACCGGATGACCGAGCAGGTCCCGGGCCGGCCGCCGCAGCGCGCCCACCATCCCGGCGGCGCGGCGCACCCGTACGGACCGGCGGCGCAGTACGGCTCGCCGCAGCCGTACGCCATGGCGCAGCTGCCCGTGGTGCCGAACTACCCGTACGCGATGGCCGGGCCGTTCGTGGTGGCCGCCCCGTACGCCGCGCCCGACCCGCGGGCCGGCGGCGCGACCTACAAGGCCGAGCCCGCCGCCGCCGCGATCAACGGCTCCGGCGCCGCCCCGACCGTCCCGTGCCGGACCGTGCCCGCCAACACCCTGCAGCCCGCCAACACCCTGCAGCCCGCCAACACCCTGCAGCCCGCCAACACCCTGCAGCCCGCCCGCTCCCTCCAGCCCGCCCTGGAGGCGGTCGTCGAGACGGTCGGCGAACGGCCGACGCAGCCCATGGTCCTCCCGGACGCCGACGCCCCGTCCTGGGCCGGCCAGAACTGCACCATCGTGTACACCGACGTCGCCGGGTTCAGCTCGCCCGACCGCAACGACGCCGACCGGATCGGCGTGCGCCGCGCCATGTACCGGGCCCTGCGCGGGGCCTTCGACGAGTCGGGCGTCCCCTGGGACGCCTGCCACGTCGAAGACCGGGGCGACGGCGCGCTCATCGTGATCCCGCCACAGGTCCCGACGGCCACCGTGATCGACCCCATGCTGGTCTCGCTCGGCGTGCGGCTGCGCCGCCACAACCACCGCGCGGCCGGGGCCGTGCGCGTGCAGCTCAGGGTCGCGGTGAACGTCGGGCCCGTGATGCCCGATCCGCCCGGCGTGTCCGGCTCGTCCATCATCACGACGGCCCGGCTCCTCGACGCCGGACCGCTCAAGGAGCGGCTCGCCGCGACCGGCGCCGACCTCGGCGTCATCGCGTCCCGGTTCGTCTACGACTCGGTGATCGTCCCGAGCCCCGGCCGCGTGACCGCCGCCGAGTACGAGCGGATCACCTGCCGGGTCAAGGAGTCCCGTCTCGAAGGGTGGATCCACCTGCGCGGCCTGGCCGCCCATCCCGCGGTCTGACCGGCCGCACGCCGGCCCGTCCCCCGCGCGGGCCGCACCAGCCACGACCCCGCGCGCACCGGCGCCGCGGGGTTCTCCACTTCCACGCCCTCCACGGCCCGGTCACGTAGCGGGCCGCCAGGCGAGCGAAGCGGGCCGGGGCTTTGGAACACCGGCTAGTTGTGATGTCCAGGGAGGTTGGTCAGCCGGGTGATCGGTGGCTGGTCTCCGATGGCGGAGTGGGCGCGGTGGTGATTGTAGAAGTGG
>NZ_JBEZJI010000117.1:0-8585 GCF_040649435.1 Actinomadura sp. NPDC048955
CGTCGGCTCCACCAAGCAGATCGGCCGCATCACCGTCGCCAAGGTCGAGAACAAGGGCCGCGGCTTCCGCCGCCTCCGCATCAAAATCACCGACTAGCCGCTATCATCACAAAAGTTGCTACCCCTGGATTCGAACGATTTCGAATAGAGCGAAGGGTTTCTCGGTTCGGCTCGCATTGCGAGACATGCCGAGCCCTCCAAAACTCCAGGACCGGTCGCAAGGCCTGCTGATCGCGGTGGGGCGGGTGGGGGTGGCCATCGGACGAAGCCGAAGGCGGGTTCCCCCAAGCACGCCGTTTTTTACCGATCCACTGTTCATGGCCGAGGTAATTGAGGCGGATCGGGCTCTACCATCGATTCGCCCGAGCGGCCCCTGGTCCTGTGTGGCACTCCCAAAGCCCCTAGATGCATGTGGCGGGCGTATGCTCACCAAGCCGCTCAAGCAAGCCCAGTATCCTTCGGCGTGCGGTCGCGTCGGCAACCGTCGCTCTCTGGCGCGTCCAGCGTCAGCGCCCACGGCTCTAGGAATGTGTCGATGTGGCTGATCAGCCCGCCGTTCAAGGTGAGCACCATCGCGTGGTGTGCCCGGAAGCCGCTGGTCGCGGGATCCCAGAGATGGGCCCGGGCAGCGAGTTGACCACTCGCGCGGGTAGGAGTCAGCCGCCATTTTAGGCTGCCGTCCAGCGGCCTAGCCCTGAGAAACGCCGCGACTGCGTCGCGGCCGCGGTACCACGTCGCGGTCGGAGGCATCGCGATCGTCGCTTCGTCGGTCAGCATGGCCACGATCGCGGCGACGTCATGCCGCTCCCAGGCGCGGACATACCGGTCGACGATATCTCGTAGCCGCGCGTCACCGAGCGAACTGAGCGTCGCTTGCTGACTGGGCCCTGGGAGGCAGTGGTCGACGGTTTTGTGGGCACGCTGCAGCGCGCTGTACACCGAGGCGGGTGTCGTCTGGAGCATTCCGGCGACCTCGGCGCCAGAGAAGCCGAGCACATCGCGCAGGACCAGTACCGCCCGCTGGCGGGCGGGCAGACGCTGGAGCGCTGCGATGAACGCGAGCTCGACGCTCTCCCGCTCCTCGTAGCGGGCTTCGGGACCTGCGATGCTGTCGCGGAGACGCAGCTGCTCGTCGGGGTAGGGCTCAATCCAGGTCGATTCGTCGAGCGGCTCGCTGAGCGGCCGGCGCGGATCGCCTGGCGGACCGTAGCCCACCGGCAGCACACGCGGTGGCCGGCGCTCGACCGCCCGCAGGCAGACGTTCGTCGCGATCCTGTACAACCACGAACGCAGCGAGCTTCGGCTCTCTAGCGACGGCAAATGCCGCCACGCGCGCAACAACGCCTCCTGGACGGCGTCCTCCGCATCGTGAACCGAGCCGAGTATCCGGTAGCAGTGGGCGTGGAGCGCGCCGCGGTACGGTTCGACCAGCTCGGCATAGGCACGCTCGTCGCCAGCGACAGCAGCCTGCAGCGTATTCAACTCGGTCATCCGATTCCTCACACAACGGCGGGCAGCTGTAGACAGACCTGGCCGCCCTCACCGTGGCCAGTTGCGTCCACGGTGACCCGGTGTACGGCAAAGCCACCGCGGACGCCTGACCGCTCTACGCAGAGGCCGCAACGATGGCTGCCATCTGCCGTTCCGCATTCTTCGGCGAGGAATGGAACTGCTCGCCGAAGGCCGCGGAGAACGCATCGGGGAAGATGTCCTCCTCGCCCGCCTCGATACCGGCGAGCATCGCCTTCGCAATGTCACCGGGGGAGGTCTTCTCGAACTCAGCCGGGAGATCCTTGGTCATGTCGGTGTCGACCGGTCCCGGATAGACGCCGTACACCGATACCGCCTGAGCCGCCAGCAGTGCCCGGGCAGCCTGGGTCAGCGAATTCTGCGCAGCCTTCGACGCGCTGTAGGTCGGTTGGAGCGGCACGTTGGTGAGTCCGGCCACCGAGCAGATGTTCACTATGACGCCGCCGCGCCGCCCCAACGTGTCCGCGAATCCCCGCACCATCCGCAGGACACCGAAGTAGTTGACCTCCATCTCACGCCGCGCCACCTCGATGATCGCCTGGTCGGTCAGTTCCGTCGGTTCGAACGCGCCGGCATTGTTGACCAGCAGATCGATATCTGTTGCCTGGCCTACGACCTCGGCGACCTGCACGGCGTCAGTGACGTCCAACCGTACTGGGACCAGGCGAGAGCCGTGGTGCTCACGCAACGGCTCAAGCGTCTTGGGATCGCGCGCCCCAGCGTAGACCTTGGTGGAGCCGCACTTCAGCAGTGCCTCGGTGATCGCCCGGCCAATTCCTCGGTTGGCGCCGGTCACCAGAGCCACCGATCCATCGATGCGCATCTGCGCCTCCTCTGTTGACTTGTACAGATACAGATCCGGGCCGGGACCGCGATCCAGCGGTCGATGCACCTCTCGTCGCGTGACGTTCGTCACTCGCGTTGGCCCGATCACACGGTTCGGGCAGGTGACTATCCTCCGCGCCTGAGGTTGTGACTCCAGTGGCCGTGAGAAATCGCTTGCTCAGCGTCCGGTCGGCACTCAACCTAGAATTGCGATTGAGGCGGCAGCCAGGTATCGAGGATCCAAGGCAGAGCCCCGACTCCCAGCCCGGACCAATCGCGAAGTTCTGTCGCAGATTTTGTCACTGCGGACTGCCTTAGGCGTCTATCGCCCGGCCGGAAATGACGCATTCCCGCTTTTCTGCTTGTGCCTTCACGGTTCACGGTAGCCGCACCACCTGGGGGTGGCATTCGCCCCCTGCGGTGGCTTGGCTGGGTCGTGGTCCGGAGTTCACGCCCCCGGTCAGGGATCTGGGTTGCGGCCAAGGAAGGCGATCAGCCGGTCGCTGGGATTGGTTGAGTGTGCCACTTGGGCCGGGGCGAAGAGCGGCTGGCGGGCATACTCGGTGATCAGCATCGGCGCGATATCCAACATGTCGGTAGCCAGTCCTGCGGGGATCGGGCGGCGATCCCCGCAGGACTGGGAGACGTCCCATCCGTGCACGGCGATCTCGATTGCTGCGGTATGGGCCACGATCTCGGTTTGGAGCTGGAGCCCGGCGATGTCGGTCATGTGCTCGCGATGGCTGGGGGAGAGCCAAGATCCCAGCAGATGGGTTGCCCGGTCTCTAAAGCGCACGGCAGGGTCGGCTACCGGCGGGTCGTCCAGGACGTCACATGGGCGCATGCCCATGTGCTGGGTGTCAACGATTTCCTGGAACGCCTCGAGTGAATCATTGAGGTGTTCGAGCAGCATCCGCAGGTTCCAGGCTGCGCAGGGTGTGGGGTTTGGGTGCTGTCGTGGTGTCACGGCCCGAACAACACCGAGGGTATGGCCGATCGCGCGTTCCAGCATCGCGGCTCCGCCAGTCAGAACCGTCATAGCGTCGCCATCACGGTGTCTGCTCGTCCGTTGCGGCAGATTCATTGCCCTGGGCGCGGTCGAGTGTTTGAGGAAGGTTGAAGAGGGCGAACAGCTCCGGGTCGCGGAACGCGACAATGCGGTTAATCCCGGCGGTGGTGGTCGTGAGGACCATCACCGCATGAATGTGGTGGGCGTTGTCTGAACCGAGCTGGTACATGGCGGCTGCGGGCTGCCCGTTAGCCGTGGTCGCCACCATCCGGATGGCACCTGGCACGGTGAGAACCCTGGTTCGGAAGAAGCCGCCGATGGACGAGCGGCCGGTGAACCATGTCGGGGTGGGCGGCATCTCCAGGACAGCGTCCGTGGTCAGCAGCTCCAGCAGAGTGGCGATGTCGGCGTTCTCGAAGGCCGTGACGTAGCGGTCCAGCAATTCACGCTGGTGGGCGTTGGTGGTCTCGGTCATCTCGTCTTCGGAAGGGGTGACCTGGTCGAGATGAGCGCGGGCGCGTTGAAGGATGCTCTTGACTGCCGGAACGGAGATGCCGAGGAGGTCGGCGACCTCGGCGGCCCGCAGCGCCAATACGTCACGCAGGATGAGGACGGCCCGCTGACGCGGGGGCAGATACTGCAGGGCGGCGACCAGAGCGAGACGCAGTCCTGCCCGCGCGGCCACAATGGTGGCGGGATCGGAGTCGGCGGGAGCCGGACGGTCGGGGAAGGGTTGCAGCCAGGTCACTTCTGGTGGCGGCGCCAAAGGGCCTTCCGGATCCTCGGCGGGGCCCCCGAGTCCGGAGGGCAGCGGCCGACGCTTGCGTTGCTCAAGTGCGGTAAGGCAGACGTTAGTAGCGATTCGATAGAGCCAAGTGCGCAGCGAGGCCCGGCCTTCGAAGTCCTCATAGGAGCGCCATGCGCGCAGATAGGTCTCCTGGACGAGGTCTTCAGCATCCTGGACCGAGCCGAGCATGCGGTAGCAGTAGGCCAGCAACTCCGGCCGGTAGGGGTGGGCCAGCCGTGCGAAACCGTCATTGTGCGGCATCATTCTCCCCTCGCTCTGCCGACCGGAGCGGGACCGCACATCGCCCGCCGGGCCTCGCCCTGGAGCGCCGCAGCATCGCGGTCAGGCACACGCGCGACCGCTGCCTTCGCCTTGGCGAGGACGTCGTTTATGGGATGACCACTCTCGACGTAGCTGGCCCTCACGACCTGTGTCACTGACCTGCGTCGGGCCGGTTGAAGAGTTCTACGAGCTGGACGTAGTTGCCCACCGGGTCCTCCACCGTCGCGATGAGGCCTGGACCAAAGTCCTCCACCGGGCGGACCCACTCCGTGACGCCCAGAGCCTTCAGGTGGGCCACAACCGTTTCGATGTTTTCGACGTAGAAATTGATCAAGATCCTGCCGGGCTCTCGCGTGCTCTGCCCCAGATCGTCTCTGCGGTCGAAGACCAACCGGCTGCCGCCCACCATCACGACGGTGCCCGCCGTGGCAGATGGCGCGAAAGCCGTCCGGTACCAGGCGCTGAGTCGTTCCGGATCGTCGGAGCCGAGTACCAAGCCGCCCAGCTTGATCTCCATCGTGTCTGCCATGATCGCTCCCTGTCACTCGTTACTGAAGCTCTTGCTACTCCTACCGACTTGGCGAGCCGCCGAAAGGAATCGGTAGAGGCGATCCCCGCATCGTCCGAGTCGCACCGGGTGTGATGTTCGGGACAGGGCGGAGCAACAGCCCCGTGGGCAGGGACCGGCCAGCCGGCCAGCGCGACTACCGTATACCGCTCGGTAGTCGCGCGCATACACAGCGGAATCAAGGGGACGGCCTGGGCCGCATCGCGCGATACAGGCCGCCCCCTCATTACCCACTTGACTTGGAAAGCCTCCCTGCGTTGCGCTGCAGCTTGGCTGCCTCGGCAGCTCAGCGGCTCGGCGCGAGTACGGGCCCGGCGGGCTCCTGGGCCGAGGTGGTCCGATGGCTTGGGATGGCCAGCGCTGAGATCGCACCGGCCAGTGACAGCGCGGCGCCTACCCCGATCGCACCGCCGAAGCCGTCGGAGAACGCCGACGCCCCCTCGTAACCACCGGCCTTATTGAACGCCAGTGCCAGAACCGCTACGCCGAACACCCCGCCGAGCTGCCGTCCGGTGTTGAACACCCCGGAGGCCTTTCCGATCTGCTGCGGCGCGACCGCGTTGAGCACGGCGGACTGCGCGGCCGGCATCGCCATGCTCACCCCGGCACCCGCGATCAGCATTGGCACGATCAGCTGCCAATACGGCACTGACGGTGTCGCGGCGAGCGCGAGCCAGCCCATTCCCGCGGCCTGCATCAGAAGCCCCAGCGACGCCAGCCGCCGTGCGCCGATCCGGTTCACTTGCCTGCCCGCCATCGGCGCGACAACCGTTACAGCCGCAGTCCAGGCGAGTAGGTGCAACCCCGCGGCGAGCGGCCGGTCACCACGTGCGGTTTGGAAGTACTGCGCAGTGAAGAACAGTGCCCCGTAGAGCGAGGCGTACAGGAATACCCCAGCGGCGTTCCCAGCCGCGAAACCACGCAGGCGGAACAGGGCCAACGGCACCATGGGCTGTGCTGCGACCCGCTCCCAGGCCAGGAAGGCGACGCTGCAAACCAGCCCCGCAGCCAGTGTGCCCACGACTTCGGCACTCCCCCATCCTGCGGCACCCGAACGGATCAGGCCCCACACCAGGCCGAGCGCGGCTCCAGTCACCAGCAGCAGTCCGCCGGCGTCCATACCGGCGCCACCACCACGGCTCTCGGGGACATGGCGCAGCACCAATGGGACGATGATTGCTCCGATCGGCACGTTCAGCCAGAAGATCCACTCCCAGGCGAGTCCCTGGGTGACGGCGCCGCCGACGACAGGGCCACCGACCACTGCGAGCCCGGTGAGCCCCGCGAACAGTCCCAGCGCCTTCGGCCGGTCAGGCGGTGGGTAGGCGGCGCTAAGCAGGGCCATCGCCAACGGCATCACCAAGGCGGCGCCAGCGCCCTGCACTACCCGCGCTGCGATTAGCCAGCCGACGTCTGGGGCGAGCGCACATGCTGCCGACGCGGCAGTGAACAGCAACAGTCCGGCTGTGAATGTCAGCCGCCGCCCGAACCGGTCCCCCAGTGCGGCGCCGGTCATCAGCAGTACGGCGAAACTCAGGCTGTAGGCGTTGACCGTCCACTCGAGCTGTTCCATGGAGGCGCCGAGGTCTAGACGGATCCGGCTCAGCGCCGTCGTCACCACCGTGGCGTCCAACGCCACCATCACCGAGCCCGCCGAGGCGAGCCCGAGTATCCACTTCCTGTTCATACCTATACCGACCTGCGGCCCGACAAAAGGAATCGGTCGTCCTCCGCCACGGAGGTGGTCTGTCTCACGGGAGGTCCCCGTGACGAGCCGGTGACTTGATCTGGCTTCGACCTGGTGGGGCGGGGTAAGCCGCAGGAGCTACGCGATTGGTGGGGTCGAAGTCGGTGTCGCCCGTGCTACGGACCTGTTCAGTTCGACGACGGCTGGGGCGGAGCCGGTGTCAAGAGGGTCAGCTCGGTTTCGGACCGTAGAGCTCGGAGCGCCCCTGGTCGGACGCCCGACCAGGGGTTCCGGCGAGGCACCGCCGCTGCGAAATGTCCAGGTTGTGGACATCACGCGTCCCTCCTCGAGGGGTACTACGGGGCGGGCCTGGAAAGGAGACACCTCAGCGACCTCCAAGTCACAGGCAGGTCGGATCCGACGTGCGCAAGTGACGGTAACGGTCCTGCAGGAAGCCGTTGAACTGCGGCAACCCCGGGGCAGGGCTCCTGTGGTCAAGGTCTGGAGTCCTCGGGCTGACCACGGCACCGACAAGAGTTACTCGGCGGAAACCCCATGACACGCCGGATGAAGTCGTTGACCTGCACCGGGGTGCATTTGGTACCACGCGCGCATGTTTTATTCCTAAGAGTCACGCCGCATCTGTGCAGCTGAGAGCTCTCCAGCACCCCCGTAACCGGGGGTATGCACCCGGGTGCATACCCCCGCCAGCAGGGGAGTGCACCTCTTCCGTGGAGACGGTGAACCTGTGACAGCGAGCGGAGACACCCTGGAACAGATCTCTTATCTCCGCTCTGGCTGTGGAGGCTCCGGCGGGTGCAGGTGGTCACACGACCCGGACCACTTTGCCCCCCGCGAGGGGGGTAATCGCCGTATCATTTGGTCTTGCCGGTCGCCTGTTCCGAGCCGACCGCAGGGTGGCGGTCGGCGGTCTAGGAATCGTGAGGCGCTGGCGGCATCAACTTGGGGCGGTCACTGGTTGTGCGTGGTATGAAGAGGAGAGTCCCGATCCTGCCTGAGGGGGTCCTTGACCTGCCGTAGTTGTGAGATGCGCCCCTCGCGCGGCAGACGGCCACGGTCCGGGCATTGGAAACTATGCGGCAGCCATAGCTGGGTACCCAGGCGGTTGTTCTGGCGGACTGCACGCTGCACGCTGTCAGTGTTCGCGAACGGACTTGAGGTTGTGCCGAGGGTGAAGGGCGAAGGTGCAGTGATCTGGTCGTGGTGCCGCCGGTGGCGCCATATCTGCCGCTGGAGTCGTCCGGCTCATAGGTGTAGATCGCGAGCGCCAATGCGGTTTGGTCGGTCTCCCCACGCCTGTAGTTCCTGATGTCGTCCGCCGCGTACAGGTTCGTTTGCATCCGCTGTTTCTCAAGGTCGCGGGCTCACGACAAAGTTCTTGTGGTTGGAGGCGCACGTGTAGTGGAAAGGTCTTCGGGCAGCGCCTCGTAAATCACCCGGGTCCAGATATCACCTGGCCAGGCAAAGGAGAGTCTCGCGAGCACGGCTCCTGGTGCCCCCAACCGGGGGCCGGACAGGCAACCAATCGATCTTGTGGGCCTTTTTGCGAGGGCGGGGCGTCACTCGCGCCTCGCCCGAGGCGGCATCGAGTCCACAATCAGCTGGCTGGCACGATTGGTTATGGAACTAATGATGTTGCTAGTCCTGCAGTTCTGCCGTCAAGCGTGTAGTTCGGTCCGACGGCGCCGCCGCTACGAACGAATCCGAGCACTCTGGCCTTCGGCAACTTCCCCCTTCATCGGCCACCATCAGCCTCCAAATGAGACGGCGCCTTAAGAGCCTGTTCTGCGTGGTGTTCTGGGCCGGGTGCTTGTAGTGGATGAGTGCTGGAGTGAGGGTCGGGAGGGCGGCGAGCAGGTGGTCGTGGTGTTGGTTG
>NZ_JBEZJI010000118.1:0-8308 GCF_040649435.1 Actinomadura sp. NPDC048955
CGGCCGCGTCAACCGGTGCACGATCCCGTTGTCCCGGCAGATCCGATCGAACAGCACCTCACCGCCATGCCCGAACCGGTCGGTGAACTACTTGCCGTTGAGTTCCTAATGGATGTCAAGCGGGTTGAGCCGTAGCGTGGTGGGTGGACGGGCCGGTTGATGGAGCGCGTTGCGACTCCTTGCTTCGCCGACCCGTTCCTGGGCGGGCGTGGGTGGTGCGTCGCGCCGTGCGGAGTTCGGCTGAGACGGTGTAGCGCTCGGCGATGATGGCTTTGGCCTGGGTCGCGTCGACAGGGCGGCCGTTGGTGTCGTGCAGGGTGTAGTGCTCGCCGCGGCGCCAGTAGGCGGCGATGCGGGTGAGTAGGGTGGTCGCAACGTGGCAGAGGGCGGAGTTGTGGTGTTTGCCCTGGGTGACCATGAGCCGGTGGTACTTGGCGGCGAGGCTGGGATCGCTGCGGCGGGCGTGCTCGGCGGCCATGAACAGGGCTTCGCGCAGGCAGGCGTCACCGGACTTGGTCAGGCCGTTGTGGTGACCGTTGATGCCGGAGGAATCCAAGCGCGGGACCAGCCCGCTGAAGGCGCGGACACCGGCCAGTGAGGTGAAGCGGCTGGGGTCGCCGAGCCGCCCGAGGATCTGCGCGCCCAGGATCGGCCCTATGCCCGGTACTGATTGCAGGATGCCGTCGGGGTCCGCGCGGGCGAACAGCACGGCGATGCGCTCGTCGAGTTCCTTGATCTCCTGGGTGAGGGCCAGGGCGAGCCGGGCCTCGATGGCGATGTCGTCAGCCAGGTCGGGATAGTCCAGGTCCTCGCCCCAGAGCCGGAGCGTTGCGGCCGCGGTCGCCAGGAGTTCTTCGGCCTTGGCCTCGGTCCAGGCGCCGCGGGAGTGGCGGTGCAGGAAGCGGGCCAGCCGACCTCGGCCCAGCCGCCGCACCGTGTGCGGGCAGGCGTAGCCGGCGGCCAGGAACTTCAGCGGGGTCTTGTTGGCCAGATCGCTGCCCAGGGCGGCGTGCCATCCCGGTCCCAGGATCTCCAGCAGCGCGTCCAGGCGTGCCAGCGTGGCGGTGAGGCGGCGCACCAGCGTGGAGCGGAGCTTGACGGACCGGCGCAGCGGGTCGCCGGGGCCGAGTCCTTGCTCGGTGTGCAGCCCTTCGGGGTGCAGTAGCGGTAGGCGGGCCAGGATGCGTGAGTCCAACCGGTCGGACTTGGTGTGCTTGCTGTAGTAGGCCCGCAGATCGGCGGACCGTTCGGGCGGCACAATCACCACAGCGGCGCCGCGGCGCCGAAACCACGCCGCCAGCGGCACCCACGCGTTGCGGGTGGGCTCCATGATCACCGTCACCGTCGACGGATCGGTCCCGGCCGGGAGCATCGCCCAGATCCGTTCCAGATCCTCCGCCGTGGTCCGAAACCGCCGTCCGGACCAGGCGAACTCTCCGCGATCATCAGCCAGGCTCGCCTGGTGGGCCGCCCGCACGCGATATCGATTCCCAGCCGCAGGCGCAAAGCTCCGGCTCCCGTCTCTTCGTCAGATTCCTGGTCTGACCAGCGATGGCCGACACCGAGGGAGACGTAGTACCAGACATTCACCAACAGGGATCCGCGAGACCGGGTGCAGCTCGGCCAGCGGTCGCCGGGTTCCTAACAGGACACGCATCTCCCGGCGTGGGCCCCGCCCGTCCCACGATCAACAGGCAAGGAGCACCATGCTCCAATCGGTCAGCAATGGTGACGAGCGGGCGCCGGTCACCCCCGATCCTCACGCCGCCGGCCGGACGAGGTGAGCATCTTGGGGACACCACCGAGTTTGAATGTCGGTCAGCACCTCACCCGGAACCCCGAACTCACGCCAACGCCGCCGCGAACGCCAGACACACCGCCCGCCCCGTCGCCCGCGGCACCACCTCGGCGACCACACAGAACCGCGAATGGTCAACGCCGTTTGGGGCTCATGACACGGTTCTTACCGGCACCCCAACCAAGGCTGGCTCGAACTCGTCGCGCTGGCCGCCGACCTGACCGCCTGAACCCAAATGCTCGCCTGCACCGGCAACCCGGCCCGCCGCTGGGAACCCAAACGCCTGCGCCTGCGCACCTTCTCGACCGCCGCACGCCTGGCCCGCGGCGGCAGACGACTCCGGCTCCGACTGGCCCGCCACTGGCCCTGGACCAACCTGATCGCATCGGCGATCACCCGGCTGCAGACGCTCCCAGCGCCCTGACCAGCACCAACCGTCCCGTCAACACCAGAAAGGACAACATCCGGGCCCGTGGATACCCCGCCCACCCGACGCGATAGTCGGGTCCGACCGATGACCCGCCACCGAAAGCCAAGAGTCGGTTGGGTCGCGGGGCGGCCCAACCGACCTCATGAAGATCGAAGCTAGCGCGGTACGGTGGATGACGGACGGTTACTCTCGTCGGACTCAAACAAAAGCAGGGGACCCTTCGCCCTGAAGAGCCCCCGAAAGGACTCGAGATGGCCCGTAAGAAGGTCGCGGTGATCATCAGCGGCACTCCCGACGTTAACGACGCCCTCGACGAATTCCAAGAGCGATACCCCGGCCTCGGGATAGCCGACATGGACGACATCGTGAACGTCAAGGATCAGCCGCAGGACTGGGTAGTGACGTACTGGCAGGACGGCGAGTAGCGTCCCACGCCCGCAGGACGGCTCGATGCCTTCGGGCATCTTCGCCGACGATCTGATCGGTGTCCCCACCCGACACCGATAACTCGATTGCGGCCACGGTTGCCGGGTTCGGTCTGAAGAGGCCGCATGCCCGGCCGCCGTGGCCGCCCCTTGGTTACTCACGAAACTTCTAATCAGGGTCGTTGGGCGTCCCAGACCGAGTCCGGCAGGTGGGCCTCGCCGGCGGCGGCGTTGGTGGCAGGTTGCCGGTCGTGGTTCGAGTTGCCCGCGCGGTGACCCTGAGAAACTTCTGAGCCTTCGAGCTCCCGGATGAGAGTCCACGGCCCGATACGGCTCAGAACTGCCGTTGCTGACCCTTCACCCGCTGGCCTGGCGGTAGAAGATCAGCACTGCTTGGAGTCGAGCGCGGGTGTCCTGGACTGTGCGTGCCGTTTATCATCACGCCATGGACATTGTGATCGACCGTCGCAGCGTGCACGCCGGGGACGACACCATGTCGCACAGTGTCGACATGGTAGTGGCCGATAACGCGACCCTCGGGGACTTTCTCGCAGGCTTCGACTTCCCCGGCTACCTACCGCATATCATGGGCCGCGGCTGCGGCACCTGGGACCTGTGCTCGGCCCAGGGCGGTTCTTGGCGCGCGGGTGCGCACGTGGTCGCCCGTGTGGACGCCACCAACACCGATGACGTGCGGGTAAAATACGTGACGGCGCCGGAGACACCGCTCGCGAACCTTGCTGCCGAGGGCGGCAAGCCCTACCTACTCTTCCGGTGAACCGGCTACTTGACAGTCGGCCGCCCTATTGACAGGCAACCATGGCCGCCGCAGCCTCCCAGCGGGAGGAAGGATTCGACCTCACCGAGCCGCCAACGCCTCCACCGAGGTCCACCGTACGCCGATGGGGCCAGTAGGGCGCCTCTGAAGGCAGATGCCTGCCCTGATCAACCACCCCAGCCGAGCAGCACGCCGCCCAGGCCGCGGCCACCGCCGAGGAGTTCCGGGTCGAGCTGGACCGGGCGCGGGCCGACGCCGACCGCGGCCGCGGCACCGCGCGAGCCGAAGCACGCGCGGCCGCCGCAGCAAGGAGAGCTGAGTGCGATGATGCGGCAGAGCCCCCGCTCGGCGCCCTTCCTACGCAATTGACGTTCGAGGCCGCGTTCAGCGAGTTCGCCGCCGAGCGGACCAAGGAACCCGCCGGCGGGGTCGTAGACGCTCCCGCCGAGGGAGAGGCGGACGCCGCGGGTCGCCAAGGTCGCGGGCCTCAGGGACGGAGCGGACGAGCCGCCGAGCTCGGGAACCACGAGGGTGTCGCCGACGCGCACGGCCGCGAGGGCTTGGTCGAGGCCGGGTTGTTTCCGGTTGGTGCCGGTGAGTCCCTTGTCGAAATAGATCCGGTCGCCCGCGACACCGAGGTTGGTGAGGATATCGCGTTGGGCGGTGAAGCCTTGCAGGACGGTCGAGGATCTGGCGTAGCCGATCAGTTCTCCCGTCCCGGCAGCGTACCGTTTGGCCCCTTCACCTAACAGATTCGCGGACCACCTATGTGAGATGGCGTCGCCGCAGGTCACGTTCGCGCCCCGAGCGCTCCTCGTCGTCGTCCGGTGAGCGTTCCCCTACCGCACACCCCCCAAGATCATTCTCACCGCCAACGGCTTTCCGCAGGTTCCTCAACTCTGAAGATCAACACCGTTCGGGGCCCGCGAGCGCGCCAGTGGAGCTGGCCCCAGCAGGAGACCCGCCAAGCCGTCTCGGGAGTCGGCTGCACGCTTTGCCCGCGGCCTAGACCCTGCAAGATCGAGTTTAACCATTACCTGGACAGGCCCACCTCTGTGCGTGTTGTGGTTATAGGGCTTTTGGAAGGATTTGTTCAGCCCAAATGGTTTTGCCGGATGGGGTGTGTCTGGTGCCCCAGCGTTGGGCGAGATGGGCGACGAGGAGCAGTCCGCGGCCTCCTTCGTCGAAGACGCGGGCGCGGCGCAGGTGGGGTGCGGTGTTACTGGTGTCGGAGACCTCGCAGATAAGGGTGTTCTCGTGGATCAGCCGAAGCTGGATAGGTGGCAGGCCGTATCGGATGGCGTTGGTGAGGAGTTCGCTGACCACCAGTTCGGTGATGAAGGCCGTCTCCTCCAGCCCCCATTCGTCGAGCTGGTCGGAGGCCAGCCGTCGGGCCTGGGCCACCATCTCGGGATCGGCGGGCAGGTCCCAGGTGGCGACCTGGGAGGTGGGTAGGGCCTGGGGGCGGACGAGGAGCAGGGCGGCGTCGTCGGCGGGCGTATCGGGCAGCAGTGAGTCCAGGACGTCGTCGCAGAGCTGTTCCAGAGGGGTGGTGGCGCTGTTGCTCAGCACCCCGCTCAGCCAGGCGAGCCCGGCGTCGGCGTCGCGGTCGCGGGACTCGATGAGACCGTCGGTGAACATCGCGATCGTGACGCCGTCGGGAATTTCCAGTTCGGTGGACTCAAATGGCAGGCCACCCAGGCCCAGCGGAGGTCCCGCGGGCAGTTCTGGGAACTCCACCGTCCCACCGGGGCCAACGACGGCGGGTGCGGGATGCCCGGCCCGGGCGATGGTGCAACGGCGGGAGATCGGATCGTAAACAGCGTACAGGCAGGTGGCGCCGATTTCGCCCGCCTCCCGCTCGCCAGGGCCCGTGGCCTCCCAGTCCTCCTCACGGTCCAAGCGTAGGACGACGTCGTCGAGATGGGTGAGCAGCTCGTCGGGCGGCATGTCCACGTCGGCGAGGGTGCGGACCGCCGTGCGCAGGCCTCCCATGATGGCCGACGCCTGAATGCCGTGCCCGACCACGTCGCCCACCACGAAGGCGACCCGGACCCCCGACAGCGGGATGACGTCGAACCAGTCACCGCCCACCCCCGCCCGGGAGTCGGTCGGGCGATAACGGGAGGCCACGGTTACCGCCGGATGCGGGGGCGTGCGCTGCGGCAGCATGCTTCGCTGCAGGGCAAGCGCGGTGTCGCGCTCATGGGCATAGCGTCGAGCGTTGTCGATGCAGATCGCCGCCCTGGCCGTGATCTCCTCCGCCAGCAGCAGGTCGTCGGCGCCGAACTGGTCCGGGGTCTGATGCCGCAGGAACTGGGCGAGCCCGATGATCGACCCGCGGGCTAGCAGCGGCACCACGATGAGCGAGTGGACGTCACAGGCGCGCAAACACCGCGCATGGGCCATGTCCTGCTCCAGCCACCGCCGAATGTCGGGGTCGTCAGTCAGGTGACGAGACGGCATTCCGGTGGCCAGGGCCTGGGCCATCGGCGACTCCGCGGCGTAACGCCCCATCTCTCCGGGCCGGATCGGGGACTCCGGCCACCCTTCCTCGACGGACCGCTGCGCGGCACGGGAGAAGGCCAGGCGCCCGGCAGACCAGCGCAGGTTCGACCCTTCCCGAAAATCGGAGTCAAGCAGGTCGACACCGACGAAGTCGGCGAACTGTTCGGTGGCCACATCGGCCAGCTGCTGGGCGGTCTCCACCGTGTCTAGGACGGTCCCGATACGGACGCTGGCCGCGTTCACGACCGCGAGCCGCTGCCTGGCCCGATCCTGCTCCGTGACATCCAGCGAAGCCACCGACGCTCCCCGTACCCGGCCCGCCGGATCTGTCAACGGGGAGATGAAAGCCGACCAGGCATGCGCACGGCTCTCCCCCGGCAACCGCACGAACGAGTCCATCCTCGACGGCCGCCCTGTGCGCAGCACCCGCGCGAGCAAGCCCTCGAACTCGTGATAGGGATGATCGCTCGACAACACTCCAGGGCGTAGCCCGAGCGCATCCTCCTGCCTCATGCCGACGACGCGCAACGCCTCATCATTGATCGCAACCAGCTGACCCTCGTGATCATAAATTCCGACCGCGACTGGGAGCCCCGCCAGCGCCCACTCCTTAAGCACCGCCGCAGCCGCCTCATCCCTCCGAACTGCAAGCACCGCCCACCCGGCAGCTCCCCCGATACCATGCACCGGGACCGCGCGGACATCGGCCTCGACGCCGTAACCGTCCCGGTGCCGCAGCGTCACCCGCTCCTCGCACTCGTTTCCCCGCCGGATGCACCCCAGTGCCGAGGCAGAAAGCCCCCCGGCCAGCAAACCCGCCGCGGCACGCCCCATCACCTGCTCCGGACGATGGCCCAACAACCGGGTGGCTCCAGCCGTCCAACCCGTGATGACACCCCCGACGTCCACCACGGCCATCGCCGGGCCAGTGCCCCTCACCTCGGAGCCCTCAACTCGCCCCGTGCGGACTTTTCCTCGTTTATCAGACACTCATCAGCTCGCTTCCGAGGCCAACCAGATCCCCCTCGGCAAGCCCCGCACAGACCACTCGACTTCAACCAACTTGCCCCACTACACCCGGACATACCACAAACCTAACTCGCCGAACCCGGATGAAGAGTGTCTGAAGGTCTGTGGGTGAGGCGGCGAGATCCGCAAGAACAGTCGCTCGCAATGCCCCCGCCCGCGACCGCAATCGCGGGCCTGGCCGGTGACGTGCCGCTGCTGGTGGTCGACCTGGCCGATACCGTCGCCAGTGGCGACGCGGCGGCGAGCGCGTCGACCAGATCGCCGCGCATCTGCTCGGCCTGGGCCTCGGCCTGGTCGCTGATCTGGCCGGGCTTCCCGAGGTGAGTGCGGCCGCCGGCTGGCGTGCCGCTCTCGGCTCGGACTGACTGACGATCACGCAGCCTGACGGGGCCGTCCTGCATGACGGGGAGCTCGTCCTCCAGGACGGGTGGTCGGCGGTCGCGGTGGTCGGCCGCGCGGCTCCGGTCCATCGGTGTCCATGACGGCAGCCGCCGTCATGGTTCGGTTTCGGCGCCGACCGCGCCGGCTACGGCGCGGGCCCGGATCTGCGGGACGGATAAGGGTATCACAGCGTTGGGCTTCCAGAATCTCCCGCGCCGCCCGCGCGTAGCGAACAGCTGTCGTGTCGCCAAGACCGAAGACGTGTGCCAGATGAAGCGGATCGGCTCCGTTGCAAGAGCCTCTTCCAGATGCCGATCGATTCGCAGTCGGCCGAGAGGGGCGGGCAGCCCCCGGAAGGGCACGTTGACCATCGTCTTGGTGCCGGGATCGTCGGCGGCCAGGTCGATCCCCGACAGCAGCCCCGACTCCACCCGCAGGTGCGGACCGCGACGGATCAGCACGGGGCGCAAAGGCGAGGATGTCGGCGACCGAGCGGAAAAGGCGGGCGGCGTCGGCGATGCGGATGGCATCGCCGACTGCGGCCTCGTGCAGCATTCTGAATGGTTTCACCGGTTTGAGTGGTTTGCCGTCAGGGCCTTTGATGTGCGGGTTGGACCAACTGACCGGGGTGAAGGCGATCGAGGAACCGCCGTCCCTGGTCGACTTGCGGGAACGCACCACGGCGATGCCCCCACGCGTGGAGCTGCCCGAGGCGTTCACTGTGGTCTCCGGCGGCCGGTCCAGGCTGCAATATAACTATGTGTTACTCAAGATGCGCGAAGTGTAGCCGACGCGAGAGGTGACGCGGGAAACCAAGGCACGCAATGTGATAAGCGACGACCTGCAATGTTTCGCTCTTCAGGCTAGGGAGTGCGATGGCTGAAGCCGACCGCATGGACGAGGTGGACGTGAACCCCTGCGTGCACCGAGCGACCGAAACAGACGAGGAGCAGGTCCTG
>NZ_JBEZJI010000119.1:0-8245 GCF_040649435.1 Actinomadura sp. NPDC048955
AAAATGGCACAGATGACCCCTTGGGAGAGTAAGGATGAAACCCTCTGTGCCCAAAAAGTAAGGTTTTTTGAAAATCCTTCATTTTTATACCATAAAAATATACAAACTTATTCATAAATATACAATTTTATCAATAAGATACAACCTCTATACCCCGACACTGGTACCAGTTCTCTATATAATATTTGAATTTTATGGTAAAAAAGTGGGAAAAATGGCACAAGTCAAGGGAGAGTAAGGTTCTAGCGTCTTCAGTGGCGAGTAGTTTATTGAAAGAAATAAAGCGTGAGACTTAGAGCCTCAAGGGTTGTGCCATTTTTCCCAAAGGTTTTGGGTTTTTGGCACAATAAAAAGACCTCGGCTCAATCGCCGAAGTCTTTCAATTGTTTAGTTGCCCACGATATATAGTAATCACGGTCAATGTTGCTCAATTCTGTTTTTCTCAGTTGGTTTACCTCATTAATGATATTATATTGTTGTTGTGGTACCACTGTATTGACTTTAACGTAGCCTTTTTTAGATTCTTTTGTGCTTGTTAGACCGGTAACACCTGACTTAGTAGCGATAATTCGATTAACTTTTTGATATAACTTACCCGATTCATCACGCATTGTGTGTTTTCCTGTCACTTTAGCAAGTTGTACAAAGTCCCATTTGTTTTGATTATCATTAATGTATTGTTCAATTGATGTACTATACAATAAGTGATTTGTTACAGCGTCTGAGACAACTTTTGGAAATACTTGGGTATTTTTATAATCAAAGTTCTTTAAATTACCTCGGCGTTTTACGTTACCATCTTCAGTTTCAAGTACAGCATAGTTTGTTGTAGCAAGCGCTACACGCTTATATTTATCTTCTTCAAGATCTAAATTAAATAATCGTTTCACTTCATTAATCACTGGTTTTGAATCGAATTGACCTATGCAATAAATACCATCTGTATTAACCGAAATGACTTTAGCACCTTGCTTCGTTGCAAGTTCAACCATTTTTAATAATACAGCTTGACCAATAAGCCTTAAGGATAACATTTTATTCGGTGTGTATAATGCACTAAATTTAGCGTCCATACGCCCACTCACTGTGTTCAATACCAATTTCAACGCTTTTTCACGTTTCGGGTTCAACTTATTATGTTTGAGTGTTAAACGTTCTTCTCTAATTGCATTGTACTTTTGTGTTGCTGTACCTAGTGCATTTGAATTAATAATCAGACTTGGGTACATACTAGCTATATCGAGTTCTGTAACATCATTGTATATGCCTTTAATACACCCATGTGCACCACCTTTTGAAATTGTGATGTGAATACCATGTTTGTTGATTGTATAACCTTTAAATTTATTAGGTTCTATTTTAGAGCCATTTTCACGTGTTTGTAATTCAATTTTACCGTCACGATTATAATATCGTTGTCGTTTATTACCTTTTGTGTCATCTACATACTGCTTATCTAACATTTCCAACAATTTGTCAACGTTACTTACATCAAATAATGAGCTTAAATCATGTCCATTATAGTTTAATGTTGGTTTATCTATATCTTTTGGTTTATGTGTATAGTTGTCTGTTAGTATCTTATCAATCATAGATCCTTGTGACTTACCCGCATCACGATCATTTAAATTGAACGATTCAACAAGGCTCTCAGATACTTCAAAATGACTTTCATATACGTGCATAAATAACTTAGCGGTAGCTCTCACATCGTACATGTTATATTTCACGACTTTTAATAATTCATTTTCAGTTAATGTGTCTTTAAATAACAACCCTTCATCTTCAACAATATCAAGTTGCATATAACTTTCCATTTGTTTTAAGCTGATACGTTCGCCTACAACGTCTTTAACGTCGTATTCAATATGTTTATCATTCATTTTGGGTAAATCAAACAATCGTTCTTTTGAAATTGTATTATTTACAATGTCATCAGATAATTGTTTAATACTATCAGTGTCATAACCATGCTTAACTAAACTTAAAATATATTTATCATAATGTTTGTTATTAAAACCGATGAATATACCGTCATTGATAATTGAATGAAATGTATTGTAATCAAGCACTGTATGTTCATTATCATATACAGGCTTGATTCTGTGAAAGTACATATACATTTGGTTAGTGTGCATATCTAATAATGCTATTGTTACACCGTCATTGATAACTTCAATATCGTATGTGTAGTAATCTTTGTTAAGCATTTGAATCACTGCCAAAGTTAACAATATTTGAGTTAAATGATTTTGTACTATCTTCAGACTGTTTATTTGTATAATCTTCGTAATTTAAATGTTCAACAATACGCTCAACTATATGTGGTATTGCTTTTTCTTGTAGTACATCAATCGTTTTACCTGTTTTAGGGTGTCTGACACGTGTTCTGCTTTCCATATTTAAACCAAAGCCACTGAATTGTTGATCCATGTTATCTTTGAAATACTTCTTCAAACCTTTATCGTTTTTATATTCCTCTACTGATTTAAACCAATTGATAAAATCATCTTTCATTGTGCTTTTTGGATAGTATTTCAACATCTCAATTAATACATCAATCATTTCTTGTTGTGATGTGATTTCTTTTGTTGTGTTGTCTAAATAATCAATAGCTTTATAGATAAAGAATTGAAGTATTCTATTGTCTTTATCTATAAATTTGCGTGTTTGCATAGCCATTTCGTTTGTAACCAATGGGTTATTTACATCAACTGGGCTAAAGTCGTTAAACACACCATTTTGATAATGTTGATTGAACTTTTTCATGCAATATAATGCAAAATACGGCAATTCTTCATTGATTACAGTTTGTGTGAACTCTTCTTTATCTTTGGCTGTTGGTTTATGACCGGTTGTAGGTACAATCACAATACGACGTAACACACCACCATCTTGTAATGATGTTGAAACTTGTGGCAACCCTTTATTCATCGAAAATAGCATTTTTGAGTATAGTGCTGCTGGTTTACCTTGTTTGAATTTAGCCTCAACACGTACCGTGTCACCACCTGATATTTTCTTTAAATTATTAATTAATTCAGCGTTGAAGTGTGAGTCATCAACTTCTGTAACTAAATTCATTTCTTTACCTACCATATCCGATGACGCGAATCGGTTAGCGCTTAACTGGTTTAAACCTACGCTTTGAATATTAGCGGAACCAAACATTTTTTCAATCACATTACCAATGAAGAATGATTTACCACTTGAACCGTTTGGATCGTATAAAAACGTTACGATATTCCACAATTTATGCGTATGCATAAAACTATAACCAAGTAATGTTGTCATGTATTCTGATGCGTTACCCACCAATAACTTCAAACGATTTAATGTTTTCGGACATTTTGTTTCAAGATATTGCAATGTTAATGGTTCTTCATCATCTTTAGCTATCGGTAAATTGTAATCATGATGTTGTCTCAAATATTGTGTACGATTATGTTCTATTAATTGATCATGTTCTATATCATATATACCATTTTTGAACCACACGAGTTGTGGGTGTTCTTCAGTATATTTATCAATTAAATTAGCGTCTAAATCATCAGCATTAGGTATTAAGTTCATTACCGTATCAACAACTTGCTTCTCTGCTTTACTGTTCTCTGATCTAAAGCCACTATAAATTTGATGTACAAGGTGTTGTATTTTACGTTTCACAACAGTTTTCTTAAACTGTGTTACTTTATGTGTATTTCGGTCATAGTAATAAATTAAATCTTCAGCACCGTCAATTGATGAGATTTGCATATAACCTTTCACATGATGTTCTATTATAAAGTTTGCAAGTAATTCCGGGTCAATTTGCACGTTTTTACGTTCCAAGTGTATTAAATTACCTTTATCGAATTTCGGCTTAAATGTAGCTTTTAAAAAGCAACAACGAGGGTTATATCGATCTACAACAATACACATTAACTTTAAATATGCGTGATAACGTCCTAATGTTTTAATTATACGTTTATCTGTTGGGTCATCTACCTCTATATCTGCGTCGTCATTATCTTTATGCAAATACATTTCCATTGTTGCGTTGTTAAATGTATTGTCGGTATCCAATTCAAACACTACATCTTTAAGATAATCGTATAAGTCATCATCGACTTTAGTATTAGATAGCGTCGTATTCACGTTTTGATATAACGTTCCATAATTTTTATAGCTTGTGAATATACTGTCATTAATTACGTGAATGTCTGTAAACCACTTGTTATTAAGTGTTGGTGTGGTCTGCTTTTGCACTGTATTGTTCTTACTCATAATGTATCTTCCTTTCGATTTTTGATTGGAAGACACGTTGCATATGTATCAACAAAGTTGTTTTACTTTTGTGTTAAAGTGTGTACAACGCACACAAAATTATGATATAATCTTAATTGAATAATAAAGAAGAAAATAACCATCATCTTTATTATCATCACTAAACATAACAATATCACCATTGTTGACACGTCTGCCAACGTGTCTTCTTTTATTATTATAGCACGTTTGCGTTTTCAATGCATTCGTGCTATTTCTTTTGTCCGAACCATCTTCTAAATAAACTTTTCTTCTCAGGTGCTGTTTCTTTTTCAACCTCTGTACTTTCTTCTGAACCCGAACCACTTTCCAATTCATTCAACCGTTGCCCTGTAACTAAATTCAATTGTTGTTGTTGATCTAATAACTTCGCTTGTGTCTTTAGTAATGCGTCTTTTTCTTCAATTTGTGCTCTGAGAAACGCATTCTCTTGCAACAACTGTTGTACTAATGTACTGTCATGTGTTTCAGTTGATGTATCATTACTGTATCGTGTTTTATTCTGCAACACTTTATCAGTAATCTGTTGTTCCAGTGTATCGTTGATGTAATTCACACCGTCGATAACCTTAAATTCAGTGTTTTCAGGTTTGTTTCGCGTGATAGTCGGTTTTGATACCCCTAATTTATCGGCTAGTTGCTTGATTGTTAACATTGTACCACCTCTTAATTAGTGTACCATCGGTGCAACAAATACGCTACACCCGTTACAACACCGACCCAGAACATTGGCGTGATGAGATATGCGATGTACCACAAACCTGTTACATACCATGTTTTACTGTGTTCTATCTTTGTTGCGATGAATTGATACGCATGTTCTAAAAATGGCATATCAGCAAGCATTGTGAACACCAATAACACAACAGCGAATGCAACAAACCCAATCATCGCTGAAACATACCACTTCTTATATTTTTCAGTTTCATCTTTCAACTTACGTGAATATGAAATGAGTGTGTCCGTTGCCTCCTTGATTTCATTTTGTGACTTAACCCTAAATTCATTAGTTTCTTTTACAACGTCCTCTGTTGCTTTTTCTAGGTTGTTGGTTAAACCTTTTTTGACGGTATCTGCGATGTCGTACAAGTCATTTGATTTTAACGACACTTTAATATCGCGCTCTTGTTTTGCGTAAGCGTCGAGTTTTTGTGCTAAAGTGTTAATATCTTGATGTGTTTTGCTATCCAAGTTCAAAGCCTGTGTCTTTGTCTTTAGCTCGTTTGCTACGGTTTGTAGTTCTTGTTGTACTTGTTTCGTTGTTTTCGACGTGTCGTTGATGGTCTCGATGTTGTTTTTCAACTCGGTGATTGTTTCTAGTAACTTTTGAGTTGCGTTCTTTTCTGCCATATTCTTTTACCTCCTCATTAATTTGGTCTAAAAATGTTATGCTTTCATCATCAAATTCAAGTTCCAGTTCATCATCATCATCATCATCTTCTTCTTCATCTGGAACAATTAAATTGGATAACATTTCTTTTTGCTGGCTTGTTAAATCATCGGTATTGATTTCAAAATCGCCTGTTTCAAGTAACTTATCTTCAATTTTTGATTTAACACCTGATAACGTGTAATCATCTTTACTCAATGTTTTCGCTTTAATTGTTTTTTCAGATATTTCACCCTTTTTGTTGGTGTAACTAAAGCTATATTTGATGTTTTCACCGTCTTTAGTTCCGGCTTCTTCAACGCCTATCTGATATTCTTCATTTAACATCTGTTTAAAGTCATCAAATGACTTCACGTTTTCATCATCAATAACCTTTTGAATTTGTTCTCGCACTTCGTCTTTAGCTAATGTCATACCATTTTTACGAGCCTTACGCTCATTCGGTGATACGTATTCACCCTTTGAACGTGCTTCAGCTTTACGTGATTTATTTAAGCGCCAGTTGTCTTTATCAAGTGGTGTATACCCGTAATCAATCATGACTTCATCACTAATTTCAGCTAGTTTCGTCCATTTTGTCATGTCACCTCTTTGTGACTTACCGTCACTACCTACCGCATTACTGATGAGATGATTGTGATACAACCCCGACTTACCATCGCATTGTGTTACAACTAAACATTGATAGTTTTCACCGTAAATTCTTCGGGCTTTTTCTAAACCCATTTCATTCACAAGTTGTATCGTTGAATATTTACCATTTTTAGGTATCTCGTCTTCTGAATAACTATCAATGATTGAGTACCCTTGTACATAACCTTCGTGTTTATTGTATTGTTTTTGCACGTCACGCATTTGTGGTTTAGCTAGAAACGCACTATTACCTGTTACAGCTAAATTCAAACCCGAAACAGCTTGTACCCGTCGCCCATTTGTATGTTCATGATCGTAGTGTGGTTTTGAACTTAAAACATAATCGATTGACTTTTGAACATTACGTGTTGAACTCACTTGTATTGTTGCGATAATGACCCCACCTTTCTGTTAAAATCAGCGATATTTTTTCTCGTTTTCTTAATCTGTTGTCGGAAATCATCGATGTTTTTAAAATCATCTACACTTAAATCATCACGTAACTGATGTGTGTTCAATAACTTCACATATTGGTTAAAGTTTCGTGCAACACCTTGAATATCGTTTCGCAATTCACTTGCTAAAATTTGAAGGTCTTTCATCACTTCAAATGTCTCATTATCAAATACTTGTTTCGGCTTAAATGTTTGCTTGTTATCGAGCCATTCTAATGTGATTAACCGAGCAATCTCATTCGGCGATTTATAGCCTCTTAATTCATCTGACAACGTCTTTAACCGGTCATATTCATCTTCACGTACCCGAAACACAATCGTTTTTGTTTTGCGTTCTGTTTCGGGTAATTTGTGCTTTACATCTGTCATGATGTTCACCCCTTTAAGTTCAAAAGATTGATTTTAATACACGCCCAATAATAGTGGGCTAATTGTGTATTAAAATATGTGTTGCGTCGCAAAAATGTGCGACCATTGCAACACATCAAATGCGATTTATTGCAGGGCACTATGCTCAACGCATATCACCCCTTATAAATCTGAGGCAAGCAGTCCCAATGTAAACATTGGGCGCTTGTAAGAGAGACGCTGCGCTCTCTCTTAACTCTCTAGCGAGTACACACCAAAGGTGTGCAACATCACCGGGATTGTGCCGGCGATGTGATACCCTTTAGCTGTGACGGTTAGCGTCAGCGAAAGGGTTATCGTCTACATCATAATGTTGTGATGTAGACTGTGGCGTTTCATCTGTAGCAGATGATGAAACGGAAACCTCACTTGATACATCAAGTGAACCACTATCATCAAACAAATATGATTTGATAGTGGGTAAATCTTTAACATCAATTGCACCTGTGCTAACCATATCTAACAACTTCATTGATACATCGTTAGTGTATTCAAGTTGTAGTTTATCAAACTTGCGTTGATGGTTAGCAAGTTTGTTCTTTTCTTTATTGATACGCTCATGTGTTGTAGAGATATTGTGTCGTATCTGTTCTGTATCTTTCACATAATTTTCTTTAAGTTTTACTATTGATTGATTCATTATTATTCACCTTTTTTCATATTTGCTTGTATGAAACTGTGTCAAAATTACCAGTTATTATGCGTCGTATATAGTGCGATGATTCTCGATATTGATCCCAACGTTCTCTTTCTTCTAATTGATTGAATAATGTATTCATGTTATCTTTAATATTCTCATCATAACTATCATTATACTGTCTATATGCATAATATAGTTCTTTATATAGGTTATCGTCCAAATTCAAACTATTATTTATTAAATGACTGTCTAAATAACTTGGTTTAGACATAAGAAATTCTAACTGTTCATATATCCATGATTTTATAGTTTCAGGTGTTTCTTTATAAGAACTCCAATCTTCTTCTATTTCAATAAGTTTAAGTAATATACCTTGTGCAAATATATCCTCTTGTCGATAAGCATCAAACAACC
>NZ_JBEZJI010000120.1:0-8203 GCF_040649435.1 Actinomadura sp. NPDC048955
GCCGACGACGGCGGTCCCGCGGAGCCTCCCAAGGCACCCCCACACCCCCGCCCGCTGACCCACCGCACGCCAACCGGGCCCCCTCAGGAGATTCTGAGGGGGCCCGTTGCCGTTGTTACGGCATAACGGCACACGCGCGTGAACAGGGAGAACGGTTCGATCCTGTGACGGCATGACGGCATGACGGCATGACGGCGCGATACGGTCCGAGCATAAGGAAAGAGACGGTGATCAACCAGAAGGGTGGGGTCGGTAAGACGACCAGCACCTGGAACCTGACGGGCACGTGCGCTAAGGGCGGGCTGCGCACGCTGATGGTGGACTTGGACCCGCTGGGGAACCTGACCACGGCGGCCAAGAAGCCGCGCGCCAAGGCGCCCAAGGCGCTGTCGGCCGCGATGCTCGGCCGCTTCGACGGCCCGGCGCGCGAGCTGGTGGTGCCGGTCGCCGAACGGCTGGACCTGCTGCCGTCCGGCCTCTGGCCGAAGCCCGCAAGAGCGGCCAGACCATCACCCAGTGCCAGCTGCGGGCGTGCAGCCGGAATACGCGAGGAAGGGCTCGCGTGGAGGCGCTGACCGGACCGAAGCGCGGCTCCGTCCGGTCTCCCGGTCGGCATTTGCGCAGCTCAGGGTGTTGCGACGTGTGGACACGGCGTTCTGGCCCACGCTTGGCGGCTGTCCACAGCCGAAACCCCGGCCTCTGCTCCACCCTCCTGACCCGCGCGATGATTCCTTTCTGCCGTATTCCGGCCGGGCCCCTCTTACGTGCCGATCTCCGCGCACTCCGGTTCCGGGCGGGACGACCGGACCGGCAAGACCGGTCCTTGCGTCCCCGCTCTCCGGGCCCCGCACGGCCCGGAAGTGGTTCCCACTTCTACATCTTGCTTCCGGGCGTCCGGCCGCTCCGGACCGGCAGGGACCGTCCCGCACTTGGACCTTGACTTGGCTCCATCCGGGATGCTCATCGGCGGCATCGGTACCGCTGAGCTGGGCGTTCGCGCATGGCTCGTCCGCCTGGCCCTCGTTATCTCGTGGTCCTGGTGCTCGTTGCCGGGCGACACGGGCCGGCTCCGTCCGGCTCCGAAGTACGAAGGTCGTACGTCTCCGCCACTGGGTGTCAATAGGCGTTGCCGCTGGTGGGCGTGTCGCCGACAGCGCGACCGTCGCGCAATGCCTGGCCCTCGGATGCGTCCTGACCTGCGGTGGCTACTATTGGACGGCTGGCGGTTTCATAAACCGGACCGGCGCTGAGGTGCGACCGCGTACGGCGGGGCGTTCGTTTAACGTTCTTGGAGGTTCCCGATGCGCGCATTGATCCACGACCCGGACGCACCCCAGGGCCTTCGGGTCGGCGAGGTCGCTGATCCGCAGCCGGAGCGAGCGCAGACGGTGGTCGAGGTCCGGGCGGTGTCGTTGAACTTCGGCGAGGTCGCCGACCTGTCCCAGCGCACCGAACCGGGTGGCGTCTCAGGCTGGGACGCGGCGGGGGTCGTCGTCGAGGCGGCGGCGGACGGCTCGGGTCCGGAGGTCGGAACGCGCGTTGTCACTTGGGGTCCGGCCGGCGCCTGGGCGCAGCTACGCGCGGTCGAATCTGCCAAGCTCGTGACGGTGCCTGACACCGTCGACCTCGGCGTCGCGAGTGCGCTGCCGGTGGCCGGAGTCTCCGCCCTGCAGGCGCTGCGCGGTCTCGGCCCGGTCATCGGCCGGCGGATTTTGGTCACCGGCGCGTCCGGCGGTGTTGGCCGGTACGCGGTCCAGCTCGGCGCCTTGGCAGGGGCTCATGTCGTCGCCGCCGTGGGCAGCCCGGAACGCGGAGCCGGGCTGACGGAGCTGGGCGCCGCCGAGGTCGTCGTCGGGCTCGACAACGTGACCGAGCCGGTTGCCGGAGTCCTGGAGAACGTCGGCGGCGCCCTACTGGCCCAGGCGTACGGGCTGCTGGCCGAGGGCGGCATCGTCCAGTCCATCGGGCACGCGTCCGGAGCGTCGACCTCGATCGATTTCGAGGCCATCCGGCATCTGGGCAGCAGGCTGCGCATCGAGGCGTACCGACTCGACTGGGCATTCGGCCCGGACCTCGCCTATCTCCTCCAGTTGCTGGACCAAGGGCGGCTCGTCCCGCAGATCGGCTGGCGCGGCTCCTGGGACCGAGTGGCCGAGGCGGCGGCGGCACTTCTGGAGCGCCGGATCCGCGGCAAGGTCGTGCTTGACGTCACGTAGCGATGCAAGTCACAGGTGTATGCCATCGGCTGATGGTGTCGGGTGGAGGCCGAACAGGTCGGCGATGGCGGTCTGCGGGAGGCCGCATCTGTGGTGCGGAGGGCGGCCAGCAGCTTGTCGGCGAGTGCGCCATCGAGCGGCTAGCTGGGCGCGGCACCGGAGTCCCACGCGGTGACTGCGGCGAGCGCGGCCCGGCACGTCAGCTCGTCGACTCGGCACCCAGGCGGCTACGCGACCAGGCCGAGGTTGACCAGGGTCGCGATTGCCTTGCGCAAGTTGTCGCGGTTGACGAACAGGTAGCGGGTCGTCCGTAGCGCGGCCTCGGCCTCGCCGTAGCGGCCGCCGTCGGCGACCCGCTTGATCCCGATGTTGGTGCCCAGCGCATACAGCACGTTGTCCCCCTCGGGCCCCCAACCCGAAGCCGAGTACTGAGGGGCTACCGCTATTTTCTGCACTCAGCCTCCTTGCGGGCCTGGTGCCGTCGGCGTGCGGCCTGGGAGCCTTCGGACTGGCAGGAGCCGTTGATCGAGTGATTTGTGTTCTCGGCAGCGGTTGCCGTTCTGGTCACTGTTCGTGGTCGCTGGGGGCGTAGCGCTTCCACGAACCTCCTGCTTGAGCAGCGATGTGGGTGGTGGTTTTGTCGTGGAATCCCAGTGCTCGGCGATGACGGGTGCGGAAGCCTGGGGGACGAGTTGGCGTAGCGCGGGGGCACGGCCCGCTGCTCCCGGGATGCCCAGGTCTCTGACCTGGTCGGCCAGACTGCGTGAGTGAAGCGGCCGCCCAGCGCGTCCGGGAAATAGCCATTCGTTCCAAGAGCGCCGTCCGTGGCTTCGGCGGTGGCGCGTAGGAGCAAGTCGGCGAAGGGCTCGGGGACGGGTGTCGGAGGGTGTCCGGAGCCGGACGAGGACACAGTCGTCTTCATGGAGGACGTCGTCGATGGTGAGCAAGACCAGGCGGCTGGCGGGTTGAGCGTAGAGAAGCGTGAGGCTGGGCTGGCCGCGACCCGAGCACGGATCGGTCCGGCGGTCTCGTCCAAAACTCGACGGAGGAGTTCCAGTCGCCGGTGCTGGGTGAGGCGACGGCCTTCGACTTTGTGCAGTCTCGGCAGGACGAGGGGCTGCGGGGAGCGGCCCGTGTTGATCGCCCAGTTGAGGAGGGCGCGGAGAGAGCGCTGCTCGTGTTGTGGTGGCTGGCGTGCCAGCGGTTGGTATGGGCCTGGGTGAGGTGGGCCAGGCCGCTTTGGTTGTGGTCGAGCCAGGTCAGGAACTCGTCGGCGCGGGTGAACTCCTGGAGTGCGTGGTTGCCGGCGCTGTCGGTCAGGGCCCCCGGGCGGCGCGAGCACGGAGCCTGGGGAGTGGTGCCAGGTCGCGAAGTGCTCAAGGAGTTGGCGGTGCGGTTCGCCTTCCAGCTCGACGAGGCGGCGCCGCAAGCGGCGCGCGAGGAGCCCAAGGGGAGCCGGAGCGCCGAGAACGGCGCCGCGCGGCCCTCAGAGTGGCCTCAGAGCGCCGAGAGGGGCGGGGTGACCTTTAACCCCCCGCCTCTGTCGGTGATCGCCCGTGAGGGCGCCGTTCAGTGTCGCAGGACGCGCGGCGGGTGGTGGGTGCGCTGCCGAGGGTGGTCCCGGACGGGGCGCCGGGCTGGGTGCTGGCGGAGATGGCGGTGCGCGTGGACGCGCTGCTGGCGGATGGCCGGACGCCTGTCGAGATCGTCCGGGCGGCCGAGGTGGTCCCGCCGATCGGCCCGCGGGGCTACATGGACGCGCTGCACGGGGTCCGGGCCGCGCTGCGCGCCGGCGGCTGCGGCCGCCAGGCCGACGAGGCCGCCGCCGGCGTCGTGCGGTGCGAGGGGTGCGGCGCCCGCCGGACCGGCACCGCGACGTGCGACCCCGTCGAGGTCCTGGCCGAGATCGACGCCCCGGAGTCCCTCTGGGACTCCGGGGCATCCGCGCGAGTCGACTCCCTGAGGGGGTTGGGGTGGGGTATCGGCCGGGCCCCCGGGCTCGTGGGGAGGGAGCGGGCCCCCAGTGCCCACCGGCCTCAACCGCATCAGGCAGTGCGCCTCCCCACGGTCCCCAGCCTCCCCAAACGGTGACCTGCGCAGACCTGTGCAGGTCAACGCGGAGAGGACGCAGCGGGAAGGGCCTGGAGACAAATCCCCAACCCGCAGAGCGCATCCAACCGCCTTAAGTGCCTGTTCCTGAACCTCGGTGACCCGATCGGTGCGTTCCCTAACGTCAGATGCCACGCGGTCGAGGGTTGTGGTTTCGGGAAAGGCGCGGACGGTCTTGTTCACCTGCGGCAGGAAGCTGCGGGCAGCTCATGTTGAGATGCAAAGGAGAGGGTGTACATGTCAGCGTTGTCTGATGCGGCGGGTGCACGGGCCGCCGAGAAGAAGGCTTTCAACCGCCACGGCAACAGGTCCCCCATCTACCAGGAGGTCCACCGCAGGGCTCAGGAGGCAATCCTGAAGGCCAGGGCGGCGGGTCACTCCTACGCCGAGATCGAGGCGGCGGCCAACACGGAGGCCTAGGAGCCGCGAACCAGACTCTGGGGGCCCTCCCAAGTCCCCAGAGCCGACCACAAGTGCTGAAGCCGACCGGGTTTCATACAAACACTGACGGGCCTCCCACCGGGGGGCCCGTCTCTTTGAGCACGTACAGAGTTGTGGCACCTCGCGCCCGGTTTCCGCCATCGTGGGCTTCTCGGTCTACGGTGGTGTCAGGGGGCGCCTTCTGATCGTGCGGCGCGGTGGTTTCCGTGGGGGGTCTAACGGCCTAACTCGGCTATCCGCGACGCGCGAGGCCCCGTTGGGGTTCTTACAGCAACGGCCTTGCGGAGGCGCGGCTGTCGGTGCGCAAGCGCGCCCACCTGCACTTATCCCGCGATTTTGCTGACTTTCGGGGGTTTGAGAGAAAGGCCCTACGCGCGCGAGAAGGCACAGGATCCGAGCAACCGGAGGCGCCCCCCGAACGAGAACTTTCCTTACGTGTTCAAGGGCGCCCGCCGGGCGGCGGCCGCCAGGACGTCGATGGGCCTCGAGCGTGCGGCCTCGCTGGGCCGGTCCCGGGGGCCGGGTGGTTGCGGAGCAGGACCACGGCTAGGAGCACGACGCTGAGGGGCACGGCAGCGAGGTAGGCGAGAGCCGATCACGCGGCCCACTCGATCCGGGTCTGGCCCCTGCTGGGCTGCGGCCCGCGCCTTGGCGAGCTGGGTGTAGACGTCACCGATGTAGGACGCCGACCGGGTGGCCCGCTCGGCCGCCGCGCGGACGCTCAGCCCGGCTTCCCACGCGGCCTCAATAGCGGCGCGCGCGGCCGGGGCGTCCAGCCGGGCACCACCTTCGGCAGCAGCGGCTCGATCCGCTCCCACAGGCTGTCGGCCACGATCCATGGGGGTTGCTCGCCCTTACGCACCCGTCCACACCACACTTGACCATCACTACCTGTCGCACCACATGCACATTTTGTTATGACCTCTTAACGGAAAGCCGCATGCCCGGGGCCCGCCGACGTCCTGACGGCGCCGTGGTGGGCGCCTTTGAAGACGTAAAGAAAGTTTCTCATTCGGCTGGTCACAGCGTTGTCGTGGTGGTTGGCCAGCCGAAGACTCCGACCGCCGCCAGCGGCCGGCATCCCGCCGGTGGTGACGGCCGCCGGCTAGAGCTAGAGGCGCCGGTCTAGATCTAGCGCAGACCTAGTGCCGTGCAGCAGGTCATACATGTCCCCAGGTAGGTACATATTGGGGAACAGTGGACCACCAGGATCGAGGACGCCTGATTGGTCGAGATCGCCAACGGAGAGCGGCACGTACCGGGCCGACTCCACCAGTTCGCTGGCTGTCGCGAGGGCGTTAGGGTCATCGGCTGCGACGGCGACGGCCCATGTGTTTGGCTGGCGCATCGCACGGCTCACGAGCAGTTCATCCTGGACGTGCGTGAAGGCGCGGGCGACCTTGGCGTGCGGCAAGAGGTTCGCCAGCCACCGCCCGTGAGGCTTGTCTAGGACCGATCGAATCCGTCCGTCGTCAACGCGGACACCGTTCGCCAGGTCGATCACAACAGTGTCGGGTGCGATGGTGCGTAGCAAGTCGATGTTGGGCTCGATCGCGACGTGCGGGAGGGCGATGAGAACAACCTCGCTCTGCGTGGCGACGTGTTCAAGAGTGCTGGACGGAAACCCAGTGTCAGCCGGTGTGCGCGAGCCGAGAGCAACGTGGTGGCCTGCTCGGCGTAGGAGTTCGCCGAGGCCCTGCCCCATTCGACCCGTGCCTAGGATGCCCACCTTCATGACATGACCTTTCATGGTTACTATTGATTACCAACACTACGGTAGTAACTATGGTTCTCAGGCACCAGAAGGCACTTCGATGACCGATAGGCACACGATTGTGACCGCCCAGGCGCGCTTCAGCGCCGAAGACTGTTCGCTTAAAGACGTCCTCGAACGAGTCGGGGACAAGTGGTCAATCCTCGTCGTGGCGGCGCTTGCGCGTGAGCCCTACAGGTTCCGCGCCCTACAACGAGCCATCGAGGGGATCTCCCAGCGGATGCTGACACTCACCCTCCAGCGACTTGAGCGGGACGGGCTGATCACCCGAACCGTCCTCGACATGCGGCCTCCTCACGTCGAGTACGCACTCACCCCCACAGGCCAGTCCCTGACCGTCCCACTCCGGTCACTCGCCGACTGGGCCGAGGAGCACCGTGGCACCATCGCCGAGAGCCGGGCCCTATGGGATGCGAAGCGGTCAGGAGCCGACACCGGGGGTGAGGAACGTCCGGCCCCGGATCGTGCGCCTGGGCTCTCAAGGCGCGCGCGGGGGCCGTCGAGATCCTGAGTGCCCGGCAAGGCCTGTGCGTGCGCGAACCGATGACCATCGGACGGTCATCGTGCCAGCGAAAGTCGCTGGAGCAGTCTCATCGCTATACGCGGCAGTGTGCCCCGCACGGGTGCGGGCTCGCGAGGTCCGCAGCGCGCGGGACGAAGCCGTTCAGGTCGACGCCGGTCTCCTCCGCCAGCTCCCGCACCAGCGCGGCTGGGGCGCTCTCCCCGGGCTCGACCATGCCGCCGGGCAGGGCCCAGGCCCCGCAGTCGGAGCGGCGGATCAACAGCACCCGCTGGTAGCGCCCGGTACCGGCGATCACGATCGGGTCCACCGCCCGGTTCTCGCCCCACTTACCGAGGTTGCGGCCGGTCTTGCCGGTGCGGCCGCCGGGGTGCAGGGGGCGGCCCTGGGCGTCGGCCTGGAACGCGATGAGCGCGGCGGCGTGGCGATCGGCGAGGTCGGGCAGCGCGGCAGGGTCGGTCGCGGGCTCGGCCCAGCCGTCGGCGACCGACGTGTCGAGTCCGGCGCCGGGTCGCAGCTCGGGCGGGGTGATGTCCACCGGGGCGTAGGCGCTCCACGACACCGACCACGATCGCAGGTGCTCGGGTACGACCGGCGGCAGCCCGGCGAGCGGCACGCCTTGGAGCACCAGGTGGTGCGGCGTCCCGGCTTCCCGGTCCGGTCCGGTACCGGACCGCCGCACATCGGACATCCCTCGGCCGATGCGACATCCGGTGAGGCGACATCGACGCGCGTACGTCGATGACGGGTGTGACGACGTCGTTCAGCGCGGCGACCAAGGTCGCGACCGCCACCGCGGCGGTGTGGGCCAGGGCGGGCGAGTCCGGCGCCGGCGGCTGGTCGGGCAGCGCGACGTCGTGCAACGCGAACCCCAGCTGCACGGTGGTCAGCGCGTACCTGCGGTAGTAGTCCGAGCGGCGGAGTACCTCCTGTTCGCTGGGCTCGACCGGCACGGACTCGCCTTCGTAGGACTCGTTCGGCCAGCTCTGAACCACTCTCCCCGCCGCTCTCGTCTCCCCCCACGACGGGCGGGACGTCCTCGGGCCGTTAACGAACGTTAGTGGGACACCCGGAGGCTCGCCGACGCGTGGGCGAGGGGGACATCAAGGGCCCTGACGTTGCCGAGTGTCGCGGACGTGGACG